>NZ_JAHQRJ010000001.1:3900000-3990985 GCF_019052805.1 Noviherbaspirillum sp. L7-7A
GTCGATCAGCGTGAAGCCGCTGTTGAACTGCAGGCGTGCGGTGGCGCGTGGAATGCTCATTGCTGCTGCTCCGGCGCCTGTCGGGTCTGGTTCAGCAGGTCGGTGCGGGCAACGGCGGCGGCATCGTCGAGCATGCTGTCGACGGTGCCGGGCATGCGGCGCCGCCAGTTCGGGTGCTGGTCGGTGGTGCCGGGCAGGTTGGGCGCTTCCACCAGGCCGAGCAGGTCTTCGATCGGGATCATTGCCAGCGGGGCCGGCGTCATGCCGACATAGGCAATCGCATGCTCGATCGGCGGATGCTCCAGCGGCGGCGGCTGCAGGCCCTCGCGCGCATCGAGCACGCCGGCTTCGGACATCGACTGCCACAGCGAGGTCCGCTCGCCGTTGCGGATCTCGCGTTCGCCGGCCTCGCTGGCATTCGGCCCCAGCATGTCGAGCTGGGCGCGCCAGTCGATATCGCGCGCCTGCCACCAGCCGGCAATCGTCGGCAGGTCATGGGTGGTGGTGGTGGCCATGGCTTCCTGCGACCAGGCGGCGGGCGGCAGGAAGCGGCTGTCGCGGCGCTGGAACCACAGCACCCGGATGCCGAGGATGCCGGCGCCGGCCAGCCGCTCGCCAAAGCCCGGCGGTATCGTGCCCAGGTCTTCGCCGATGACGATGCCGCGATGGCGCCAGCTCTCCAGCGCGATCAGGCGCAGCAGGTCGTCGAACGGAAAGCGCAGGTAGGCGCCCTGGGTGGAGGAAAAGCCGTCCGGCACCAGCCACATCCGGGTCAGGCCCAGCACATGGTCGATGCGCACGCCGCCGGCATGGCGGAAGGCCGAGCGCAGCATTTCGAGATAGGCCTGGAAGCCATGGCGGCGCAATGCCACCGGCGAGAATGCGCCCAGCCCCCAGTTCTGGCCCAGCGGCGCCAGCACGTCCGGCGGCGCGCCGACCGACAGGCCGCCCAGCATCTGGTCGCCACGGCTCCAGGCCTGGCTGCCGGCCGGATCGGCGCCGACCGCCAGGTCGCTGATCAGGCCAATGGCCATGCCGGCCTCGCGGGCGGCGATCTGCGCCTGCTGCAGGCCGAGCGCGGCCTGCCACTGCAGGAAGGCATGGAAGCCCACCTCGTCGGCATGCTCGCGCGCGAACTGTTCGATGGCTGCGCCGCGCGGGTCGCGGTATTGCTCGGGCCAGCTGCGCCAGTCGCCGTTCATCCCCTGGCTGCGCAGCCAGGCATGCATCGTCTCGAAGCGGGCATGGTCTTCCACCGTGTCGCCCTGTTCCTGGCGGAAGGCGGTGAATGCCGCATGGGCGGCGCCGCCGGCCTGGTTGAAGCGCTGGTAGAGCGCGCGCAGCACCTTGAACTTCCAGGCCGAGGATGCCGGCCAGTCGATCAGTTCCAGCGCTTCCAGCCGCTCGCCTTCTTCCGCCAGGTTGTGCTCGCGCAGCACCTCGGCCAGCACTTCCTCGCCCATCACCGCCGACGGGTCGATATGCAGCGCATTGAACAGCACCCGGCTCGACGGGCCATAGGGGCTGAAGCGGTTGAGGTCGTCGGCGAACATCGCATGCACCGGGCTGATGGCCACCGCCGCCGCGCCGCGGCGCGCTGCCTTGCGCACGAAGCGGGCCAGGCCGCCGAAGTCGCCGATGCCGCCGTCGCCGGGGCGGCGCAGCGAATACAGCTGGGTGGCGATGCCCCACAGCCACGGCTCGGTGACCGGGGTGCCGGGCAGGGTGGCGGCGGCGTCGGCCACGCTGTAGCAGCGCGACGGCGCCACCGCCAGCGTGACCTGGTAGTCGCCTACCTGCAGCTGGTGGTAGCCGGGCGTATGCAGCGGCGTGATTTCCAGCGCCTGTTCCGGGTCGTCGGAAAAGCGGCCCTCGATCACATTGCCGTCTTCCATCTCGACCCGGTAGGGCTTGCTGCGCAGGATGGGATGGCGGCCCAGCGGTATGGGCATGCCGACCTGGGCAGTGAGCAGCGGCGGCAGGGGCCGCGTGGCCCTTTCGGTGGCCAGCGCGGCGATGCTGGCCTCGCAGTCGGCATCGGTATCGCTGGGCATGCCCAGCGCATTCAACATGGCGCGGATCGCTTCCGGCGCCACGGTTTGCGGCGCGCCGAAGGCGTCGATCCAGGTTGGCGAGATGCCGGCCATGTCGGCCAGTGCCAGCAGTGCTTCATTACTCACGATAGTCCTCCGGTGTCTGGTACGGCTCAGATGGCGATGCGGGTCGCGCCCAGCAGTACCGCGCTGTGCGCGGCGACCACGATACGATTGTTGACCACGGCCCGCGCGACTGGTTCGTCGCGGCTTGCCAGCCGCGCCAGCGCCTCGGTGGCGGCGCCGCCGCCCTCGCTCTGGGTCTCGGTCGCGGCCGCCATCGCCAGCGCGATTGCCACCTCGGCCTGGGCTTCTGCGCTGGCCACCACCTCGGCCGCATAGTCGCCCACCTCGATCGGCTCGGCGGCGTCGGCCAGCAGTTCCCACTCCAGCACCGGCTCGGGCAGGATGAATTCCCGGTCCTCCGAATAGGCGTTCATCAGGAGCAGCGTGGCCGACACCGGCCCGCCGGGCTCGGCCCGGCCGACGCGGCGCAATGTCAGCATGCGGCCCTCGGCGAACTGCCACATGTCCGGCGTCATCGGGTTGCCGGACTCGTCGAACCAGCTGGCGTCCATCAGGCCCGGCAGCACCTCGGTGCCGCCGGTATAGAACTGGGTCTGGCGCAGCGTCGGATGGGCGGCGCGGGCGGCCAGGCAGCGCCGGGTAAAGCTCACCATGGCCTGGCCGGCATCGCTTTCCAGCGCGCTCCAGTCGAACCAGCTCAGTTCATCGTCGTGGCAGTAGGCATTGTTGTTGCCATGCTGGGTGCGGCCGAATTCATCGCCGCCCAGCAGCATGGGCGTGCCGTTGGCGAAGAACAGCGTCATCAGCATGGCGCGCTTGACCTTCTCGCGGGTGATGATGATGCCGGGGTCGTCGGTCGGGCCTTCGGCGCCCCAGTTGAAGCTCTGGTTGTCGTTGGCGCCGTCGCGGTTGTCCTCGGCATTGGCCTCGTTGTGCTTCTCGTTGTAGCTGACCAGGTCGTTCATCGTGAAGCCGTCATGGGCGGTGATGAAGTTGACCGAAGCCCAGGGGCGGCGCCGGCGCTGGCCGAACAGGTCGGCCGAACCCAGCAGGCGCGCCGCCAGTGCCGGACGCACGCCGGTGTCGCCTTTCCAGAAGCGGCGCACATCGTCGCGGTAGGCGCCGTTCCATTCGGCCCAGCCGGGCGGATGCTGGCCGACCTGGTAGCCGCCGGGTCCGATGTCCCAGGGCTCGGCGATCATCTTCACCCGCGACAGCACCGGGTCCTGGCGCACCGCGTCGAAGAAGCCGCTGCCCGGATCGAAGCCATGCGCCTCGCGGCCCAGCGTGACCGAGAGGTCGAAGCGGAAGCCGTCCACATGCACCTTCTCGACCCAGTAGCGCAGCGAGTCCATCACCATCTGCAGCACCCGCGGATGCGACAGGTTGACGGTGTTGCCGCAGCCGGTGTCGTTGATGCAGTGGCGCGGGTTGTCCGGCAGCAGCCGGTAGTAGCTGGCATTGTCGAGGCCGCGGAAGGACAGCGTCGGCCCCAGTTCGCTTTCCTCGCAGGTGTGGTTGTAGACCACGTCCATGATGACTTCGATGCCGGCCTTGTGCAGCTGGCGGATCGCCAGGCGCATCTCGTTCAGGGAGCCGTCCGACAGGTAGCGCGGCTCGGGAGCGAAGAAGCTCATGGTGTTGTAGCCCCAGTAGTTGCGCAGCTTCTTTTCCAGGAGGCGCCGGTCCTGCAGGAAGGCATGCACCGGCAGCAGCTCGATGGAGGTGATGCCGAGCTTGAGCAGATGGTCGATCACGTACGGGTCGGCCAGCGCGGCGAAGGTGCCGCGCGCTTCCTGCTCGATATGCTCGCAGCGCATGGTCATGCCGCGCAGATGGGCTTCGTAGAACACCGTGCGGTCCCATGGCACCTCGGGCGAACGGTCGTTGCCCCAGTTGTAGTAGTCGTCCACCACCACCGACTTGGGCATGAAGGCGGCGCTGTCGCGGCGGTCGAAGGACAGGTCGGCGCGCGAGGATTCGAGCCGGTAGCCATACAGCGCATCGCTCCAGCGCAGCGCGCCGGCGACCTGCCTGGCATACGGGTCCAGCAGCAGCTTGTTATGGTTGAAGCGATGGCCCTGTTCGGGCTGGTAGGGGCCGTAGGCGCGGTAGCCGTAGAGCTGGCCGGGCTGCACCCGCGGCAGGTAGCCGTGCCAGACTTCATCGGTGCATTCGGGCAGCACATGGCGCGCGATCTCGCGCCGGCCGGTGGGGTCGAACAGGCACAGCTCGATCTTTTCCGCATGCGCGGAAAACACGGCGAAGTTGGTGCCAGAGCCGTCAGGCGTCGCGCCCAGCGGATAGGGCGATCCCGCGCTCATGCGGGCAGGGGTTCTGGCAAGCGCCATGGTCAGGTACTCCTCTTCAATATCATTGCGGATAGGGGCGGCAGCGTCAGTTCCAGCGACTGGTCATGGCCATGGCTGCCATGCGCTTGCGCCGTCATGAATTCCGGGTTGCCGGCATTGCTGCCGCCATAGACGGCGGCGTCGGTATTCAGGATGGTTTGCCAGACCGAGGGGCCCTGGCCCTCGATGCCCGGCACGCCGACCCGGTAATGGTGGCGCACCACGGGCGTGAGATTGATGACCACCAGCAGCGGCTCGTCGCCGACATCGGCATCGCCCTGGCGCAGGTAGGCATGCACGCTGTTGACCGCATCGTCGCGCACCACCCAGGCAAAGCCGCGCGGGTCGGCGTCGGCGGTGTGCATGGATGGCTCGGTGGCATATACCCGGTTCAGGTCGCGCACCAGGGTATGGATGCCGAGGTGGCGCTCGTCGTCCAGCAGGTGCCACGGCAGGGAGCCGTCATGGTTCCATTCCTCCCACTGGCCCAGCTCGCTGCCCATGAACAGCAGCTTCTTGCCGGGATGGGTCCACATGAAGCCGAGATAGGCGCGCAGCGTGGCGCGCTTCTGCCATTCGTCGCCCGGCATCTTGCCCAGCAGCGAGTGCTTGCCATAGACTACCTCGTCATGCGACACCGGCAGCACATAGCGCTCGCTCCAGGCGTAGCTGATGCTGTGCAGCAGTTCGCCATGGTGGTACTGGCGGTACAGCGGATCGCGCTCGATGTACTGCAGGGTGTCGTGCATCCAGCCCATGTTCCACTTGTAGGTGAAGCCCAGGCCGCCCTGGTCCACCGGCGCGGTCACGCCGGGCCAGGAAGTGGATTCCTCGGCGATCATCAGGGCGCCGGGGCAGCGCTGCTGCACCACGGTGTTGAGTTCCTTGAGGAAGGCGACCGCCTCCAGGTTCTCGCGGCCGCCGTGGACGTTCGGTATCCATTCGCCGGCCTTCCTGCTGTAGTCGCGGTACAGCATGGAAGCCACCGCGTCGACCCGCAGGCCGTCGATGTGGTATTCCTCCAGCCATTCCAGCGCGCCCGAGATCAGGAAGTCGCGCACTTCATTGCGGCCGAAGTTGTAGATCAGAGTGTTCCAGTCGTGGTGGAAGCCTTCGCGCGGGTCTTCATGCTCGTACTGCGCGGTGCCATCGAAGCGGGCGATGCCGTGCGCGTCGGACGGGAAGTGGGCCGGCACCCAGTCCAGCAGCACGCCCAGGCCGGCCGCGTGGCAGCGGTCGACGAAGCGGGCGAAGGCTTCCGGCGGGCCGTAGCGCGCGGTCGGCGCATATTGCGCCAGCGGCTGGTAGCCCCAGGAGCCGCCGAACGGATGCTCCATTACGGGCAGCATCTGCACATGGGTGAAGCCGAGGTCGGTGAGATAGGGGATCAGGCGGTCGCCCAGCTCGTCCCAGGTCAGGCTGCGGTTGGACTCATTCGCATCGCGCTGCCAGGAGCCGGCATGCATTTCATAGATGGAGATCGGCGTGTTGGGCGTGTCGCGGCTGGGACGGGATGCCATCCAGGCCTCGTCATTCCACGCATGCACCTGCAGCGGCGCGACGATGGACGCGGTGGACGGCGGCACCTCGGTGGCGCGGGCGACCGGGTCGGCCTTCTGCGGCAGCAGCTGGCCGGAGGCCGACAGCAGTTCGTACTTGTAGCGTTCGCCAACGCCGATGCGCGGGATGAACAGCTCCCAGACGCCGGCTTCATGGCGCAGCCGCATCGGATGGCGGCGGCCGTCCCACAGGTTGAAGTCGCCCACCACCGATACCCGCTGCGCGCTCGGCGCCCAGACCGCGAAGCGGGTGCCGGCCACGCCATTGACGGTCATCGGCTGCGCGCCCAGGCAGCGGCCGAGGCGGTAATGCACGCCGCTGGAAAGCAGGCCGAGTTCGTGATCGGACAGCAGCAGGCCGAAAGAATACGGGTCTTCGGTCTCGAACACGGTTTCATTGCCGCTGGCATCCGGCCACCAGATGCGCAGCCGGTAGGCCTGCCCCAGCCGCATGCGGGCCGGCGTGCCGACGAACATGCCGCGGCCATCGACCTGGGTGAACTCGGCCAGCAGGCCGCCGCGCAGGCCGATTGCCTGCACCCGCAGCGCGCCCGGCTGCCAGGCGCGGATCTGCAGCCTGCGCCCGACCTGGTGCGGCCCGAGCAGCGCGAACGGGTCCTGCAGCCGGCCTTCGGCGAGTGCATCGATCAGATGGGTGGGGATGCGGCTTTCGGCGGGCGGGACTGCGGCCCGCCTTTCCTGTTCAATTTCTTGTTGCATGGATTCCTCGACATGATCTGGTTGCTGCGTCGCAAAAACCGGGCCACCGGAAAGAGGGTGCGATGGCGCCATGCGCTTTCCCTTCAGGCCCGCTTGTAGAGCGTCGCCGCTTCGTCGGCGGCCGCACTGCGCGGCAGCAAGGTGTTTTCAAACAGGGCGCGGGCATGGCCGGGCGCGATGTCGGCATACATGCGGATGTACTTGCGCACCGGACCGTACCAGGAAAAATCGGCCTGCATCGCATTGCGCTGCAGGCGTTGCCAGCAGCTGCCTTGGCCATACAGGGCCAGCGCGCGCTCCATTGCCCGCACCATGTCGTCGGCGCCGTCGCCGTCGAACAGCACGCCGTTGGCCAGTTCATGCGGCGCATCCGGCTCGCCGGCGTCGGACACGGTGTCGCACAGGCCGCCGACCCTGGACGCCACCGGGATGGTGCCGTACAGCATGGCGTAGATGGGTGTGAGGCCAAACGGCTCGAAGCGGGTGCCATGCAGCAGCATGTCGGCGCCGGCATGCAGCGCATGGGCCATTTTCTCGTCATAGCCGATCTGTACCGCCACCCGGCCCGGCCATTCGGCCGCCAGCTGGCGGAAGCGCGCTTCATAGCCATGGTCGCCGCGCCCCTGCACCACCACCTGCAGCCGGCCGTGGTCGGCCAGCAGGCGCGGCAGGGCATCGAGCGCCACGTCGGCCATCTTCTGATGGGTGATGCGGCTGCCCAGCGCCACCAGCGGCGCGAATGGCTCCACCGGCAGGCCGCACAAACGCTGCAGCTCGCGCTTGCAGGCGGCCTTGCCGGCCAGGTCGTCGGCGCTGAAGGCGCGTGCCGTGAGCGGGTCGTGGGACGGATTCCAGGCGATGGGGTCGACGCCGTTGGGGATGGCCAGCAGCGCGTCGCGCCGCGCATTGAGCAGGCCGTCCAGGCCGTGGCCGAAGCGCGGCGTCAGGATTTCCTGCGCATAGGTGTCGCTGACAGCCGTGATGCGGTCGGCGCACAGGATGCCGGCCTTCATGAAACTCAGCTTGCCCCAGAACTCCACGCCGTCGGCATGCAGCATGTCGCCCGGCACGCCCAGCGCGCCGGCAAGCGCCATGTCGACATTGCCCTGGAAGGCGAGGTTGTGGATGGTCAGCGCGGAACCGACGTTATCAATGCCCTGCGCCCTGAGCAGCAGCGGAATCAGGCCGGCATGCCAGTCATTGGCATGCACCACATGCGGCGTCGGGAACATGGTCTTTCCGGCGCAGATGCGGGCCGCGGCATGGGCGAGGTCGCCGAAGGCGAGCGCATTGTCGCCGTATTCGACACCGTCGTCGTTCACATACGGATCGCCGCTGCGGCTGCGCAGGCGCTCGGTGTCGAGCAGCAGCACCGGCATATCGGCGCCCGGCATGCGGCCCAGCATCAGCCGGCCGGCGCCGCCGGGCAGGTCGTCGAGCACGGGGCCGATTTGGCGCAGGCCAGTCGCATTGGCAAGCGCCGCCGGATAGCCGGGCATCAGAATGGTGGCGTCCACGCCATGGTCGATCAGCACGGCGGCCAGCGCCGTGATCACGTCCGCCAGTCCGCCGGTCTTGACCAGCGGCACTGCTTCCGATGCAACGAGCAATACGCGCGCTCTCCCCATGTAACTCCCCTTGGTTGATTGAATGGATGCCGGCAGGTGGCGGTTGCCCCGCTTATTGATATCGGTCGTATGCCCGGCAGATTCGCAACTCTAGTAAGAATATTGCTACTTCGCTATCGGCGGGGGCCGCATACGGCTGTGGGAGTTTTCCTACAGGGGAAGATTTTCTACCAAGGGCAGAGGGCGGGCATAGTGGCCGGCTGCCGCAGAAGTGGAGGAAGCGGCATGCATGCCGGGGGAACAAGCCGTAGGGTGTCAGTCTAAAAGGCCATGGCAAGAAGCTTGCCGCCGGAGGGAGCATGGACAAGGCCGGGCAGCGTGTTTCCGTAGTGCTTCTGACCTACAACCGCGTCGGCGAACTCGCACGTTCGCTGGACAAGCTGCTGGCCATGCCGGAACAACCAGCAGTGATCGTGGTCGACAATGCCTCCACCGATGCCACGGCCTTCGTCGTGGCGCAGCGCTATCCCCGGGTGCAATGCATCAGCCTGCCGCGCAATATCGGCGGCGCGGGCCGCAATGCGGGAGTGCGACTGGCCGCGACGCCCTATGTCGCCTTTTGCGACGACGATTCCTGGTGGGAGGATGGCGCGCTCGGCCTGGCCGTGGAAATCCTGGACCACTATCCCGACGTGGCTGCGCTGTGCGGCCGGGTGCTGCTGGGCGAGGATTGCCGCGAGGACCCGGCCTGCGCCGAGATGGCTGCCAGCCCGCTGCCGTCGGAGGGATTGCCCGGCCCGGCGCTGCTGGGCTTCATTGCCTGCGCGGCGGTGTTCCGGCGCGACGCCTATCTGCAGGCCGGCGGCTATGAGGCGCGCTTCTTCGTCGGTGGCGAGGAAGCGCTGCTGGCCCTGGACCTTGCCGCCGCCGGCTGGCGCATCGCCTATGTGCCGCAGCTGGCCGTGCATCATCATCCCTCGCCCTATCGCGACAATATCGCGCGCCAGGTCATCGTCATTCGCAATGCGCTCTGGGTGGCATGGCTGCGCCTGCCGCCGGCATGGGCGGCCAGGGAAACCCTGCGCATCCGGCGCCGGGCGCCCAGCCGGGAAGCGTGGCGCGGCGGCTTGCGCCAGGCCTTGCATGAACTGCCGTGGGTATGGCGCAGCCGCAGGGTGCTGCCGCCGCAGGTGGCCGGGCTGCTGCGGCTGTTGCGGGGTTAGTGTCCGCAGGAACCTGGTATCAGGCCAGCATCATCCAGGTTCCCGCCAGCGCAATGCCCAGTCCGGCGACACGGCTGGCGAGCCGGCCGGCACGGTTGGCGGCCAGCATGCCGGCCAGGTGAAGCAGGGCGGTGGCAGCGGAAAAACCCAGGAAATAGGCGAGGGAAGCGCCGTCGGCCGGCGTTTCCAGGCCATGCGCCTGGCCATGGGCCAGCGCGAACGCGGCAAGCAGAAGGCCGCCTGCCCATGCCGGCATGCGCACTGAAAGCACGGTCAGCATGCCGAGGGCAACCACGGACAGGCCGATCAGGCTTTCCATGCCGGCCAGTGCCACGCCGCCGACCGCTGCCAGCGCGCCCAGCAGCATGACCAGCGGGAATAGCGCCGGCAGCCAGCGCCTGGCGGTGTGGTTCTGCGCCGCGGCCCATAAGCCGACGGCAATCATGGCCAGCAGGTGGTCTCCTCCGGAAACCGGATGCAGCAGGCCGGCCAGCAGTCCGGCGGCATGCGTGCCGTCATGCGCCATGGCCGGTCCGGAAAGCAGCGCCAGGGCGGTGCATGGCAGAGCCACATAAAATTTTTTGGTGCGGAATGCACTTGTTTTGATCATCTTGTTCAATCGCTCCGTGAGAAATGATGTGGTGTTGCGTCGGTCAGGCAATGGCGGTCGACCTGTACTGCTTCATAGCAAAAGCTGCGCCGGCCGCTGTGCGGCAGGACGCGGGCGCCGCGCGTGTCTGAACTCATCTATTGTCTGTTTGGCACATCGCAAATCCGGTGCGCGTCCGTGGAACCTGGCATTGAGTACGCCGTTCAATCATTGAGCAGGGAGCGCCATGCCTGCAACCCCGGCGGCGCTTTCCCGAATTTCTGTTCACCTACCCCGGAGCCTGGATGCCACAGCACGCCGAACCTCAGATCGAACCGCCGCGTTTCGTCCAGATCGAACCCGTAGGCCAATGCAATCTGCGTTGCCGCATGTGCCCCATTTCCCTGCGTCCCGAGAGCCAGCCCGGCCGGCCGCCGGCCCTGATGGAAATGGATGTCTTTACCCGGCTGATCGAGCAGTTCGGCGATATCGAGGAACTGCATCTGCAGGGATTGGGCGAGCCGCTGATGCATCCGCGTTTCTTCGACATGGTGTCGCATGCGGCGCGGCGCGGCATACGGGTGTCGACCAATACCAACATGACCCTGATGACCGAAGCGCGCGCCGCCGAATGCGTGGCCAGCGGCCTGCATACGCTGCATGCCTCGCTGGATGGGGCCCATGCGGCAAGCTATGAAGCGATCCGCCTGCGCGCCTCGTTCGACAAGGTCATGCGCAACCTGCGCCGGCTGATGGCGGCCAGGCGGGCGGCCGGCAGCGCGCTGCCACAGGTGAAGCTGGTGGCGGTGGTCATGCGCATGAACCTGGAAGAGCTGCCGGCCCTGGTGCGGCTGGCCGGCGACGAAGGCGTGGAGAGCCTGTCGGTGCAGCATCTGTGCCACGACTTCGGCGAGGACAGCCTGCCGGCGCAGTATCAGCCAATGCGCGCCTTCATCAACGGCCAGACCCTGTTGCGGGACGAGCGCGCGAGGGTGGACGCGGTATTCGACGCGGCCCGCGCCGAGGCCCAACGGCTGGGTGTCGCGCTGCGCCTGCCCAACCTGACGCCGCGCCGCCACGCGCCCGACGTGCCCGGCCGCAAGCGCTGCGACTGGCCCTGGCGCGGCGCCTACATCAGCTACGACGGCCGCGCCATGCCCTGCTGCATGGTGGCCACGCCGGACCGCATCCACTTCGGGAACATGGCCGAGGAAGGCGTGCAGGCGGTCTGGAACAATGCGGCCTACAACCGCTTTCGCGAGGCGCTTTCATCGGATGCGCCGCCGCAGGTATGCAGCAGTTGCGCGGTCTATAGCGGGACGTTCTAGGTGGTACGCGTGGCGTCTTGCGCCTGGAGCCGCAATACCGTCCGTGGCGTGCAACTACCGTGCAATGCCCTTCGGGTATTGCACCCTGCGTGATGGGGGCGTGGCGGGCAGGCAAAGTGGGATCCCCGGCGGGACCGATCCGCCCTACGCCGCCTCGCGCCGGCTTTCCAGCAAAGCCAGCACCGCCAGCTCCTCCATCTTCAGCGCATGCGGATCGTCGGCCGGCGCCTTCATGGACTTGATCAGTTCATCCCACGTCTCATGCATGATGCCCTGCAGATAGCAGTCCAGCACCGCCGGGTGCACATAGCATTTGCGACATACCGCCGGCGTATTGCCGAGCCGCTTCGAGACGCTGGAAATGGCCTGCACGATGTTCCTCTTCGCGTCGGTCTCGGATTCCACCGCGCGCAGTGCCTGCAACTCCAGCGCCGCCAGCATGGTGCCCGACCAGGTACGGAAATCCTTGGCGGTATAGTCCGCGCCGGTCAGGCTGCGCAGGTAGTCGTTGACGTCGGCCGAATCGATGGTGTGGCGCTCGCCATCCTCGCCGATGTACTGGAACAGCTCCTGGCCGGGCAGGTCGCGGATGCGCTTGATGATGCGCGCCAGCCTGGGGTCGCGCAGCCTTATCGTGTGCTCGACGCCGCTCTTGCCGCGGAAATGAAACTCGACCTCGCGCCCGCTGATGTCGACATGCCGGTTGCGCAGCGTGGTCAGCCCGAACGACTTGTTGGTGCGCGCATATTCCTCGTTGCCGATGCGGATCATGGTGTCCTGCAGCAGCTGCACCACGGTTGCCAGCACCTTCTCGCGCGGCAGGCCAGGCAGGGACAGGTCTTCATTGACCTTTGCGCGGATGCGCGGCAGCGCGCGGCCGAAGCTCAGCATGCGTTCGTACTTGGATTCGTCGCGCACGCTGCGCCACTGTGCGTGATAGCGGTATTGCTTGCGCCTTTTCGCATCCCGGCCGGTGGCCTGGATGTGGCCGTTGGCAAGCGGGCAGATCCAGACTTCGGTCCAGGCCGGCGGAATGGCCAGCGCCCGGATGCGCCTGAGCGTCTCCTCGTCGCGCACCGGCTTGCCATCCGGCCCGGCATAGCGGAAGCCGGCACGGGTCTTGTGACGGGTAATGCCGGGCTTGCTGTCGTCCACATAGCGCAGCCCGACTTTGCGGGCGACTGCCGGCGCATCCTCCGAGGGCGCGGGAGCGATGCTGGCAGCGGTCTTGGGCAGGGATTTCATGATGGCTGTGCAATGCGAAGGGACAGGCTTTGTGTGTAGCACATCCCGCATCCACTCATGGCCAGCGCCAGGCAGGATCATGGATTGCGAGCAATCCCGCAATGCAGCAAGTCCATTGGCGCCGGATTCCGGCATAAGCCGGCGCCAATGCCACGCCGCCGGCTTGCTGCAACCTTATTGCGCCGAATAGGCGCCGATATCCAGCACGCCGCCATTGCGCAGCCGGCTGCCCGCGATATGCACGTATTCCCGCAGCGAGGTCAGCGCCACGCCGCTCGGGCTGAAGCCGGCCGCGCTGCCGGCGCCGATGAAGGGCGCGCCGGCGGCAGGCCGCAGGTCATAGGCGGCGCGGTTGACGAAGGCCGGCGCGAGCGAGCGGTAATTGGTTTGCAGCAGCGCGTTGCCCTGGCCGGTGAGGCTGCCGGTGCCGGCGAAGATATTGTTCTGCGCCAGGAGCGGCGTGGTCACGTCCGGGCCCACCAGGATGAACATGCCATTGCTGCTGTCATCGTTGATGAAGGTATTGTTGACCACATACAGGTGCTTGCCGGGGTTGGTCGCGCCTTCCACGCCATAGGACACCATGTTGGAGTTCTGGTTGGCCGAGGGCTGCTCGATCACGTTGCCGATCAGGTAGGCGGTGCCGGCGTTGGGCAGGTCGATCTCGTAGCTGGGCTGGGCCGGCGCAGTGGTCTCGAACTGGCCCGGCGGCGTGCTGGAAAAGCGGCTGTAGCTGATGTTGTTGACCCGCGCCCGCGACTTCAGGTTGTGGCCGACCCGGGCGTCATGGGAATAGCTGGCGCGGAAGGTCAGGCTGGCGACGCGGCCGACATACAGGTTGTGGGTGCCGCCGCCGTCGTTGCCGTTGTGGCCGAACTCGGTGTTCTCGATCAGGATGTCGCTTTCGCCATCATTGCTGGTCAGGATGCCGCTTTCATTGTCATGGATGAAGCTGTTCCTCACCGTCAGATGCTTGCCGTCCAGGCGGATCGCCGAGCCGTTGCCGTCCGGCACCTGGGCGCCCCACAGCTCGACATTGTCGACCAGCACCCGGCTGCCGGTGATCACCCAGGTACCCTTGCCCCAGGCGTAATTGCCGAACGCGCCGATCTTCGGGCGGCCGTTGATGCCGCGGATCGTCAGGTCGTTGGCATGGAAGGCGCAGGTGTCGCCGTCATAGGTGCGGCTGCCGGCGGCGTCGATTTCCACCACGTCGCCGTTGCCTGCTACCCGCAGCGCGTCGCATGGCCTTGCATAGTCGCGGCCGGGGCCGACCGACAGCGTGCGGCCGGACACGGCGCGGCTATAGACCCGGCCGGCCACGGTCACGCCCGCCGGTGCGTATTGGCAGGACTTGTCGGCGCCGGGTGCGGGGTCGTCGAAGTTGGCGTTATTGCACGGGATGCCGGCGCTAACGCTCTGATAGGTGTAACTGCCGTTGGCGCCATAGCGCACCTGTCGCGCGCCGGGCACGGTGCAGACTTCGCCTTCGGCGGCGCACTGGGTCCAGCCGTCGGCGCCGGCCGGTGCGGTGACGAGCAGGCCGCTGGTGCCGCCACTGCCGCTGACGTTGCCGCTGTTGGCAATGCTGGCCATGGAACCGCTGGCAACGCTGGTTTGGGAATCGCCGCCTCCGCCACCGCCGCAGGAAGCAAGAAGCAGAACAGCGGCAGTGACGGCGGCAAGACGCAGGGCGGGCAGCGTGCCCGGATGGGAATGAAGGGGATTCACGTTCGGATCTCTGTTGCGGTTGAGGCGCAGCCAGGGACCCGGCAGCGCTAAATTTCCATGAAGAAATTGTAGCGCTAAATTTCCTAGAGGAAAATAACTTTTTCAGCGTGCCTTTTTAACATTTTCATTCTGGCATTGGCCTTATTGCATGATCACCGGGCCGCCCTTGTCCAGCGCGCGCTGCCACGCCGGCCGCGCCGCCACCTTGTCGCGCCAGGCCTGCAGATGCGGCTGCTTGCCCCCGCCCGATGCGCGCGACAGCGCTGCCTCCACCGCAAAGCTCATCTGGAAGTCCGCCAGGGTGAGCTGGTCGCCGGCGAACCAGGCATGGTGCGACAGATGCTGTTCCATGAACTCCAGCGCGGTGCTCAGATTGGGGTCGATCAGCGCGGCCTGCACCTTGCCGCACAGTGCGCGGGCGATGGGACGCACGAAGAAAGGCATGGGCTGCGTGGGTATGGTGGTGAAGACCAGCTTCATCACCAGCCAGTTCATCAGCGAACCTTCGGCGTAGTGCATCCAGAAGCGGCACTGGCGGTGTTCCGGCGTACCGGGCCGTGGCAGCAGGCCAGGCAGCGCGGCGGCCGCCTCGGCGCCGTAGGTTTCAGCCAGGTATTCCAGGATGGCGCCGGATTCCGCCACCGTGATGCCGCCGTCGGTAATCACCGGCGACTTGCCCAGCGGGTGGATGGCCTTCAACGCCGGCGGCGCCAGGCGCGTCTTCGGGTCGCGCTGGTAGCGCACCATTTCATACGGAAGGCCCATTTCTTCGAGCAGCCAGAGCACGCGCTGGGAGCGCGAGGTTTCGAGGTGGTGCAGTGTGATCATGGTGGCAGGTGTGGGAGTGAAAGGCCGCTGCGGGCGGGCTTATGCGGCGTCGGGCCAGGGAGTGAGGATTTCTGCGCCGTCATCGGTCACGGCGATCATGTGTTCCCATTGCGCCGACAGTGAGCCGTCGACGGTGACGACGGTCCAGCCGTCGCCCAGCTGGCGCACGCCGGCGGCGCCGGCATTGATCATCGGCTCGATGGTGAAGGTCATGCCTTTCTTCAGCAGCAGGCCGGTGTTGGGCCGGCCGTAATGCAATACCTGCGGCTCCTCGTGGTACACCCGGCCGATGCCATGGCCGCAGTATTCCTTGACCACCGTATAGCCAGCCGCCTCCGCCAGCGTCTGGATCGCATGACCGACATCGCCCAGCCGCGCGCCGGGACGCACCGCCGCGATGCCGGCCATCATGGCGTCAAAGGTAGTCTGCACCAGCCGCGTCTGCGCCTCGCCGGGCTGGCCGACATGGAACATGCGGCTGGTGTCGCCATGCCAGCCATCCTTGATCACGGTGACATCGATATTGATGATGTCGCCGTCCTTGAGCTCCTCGCGGCTGTTCGGTATGCCATGGCAGACCACGCCATTGACCGATGTGCACAGCGTCTTGGGAAAGCCGTGGTAGCCGACATTGGCCGGCGTGGCTTTCTGCACCTGGCGGATGTAGTCATGGCAGCGCCGGTCCAGCTCCTCGGTGGTCACGCCAGGCACCACATAGGGCTTGATCATGGCCAGCACTTCGGCGGCGAGTTGTCCGGCGACGCGCAATTGGGCGATCTGCTTGTCGTTCTTGAGCTTGATGGTCATGGGTATTGCGCAGCGTGCGGTAGGGGGAGGGCGAAACTATAGCAGTCTGGCGCGGGTGGCGCAGGGGAGGGGTTGGGGAGGGCTACCAAGCCTGATAGAGATGGGGATTGGGGGATGAGCGTGGTTTGAAGGAAGGGGCGGTGTTGCGGTTGCGGTTGCAGTTACGCGTAGCGACAGTTGCAGTTGTCGTTGTCGTTGCCGTTGGTTTTGCCGTTGCTGTTGCTTTTGAAGTGGCAGGTAAAGTCCCGTTGAGCGCGCCGTGACGGCGATGCCTGAAGCGGATAAGGTGCGGCGTCTGTTTGAGCGAAGCGCAGCGTAGCGAGTTTAGCCGCGCCCCGCTTCAGGCATCGCCGTCACGGGGACCCCGCGCAGCGGGGCGCGATCACCGGGTCGCCTTTTCTTGCCTACTTCTTTTGGCGAAGCAAAAGAAGTAGGTCGCCTGCCGGGGCGAACACCCGGCCTGGTCATGACGGCAGTGCAGTGGCGTTGTTTCACCCGGCGTAAAGGCGTCACTGCGAAGCAGCAGTTGCTTTTGACGTTCGCAGTTCGCATCGTAACGACGAACGTCAACGTCAACGACGACAGTGCTGCCCGTGCCTTGCCGGGTGACGCAAGACGGATGCACTGCCGTGGGGACAAGCCGGGAGTCCGTCCCGGCGGCCGGGTCACTTTTTTTGCTTCGCCAAAAAAAGTAACCAAAAAAAGGCGACCCGGTGATCGCGCCCCGCTGCGCGGGGATCCCGTGTCAGCGGTACCCGGAGCGGGGCGCGGCTAAACTCGCTCCGCTTCGCTCCACTCAAACAGACGCCGCACCTTTTCCCGCTCCGGGTACCGCTGACACGGCGCGCTCAACGGGATTTCACTGCAACGGCAACGGCAACGGCAACTGCAACTGCAACTGCAACTGCAACTGCAACTGCAACTGCAACTGCAACTGCAACTGCAACTGCAACTGCAACTGCAACTGCAACTGCAACTGCACCGCCACTTTCGCAAATTGCAATTATTTCAGCCATCCGTTGTCTGAGTCAGACGCCGCCAGCCGGCGGCGCGTTAATCAGTGACGATGGAGGATACATGACAGTCAAAAAGGCATGGGCGGTATGGCGTGGCGGCATCAAGGATGGCGGCGGCACGATTTCCACCGAAACCGGCGTACTTAAGGAAGCACCCTATGGCTTCAAGTCGCGCTTCGAGGACGGCCCCGGCACCAATCCGGAAGAACTGATCGGCGCCGCGCACGCTGGCTGCTTTTCCATGGCGCTGTCGCTGATGCTGGGCGAAGCCGGCCTGAAGCCGGAACAGATCGATACCCACGCAGCCATCACCCTGGAAAAGTCAGCCGACGGATTCGACATCACCGCCAGCCACCTCACCGTGGTGGCACGCATTCCCGGCGCCGATCAGGCGAAGTTCGAAGAGATCGCCAACAAGGCAAAGGCCGGCTGCCCGGTTTCCAAGGTGCTCAACGCCAATATCACGATGGACGCCAGGCTGGAAGGCTGACCGCCCCTCATCCACCAGCGCCGGGCATGCACTCGCTCGCCCGGCCACCATCCACCTGGCCGCGGCGCTGCATGCGCCTGCACCCTCCATTTAATTGATATAGAGCAATCTATTTCCTGCTGGATAAAATTTCTATTGCCAGCAAGAAATATGTTCGCTAGTATTGGCGCGTGGTCTGAAAAGGCAAACCTGGCGAAAGCCAGGGACGCAAAGTCATCGGTCTACCGGGCAAAACGCCCTATGACGGCAGGACTGCCAGACACGCCGCCAGTGGGTTCCTTTGCACGTTCAAAGTACCAGTCTTCCATACCGGGGTCGCCACAACTCCGGCAGACATGCGCTGACGGCGTATCCAAGCAGTTCTGTCCAGGTACCGCTTCTAAACCTTGGACAGGAACTCATCATGAACCAGCAAAATGCATCGAAGTTCGTAAGACACAGAAACAGCCATTCCTTCCTGCGCCAGCGCGCCATCGACCTGGCCTGCCAGGCAGCCTTCCTGCTGCCTTCCATGCTGGTCGGCGCAGCCGTCCTGCAGGCGCCGGCAGCCATTGCGGCGCAGCCGGTGGCCAACAGCGCCGAGCAGTATGCCCGCGGCCGCATACTGGTGATGCCGCGCGCCGGCCTGAGCGAAGCCGAATTCGTCAAGGCACTGGCGCCGCACGGCGGCCGTGGCAAGAAAATCGGCCAGAGCGACCTGCACGTTGTCGAACTGCCGGCCAATGCTTCCGAAAAAGCCGTGGTGGAGCGCCTGAGCCGCCATCCGCATATCAAGTTCGCCGAACTCGACCGTCTGGTCAAACCCAACTTCGTCAGCAACGATCCCTACATGGGCAGCGAATGGCACCTGAACAAGGTTGGCGCCACCACTGCCTGGGACACCACCCAGGGCGCGGGCGTGATCATCGCGATCCTGGATTCGGGCGTCGATGGCACGCACCCGGACCTGGCGCCGCAGATGGTGCCCGGCTATAACTTCTACGACAACAACACCAACACGTCCGACGTCAACGGCCATGGCACCGCAGTGGCCGGCGTGGCGGCTGCCGCCACCAACAATGCGCTGGGCGTGGCCGGCGTGGCAGGCCAGGCCAAGATCATGCCTGTGCGTATCGCCGACGCCAATGCCTATGCCTACTACAGCACCATCGCCAAGGGCGTCACCTATGCCGCCGACAATGGCGCGCGCGTGGTCAACTGCAGCTACGGCGGCGTGGCCGGCAGTTCCACCATCCAGAGCGCGGCGCAGTACCTGAAGAACAAGGGCGGCCTGATGTTCGTCTCGGCCGGCAATAACGGCGTCGATGAAAACATCACGCCGACCACCACCATGATCGCGGTGTCGGCTACTGATGAGAATGACTATCGCACCAGCTGGTCCAGCTACGGCAACTTCGTCTCGATGGCGGCGCCCGGCATCACCTACACCACCAGCCGCGGCGGTTACTACGACAACTGGCAGGGCACGTCCTTCTCCAGCCCGCTGACGGCTGGCGTGGCGGCGCTGATGATGGCGGCCAAGCCCTCGCTGGGCAGCGCCGACATCGAGAAGCTGATGTTCTCCACCGCCGTCGACATCGGCGCCGCCGGCCGTGACATCTACTACGGCTACGGCCGGGTCAATGCCGCCGCCGCGGTGCAGGCAGCGGTCAACACCACGGTAGCCGTGGACACCCAGGCGCCGGCGGTGTCGATTTCCAATCCGATCGCCTATGCCAGCGTCACCGGCGTGGTGCCGGTCAATGTCAGCGCCACGGACAACGTCGGCGTGGCGCGGGTGGAACTGAAGGTCAATGGCAGCACGGTGTCAGTCGACAGCGCCGCGCCGTTCGCCTTCAGCTGGGACTCGGCCAGCGTGCCCAACGGCATGGCCAACCTGGTGGCATACGCCTATGACGCCGCCGGCAACGTGGCCGCATCGACCACGGTCGCGGTCAACGTGGCCAACGGCACGACCGTGGTGGCAAACGACACCACCGCACCGAAGGTGAAGATCGCCAACCCGGTGTCGGGCAAGGTCTCGGGCAATGTGTCGGTCAGCAGCAGCGCCGAGGACGACAGCGGCGCTGCCGGCATCACCCAGTGGATCTATATCGACGGCACCCTGGTTGCCACCGGCAAGGGCTCCAGCCTGGCTTACAACTGGAACACCCGCAAGGCCAGCAAGGGCACCCACGCCATTGCGGTGACGGCGCGCGATGCGGCGGGCAATACGAGCACGACCTCGGTGAGCGTGATGAACTGAGTATCTGAGGCAGGAAGGCAATAAAAAGCCTGGTGCCGCAAGCAAGCCGGCATCAGGCGAATGAACTTCCTGGAAGTCTTGTTTTGTCTGTTTTTATGTCATCCGCGGGAGCGGATGACTTTTTGCTTTATCGACGCCGGTTGCAGAGTGCCGTTCAGCCTTGCTGAGCCGCCTTGCGCCTGGCCGCAAAACCCATTCCCAGCAAGCCCAGGCCAAGCATGGCGATCGTGCCTGGCTCGGGAACGCTGGTGGACGGGCCGCCGGGGTTGCCCGCCAGGGCTACATAAAATGTTTCCTGGCCACCGGTGGCATTAATTGCATGTGCCAGCAGTCCGATACGATTAGTTGGCGTTTCAAACGCTGATTTGGCGCTGATTATGTCTGCAGCGTCGAGGCCAAAGACAAAGCCCGCACTGCCGGTGCCGGGCTCCGTGCTGTCAAATACGACTTGCGTGAAAGCGCCTGATTGAAACAGCGCTGTTCCTCCGCTGGCTGAGAATATGTACAGGATCAGGTCGGTCAGGGTGATGGAGTCGCTTGCCGGTTCTGTGGCATTGAATACGACCCGCAGATTGGCCGGATCGCTCAGGCCCAGTTGTCCCAGGCTGAGTGTTTGCGTCTGGGATGCGTTTACATCGCCACTCTTCACATCTGCAGTGCCATTCCATACAACACTTCCAAGCTCGGTGCTTGAATTGCTTGGACTGCTGATGGTAAGGACCGTATTGACAGCGCCCAATCCGGTTCCACTGATCGTTTCACCATCCAGATAAATCAGGGCCGCGTGTGCTGGTAATGCAGCAGAGAGCAGGCTAGACGCCATTAGCATGCCGGCAAGTAGTTTTTTAAGATGCATGAAATTCCCCTGAAAGTTTAAGGTTCTGCAACGATTACGGTCGTGTTCCATTCAGGAGAAAGGTGTCCTGGAATGAAATTAGAAAGACAACGCTCGACGGGAACATTGCCTTTCTTGCATGAGCATAGAACGTGCCTACAGGGAAAAATGTGGATAAACAAAGACTTAAGAGAATTTCTCAGCCTATTATTGCCAGGCTGTAAAGCTTGTCGACTTTTGGTTTCATTAAATGTAAATTTTTTTTAACCACTAGTTTTGCCGTAATCGACAATAAGAACAACTACTCATAGGCAAAAAGTTTTTTATTACCAATAGATTGTTAAAAGCAATTTTCCTCCGGGAATTTATATCGTTTTTGCAACTTTTTTTAAGTGTAAGTTTTCCCGACACATCCTGGAGTCATAGCGTTCTACGCGCCTCCTTCAAGAAAGTGACTTTCCGTAACTCGCTGAAACGCCGCCACGACTCCAACGCCATGGCTCCATATGGCAAGCAATGAAAGACCGGATTTCCAGCCTTACACCTGCGGCACCGCCATCCCCCGCTGCACCGCCGGCCTGTCCCCCACCATCTGCAGCCAGCGCCGTATCGCATCCTTGCCCTGCAACGCCTGCGCCAGCGGTTCCTGCAGAAAGGTAGTGGCCGCCAGCGTCCAGGGATAGGCGGCGATATCCGCGATCGAGTAAGCCTCCCCGCCCAGATAGGCCGTTTCCTTCAGCCGCCTCTCCATCACGCCCAGCAGCCGCTCGCCTTCCTCGGTGAAACGGGCGATCGCGGCCGGCGTTGTCTCCTCGGCGCGCTTGGCGAAATAGCCGAGCTGGCCCAGCATCGGCCCCAGGCTGCCGATCTGCCAGTGCAGCCATTCCAGCGCCTTGTACCGTTCCGGCCCGGAGGACGCCAGGAAGCGGCCGCTCTTTTCCGCCAGGTAGGTGAGGATGGCGCCGCTCTCGAAGATGGCCAGCGGGCCGCCCTCGGCATCATGGTCGACGATGGCCGGGATCTTGTTGTTCGGCGAAATCTTCAGGAAGTCCGGCGCATGCTGCTCGTTCCTGCTCAGGTCGACCGGGCGCACTTCGTAGGGCCAGCCCAGCTCTTCCAGCATGATGGGCACCTTGCGGCCGTTGGGCGTGGTCCAGGTATGGAGGGTGATCATGGTCGGTTTCTCCTTGGCATGAAAGCATGGATTGGGCGGCGCCGCCGCGACATGGGTCCGATTTGTCTGGCCGCGCTTTGTTCCACGGCAGGTCCGCTTCGCCGCAACAATGCATGCGCGGGGTATATCATGCGCAGATTCCCTTGCCCACCCGAACGCCATGTCCGATCGCATCAATGCAGAGCCACCCGCGCCCGACCCCTCCGGCCCCGGTCCGGACCGGGCGCCGGCCGCGCACCGCAGTCGCAAGGCGCTGATCAAGGGGCGCTTCATGATGGCCGCCGTCAGCTCGGTGGCGCTGTGCTTCCTGATGAGCCTGCTCTACCTGTTCGGCCTGATGCCGGGCGTGGTGGTGGCCAGCGGCGCCGGGCTGATCATGGGCAGCGTGCTGCTGTTCTACCTGGTGTTCCGGTTCAGGCTCAACGAGAAGGCGCCCGATCCCAGCATGACCGTGCCCATGACCACGGTGGCGGTGCTGTGCGTGCTTTATGTGATGCTGGGTTCCGGTGCTGCGCGCGATACCTTCGTCAGCTTCTTCGGGCTGATCCTGCTGTTCGCCGTCTTCCGCTTTTCAACGCGCATGCTGCTGCTGCAGAGCGGCCTGATGCTCTTGGGCTATGCCGGCGTCATCTTCGTTGCCTGGCGCACCGGGGCGCCCGGTGCCGACCATGCGCCCGACATTGCCCGCTGGCTCACGCTGGCCGTTGCGCTGCCGCTGTTTGCGCTGATCGGCGGCGAGATCATGGCCGGGCGCCGCGCCGCCATGCAGCGCCTGCGCGCCAGCGAGGAGCGCTTCCGGCGCCTCACAGCCCTGTCGTCCGACTGGTACTGGGAACAGGACCATGAGCTGCGCTTCACCACGCTGTCGCCCGGCCTGGAAGCCAAGGCCGGCATTGCGCCTTCGCGGCTGATCGGCAAGACGCTGCCGGAGATCGCCACCGCGCCGTTTCATGCCGACTGGGATGTCCATCGCGAGGCGAGCGCGGCGCGCCTGCCGTTCGCCCATGTCGAGTTCCAGGCCAGCGACGACAACGGCGCGCTGCGCTGGCTCAGCCTGTCGGGCGAGCCGCTGTTCGACGCCGACCAGCACTTTCTCGGCTATTACGGCACCGGACGCGACATCACCGCCAAGAAGGCGGTGGAGGCGCGCATCCATTTCCAGGCCCATCATGACACGCTGACCGGCCTTGCCAACCGCATGCTGCTCATCGACAGGCTGGAACATGCAATGGCGCAGGCCGACAGCGACGGCCATGCGCTGTGGGTGCTGTTCGTCGATCTCGACCGCTTCAAGCGCATCAACGACAGCCTGGGCCACAAGGCCGGCGACGCCGTGCTCAAAAGCGTGGCCCAGCGCATGCAGGCGCAGATGCGGCCGGCCGACACCATTGCCCGGCTCGGCGGCGACGAATTCGTGCTGGTGCTGTCGGACTGGCCGGCCGGCAGCCTGTCGCTCGGGCTGGTGCAGCGCATGATGGACGCGGTGCGCGCGCCCTATGCCGCCAATGGCAACGCCATCCTGATCAGCTGCAGCGTCGGCATCGCGGTCTATCCGGGCGACGCCGCCACCGCCGAGCTGCTGGTGGAGCGGGCCGACGTGGCGATGTACCGCGCCAAGGAAGCGGGCCGCAACAGCGCCCACTTCTACAAGGCCGAGATGAATGCGGTGGCGATGAACCGGCTGCGCATGGAGAGCGACCTGCGCGGCGCGCTGCAGGCCAATGAATTCGTGCTGCACTACCAGCCGCAGATGGACCTGAAGAGCGGCCGCATCATCGGCGTCGAGGCGCTGCTGCGCTGGCAGCACATGCGGCCGGGCCTGCGCCAGCCGGCCGAATTCATCGGGGTGGCCGAGGAGATCGGCCTGATCGTGCCGATCGGCGACTGGGTGCTGAACCAGGCCTGCCTGCAGGCGGTGGCCTGGCAGAACGCCGGCCTGCCGGCCATGCACATGGCGGTGAACCTGTCGGCGCGCCAGTTCGCGCAGCCGGGGCTGGTGGCTTCGGTGTCGGCGGCGCTGGAACGCTCCGGCCTGCAGCCCTCCTTGCTGGAAATCGAGATCACCGAGAGCCTGATGATGACCGACGTGGAGCAGGCCGTGGCCACGCTGGCCGACCTGAAGCGCCTGGGCGTCAGGGTGTCGGTGGACGACTTCGGCACCGGACACTCCAGTCTCTATTACCTGAAACGCTTCCCGATCGACGTGCTCAAGATCGACCGTTCCTTCGTGCGCGACATCGTCAGCGATGCCGACGATGCCGCCATCGTGGCAGCCATCATCTCGCTGGCGCACAGCCTGGAGATGTCGGTGGTGGCGGAAGGGGTGGAGCATGCCGACCAGCTGATCTACCTGTCGCGCTGCGGCTGCGACACCGTGCAGGGCTACATGATCAGCCCGCCGATGCGGGCCGAGGCGCTGGAGCCCTTCCTCGGCGAGGCGCCGGCACAGGCCGGCATGCGGGGCAGGCAGCGCGCCTGACGCGCGGCCCGCCGTGGCCCTTCCTTCAATGGCCCGGCGTGCTCAGTGGCCGTGCTGCTTTTCGTACTCGTCGGCCTCAGCCTTGTTCCGGTGCACGATGCCGTCCGGATGCTCGGGCGGCGTGTAGAGCGTGTAGAGCCGCAGCGGCGCGCTGGTGGAGGTGTTGATCACGTTGTGCTCGGTGCCGGCCGGGATCACCACCGCCACGCCGTCTTCCAGCGCATGCCGTTCGCCGTCCAGGATGGCCACGCCTTCGCCTTCCTCGACGCGGATGAACTGGTCATGGCCTTCATGATGCTCCATGCCGATTTCCTCGCCCGGCTGCAGGGTCATGATCACCAGCTGGCTGCGCTGGGTGGTGTAGAGCACCTCGCGGAAGTTGTTCCCCGCAAGGGTCTTTTCTTCGATGTTGATGCTGTAGCCTGACATGCTTTCCTCCTTGATCGAACCTTGATGGAACGCGGCCTGCGGTGGCCGCCCAGGGAGGGCATTGTATAAGAGGCAAGCGGCGGCGGCATGCGGCGCGTCATGCCGGCGCCGCCCCGGCCGCCGTCACTGCATGGCCTGCCGCACCAGGGCGTCGATCTCGCCGGTGATGTCGGACAGCCGCCCGCCCACCACCGCGAACTCGCGTCCGGCCTCGCCGGCGCGGGCGGCGATCACCTGGGCATTGAAGGCCACCATGCGCGCCTCGCGGGCAATCCGTTCGATGTCGTTCATCACCGAGCGCCGGCGCTTTTCCTGCAGCAGCGCATGGCGCCGCGCTTCCTCCTCGTAAATGGCCGTGATCGCATTGAGCGCGTCGAGCAGCGGCGTGGTGAGTTCGACCAGTTCATCCAGCAGGTCGGCAGCCTGGCGTCGCCTGCCTTCGATGGCATCCAGCGTGCGCTGCGCCAGCAGGGAAAACGCCCGTATCCGGGCGTCGCCCTGCAGCGCGCCGAAATAGGCCTGGCGCAGCGCTTCGCAGAACACGCCGGGCAGGTCGTCCTTTTTCTGCAGCAGGCTGGCATGGGCATTGTCGAACAGCGTCAGCGCGCTGCGCGCCACGGCAACGCCGTCGCTCTTGCCCTGCGCGGCCAGCACCGCATACAGCACCAGGCGCTGCGACGTGAAGCGCCGGCGGCCGGACAGGTTGATGAGCTTGCCGAAGACTTCGCCGGGCAGGATGTCGACGGCAGGGGAGACTAGGGTCAGGGAAGCGGAATGGGCATGCATGATGGCCTTTGGAGTCGGTTTTGGCCGGACGGCTGCACCGCGGCTGTGCGGGTCCGGCTCGTTGTTTCCCAAAAGCAGTTTTCATGCCGGGGATGCCCGGCCGGCGTCCGGCGGCCCTTCAACCGCCTTTCATTTTCCCTGCAGCGCCCGCGCCAGGTAGGGCGCGGTGCGGCTGTCCCGGCTTTTCGCCACTTCGGCCGGCGGCGCGCTGGCCACCACGCGGCCGCCTTCGTCGCCGGCGCCGGGGCCGATATCCATCACCCAGTCGCTGGCGGCGACGATGCGCATGTCATGCTCCACCACGATGACGGTGTTGCCGGCGTCGACCAGGGTCTGCAGCTGGGCCAGCAGGCGGTCGATGTCGGACGGATGCAGGCCGGTGCTGGGTTCGTCCAGGATGTAGAGCGTGTCGCCGCGCTGCGGCCGCTGCAGCTCGGTGGCCAGCTTGATGCGCTGCGCCTCGCCGCCGGACAGCTCGGTGGCGGACTGGCCCAGGCGCAGATAGCCCAGGCCGACGTCGCGCAGCACGCCCAGCGGCCGCGCCAGCGCCTCCTGATCGGTAAAGAAAGCAAGGGCGGCATCGACCGTCATGCCCAGCACATCGGCGATGTTGCGCTCCTGGTAGCGCACCGCCAGCACCCGTTCGTTGTAGCGCGCGCCTTCGCAGGCCGGGCAGGGCGTATAGACGCTGGGCAGGAACAGCAGCTCCACCATCACCTGCCCCTCGCCCTGGCAGGTGGGGCAGCGGCCCTTGGCCACGTTGAACGAGAAATGGCCGGCATCGAAGCGGCGCCGGCGCGCATCCGGGCTGGCGGCGAAGAGCTTGCGCACATGGTCGAACAGGCCGGTGTAGGTCGCCAGGTTGGAACGCGGCGTGCGGCCGATCGGCTTCTGGTCCACCCGCACCATGCGCCGTATCGCTTCCATGCCGGAGGCGATGCGCCCGCCCACCGGCATGGGGATCGCATCGGCCAGCGCATCGGCGTCGCTCCCGGCCTCGGCTTCATCCGCGTCATGCCCCAGCCAGGCGGCCGCCAGTTCCACCAGCGCCTGGCTGACCAGGCTGGACTTGCCCGAGCCGGAGACGCCGGTCACGCTGGTCAGCACGCCCAGCGGAAAGGCCGCGTCCAGCGCCTGCAGGTTGTTGCGGCTGATGCCTTCGAGCCGCAGCCATCCCGAAGGCGCGCGCACGGCACGCGCCGCGGGCGGCGCGGCGTCGAACAGATAGCGCCGGGTCTGCGACGGTTCCACCTCGGCCAGGCCGGCGGGCGGGCCGCTGTAGAGCACCATGCCGCCGCCTTCCCCCGCCGCCGGCCCGACATCGACGATCCAGTCGGCGCGGCGGATCACGTCCAGCTCATGCTCCACCACGAACAGCGAATTGCCAGAGGCCTTCAGCTTGTCCAGCGCATCGAGCAGCGCCTCGGTATCGGCCGGATGCAGGCCGGCCGACGGCTCGTCCAGCACATAGACCACGCCGAACAGGTTGGAGCGCACCTGGGTCGCCAGCCGCAGCCGCTGCAGCTCGCCGGGCGAGAGCGTCGGCGTGCTGCGTTCCAGCGTCAGGTAGCCCAGGCCCAGGTCCAGCAGCACCGCCAGCCGCGCTGCCAGGTCGGCCGCGATGCGCTGGCGCACGATGACCTGCTCCGGATGCGCGCGGTCATGCCGCGCGTTGCCCTTGGCCGTGCGCCCGGCATGCGGCGCCAGCAGGGCCGCCAGCTGCTTCAGGGGCAGGCGCGAGATCGCGCTGATGTCGTGGCCGGCGAAGGTCACCGACAGCGACTCGCGCCGCAGCCGCTTGCCCTGGCAGACCGGGCAGTCATTGCTGACCAGGTAGCGCGCCACCCGTTTCTTCATCAGCGGGCTCTGGGTCGTGGCATAGGTCTGCAGCACGTACTTGCGGGCGCTGGTGAAGGTGCCCTGGTAGCTGGGCGTGGCCTTCTGCTTCAGGGCCGCCTGCACCTCCCTCGCGCTGAGGCCGGAATAGACCGGCACGGTCGGCTGCTCGTCGGTGAAGAGGATCCAGTCGCGCTGCTTCCTGGGCAGGTCGCGCCAGGGCGTATCGACGTCGTAGCCCAGCGTCATCAGGATCTCGCGCAGGTTCTGGCCATGCCAGGCGGTGGGCCAGGCCGCGACCGCCCGCTCGCGTATGGTCAGGCTGTCGTCGGGCACCATCGACTGCTCGGTGGCTTCCACCACCCGGCCCAGGCCGTGGCACTCCGGGCAGGCGCCCTCCGGCGTGTTGGGAGAGAACGATTCGGCATACAGCAGTTCCTGGCCCGGCGGATAGTCGCCGGCGCGGGAATACAGCATGCGCATCAGGTTGGAGAGGGTGGTGACGCTGCCGACCGAGGAGCGGGTGGTCGGCGTGCCGCGCTGCTGCTGTAGCGCCACCGCCGGCGGCAGGCCGTCGATCTCGTCGACTTCCGGCACCGCCATCTGGTGGAACAGCCGTCGCGCATAGGGCGACACCGATTCCAGGTAGCGCCGCTGCGCCTCGGCATACAGCGTGCCGAAGGCCAGCGACGACTTGCCCGAGCCGGACACGCCGGTGAAGACCACCAGCGCATCGCGCGGGATGTCGACGTCGACATTTTTCAGGTTGTGCTCGCGGGCGCCGCGCACGCGGACGTTCGATGGAGGTGGCGTCGGTTTGTCGGACATGGGCAAGGCGCTTTCGGGGCCGCTGCGGGCGGCCCGGTTGGGTAGGTTGCCGCCAGCTTAGCGCCTGTGACACGGGCAGTCGGTGTCCTGGGTCACCTTGCGGCGCACAGCCTCCGTCACATCAGCAAGCTGCGCACCGCCTCCACCACCCGGGCAGGCGCCACCTTGCTCAGGCAGTCGTGATGCCCCTGCGGACACACGCTCTTGTAGCAATTCCTGCAGGCCACATCGTGATACAGCACCCGGCTTGGCGATTGCCACGGCGTGTGCTGCGGATTGGTCAGCGCATACAGGTCCACCAGCGGCGTGCCCAGCGCGGCGGCGATATGGGCCGGGCCGGTGTTGTTCGACACCATGACCGGCGCCAGCGCAATCAGCGCGCCCAGCTGGCCCAGCGTGGCGTGGCCTGCCATGCTGTGGCCGGGCAGGCCGGCGGCCTCGCGTATGCCGTCGATCAGCGCGCCTTCCTCGGCGCTGCCGGTGAAGACCGCCTGCATGCCGTCCTCTGCCAGCAGCCGCAGCGCCTGTGCCCACTGCGCAGGCGGATAGCGGCGCGACGCGGCCGTGGCGCCGGGATGCATCAGCACCCAGGGCGTGCCGGGGCCGATGCCGCGCTGCGCCAGTGCGGCGCGCGCCCATGCCAGGTCGGCCTGCGGCACCGAGAACGACAGGCGTTCGTCCCGCGTGCGACAGCCGATGCCGGCCACCAGGTCCAGCTGCCGCTGCACTTCATGGCGCACCTGCTGCTGCGGCTCCGTCTCCGGCGCCCAGTCCGACAGCAGCTGGTAGGGATTCTCGCGGCAGTGCGCCAGCCGCAGCGGTATGCCGGACATCTGGCACAGCATCGCCGCCGGCAATGCGCTCTGGCTGTAAGTGGTGAAGATGACGGCGGCATCGAAGCGGCCGGCGCGCAGCGTCTCGGCCATGGCCGGCACCGCATTGGCATCCTGGATAGCGCCATGCTTCATCCACGGCGCCTGGAAGGCGAGGGCGGCATCGAGTTCGGGGATGAAGGAAGCCACCGCCACGCCGCCGGGCGAGCTGAGCAGGGTCAGCCGGCGGCCCGGTGCGCTGTCGCGCAACGCCCGCATGGCCGGCGTGCACATCAGCACGTCGCCCAGGTAATCCAGCCGGATGCAGAGGATATGGCGGGCGTCGCTCCAGCGCATGCCACTGATGTGGCTGATGTGGCTGACATCGCTGGCATCGCCGATGCCGCTCATGACGCCTCCCGCACCGGCATGGCCGCATCGAACCGCTGCATCGCCCGTGCCGCGCTCAGCAGGTCCGGCGCGCTGATGTCGGGGGTGCGCAGCGGCGAACGCAGCCATTCGGTTTCATTGCCGTTGTTAATCAGTACAGTGCGGCAGCCGGCGCGGCGGCCGGCTTCCACATCGTTCAGGATGTCGCCCACCATCCATGAGCGCGCAAGGTCGATGCCGTGCTCGCGGGCGGCCTGCTGCAGCATGCCGGGCAGAGGCTTGCGGCAGTTGCATTCAAGTGCATAGCCTGCTGCTGCGCCTTCCGGATGATGCGGACACCAGTACCAGCCGTCGAGCGTCACGCCTTCCCGCGCCAGCATGTCCTGCAGCGCGGCAAACAGCGGCGGCAGCGCGGCCTCGCTGAACAGGCCGCGCGCCACGCCCGACTGGTTGCTCACCACGATGAGCCGGTAGCCCAGCTCCTGCATCAGGCGCAGCGCCGGGCCGGCATGGGGCGCGAGCCGCAGCCGGTCCGGGTCGACGTTGTAGGGCACGTCGTCGATCAGGGTGCCATCCTTGTCGAGAAACACGGCGCGCTTCATGCCGCGCAGGCTCCTAGGGCCATGAGGTCTCCCGCATCGGCAGCACCATGATTTCCGCCACCACGGTTTCATCCGGCAGCAGCAGCACCGACTTGACCGCCTGCGCCACATTGGCAGGCTCCTGCAGCGTGGCCACGTCGATGTCGGGGAAACGGTCCAGCAGGAAGGGCGTGCGCATGCCGCCGGCCACTACCGCAGTGACCTTGATGCCATGCGGCCGCAGCTCCGCATGCATGGCATGCGACAGGCCCAGCAGGCCCCATTTGCTGGCATGGTAGGCCGAGGCATTCGGCCAGGCGCGCTTGGCGGCGGTGGACGCGATGTTGACGATATGGCCGCGGCCATTGCGCTTCATCTCTTCCGACGCATGCTTGGCCAGCAGGAAGGGGCCGTTGAGATTTGTGTTGATGACCCGCAGCCACTGCTCAGGCGCCAGCTCGGCCATCGACAGCGTGACATCGGTGCCGGCATTGTTGATCAGCACGTCGATGGTGCCGAAGCGGCTGACGGTCTGTTCGATGGCCTGCTGCGCCCCGGCCGGGTCGCCCACATCGAAGCCGATCGCATGGATGCGTTCGGCGACGGCGCCGCCGGTTTCGGCCAGCGTGCGCGCCAGCGCCTCGGCCTTCTCCCTATGCAGGTCGCCCACCACCACGTTGGCGCCGGACGAGGCCAGCATGTGGCACAGCGCCGCGCCCAGGCCGCTGGCGCCGCCGGTCACCAGTACCGTGCGGCCGGCCAGGCTGTTGTCGGTCGATGCGCCGTTGCTTGTGTCTGACGGTCGGTTCAATTGGTCCATTCGAGCTCCGTATGGTTGGACCCGCCGCTGGCCACGAGCGACTGCGGCAGGCTGGTTGGCGCGGCCCCGAGGACCGCTTCATAAACATCGGCAATGCGGCCGGCGACATGGCGCCAGGTATAACGGCCATGCACCCGGCGCAGGCCTTCCCGCCCCATGCGCCGGGCTTCCTGCGGCTGCGCATGCAGCACGGCCAGCCGGTCGGCCACCGCTTCCGGGTCATTCGGCGGCACCAGGAAGCCGGTGCTGCCGTCGACCACCGTATGCTTGATGCCGCCGACAGCCGAACCGATCACGGGTACGCTGCAGGCCATCGCCTCCAGCGGCGTGATGCCGAACGGTTCATACCAGGGCGTGGTGATGAACACATCGGCTGCGCTGTAGTAGTCGCGCAATTCGCTGCGCGGCCGCTGGCCGGCGAAAAACACCTGTCCCGACAGGTCGAGCCGCTCGGCCAGCGCCTTCAGGCGCGCCATCTCCGGCCCGCCGTGGCCGCCTTGGCCACGGTCCTGACAGTCGCTGCCGACCACCAAGAGCCGCGCCGCCACGCCATGCCGGTCGCGCAACGCGGCAACCGCCTCGATCGCGGTGTCCACGCCCTTGCGCGGCACCATGCGGCCCAGTTGCAGCACCACGAATTCCTGCGGCTGCAGGCCCAGCTTGTTGCGCGCCAGTCCATGCACCGGCCAGAACTCTTCCGGATCGAAGCCGCATGGCACGATGTCCATGCGCGAGGTTGGCGCGCCATAGTGCCGCGCCATGTCTTCCATATCCTGCGGGCATTCGGCGATGATGCGGTCGGCATCGCGCATCAGGCTTTCCTCGATGGCCTCGCGCTCGGCCGGGAAGCCATCCGCCTTGCCCTGATGCAGGCGGCGCACCCGCCCCAGCGCATGGAAGGTGATGACGAAGGGCGTGCCCAGCCCCTGCCGCACCTGCCGGGCCACCATGCCCGACATGAAGAAGTTCGCATGCAGCAGGTCGTAGCGCAGGTCATGGGCGCGCGCAAAGCCGATCATGAAGCGCGCGAACTCGTCCATGTAGGGCAGCATCGCTTCCTTCGGTATCGCATGCGGCGGCCCGGCCGGCACATGGATCACGCGCACATCCAGTTCCCAGTTCACCACCTGCGGCAGCGCCGGGCTGTCGCAGCGGGTATAGACATCCACCAGGTAGCCGCGTTGCGCCAGATGGCGCGCCACCTGTGCCACGTACACATTCTGTCCGCCGCTGTCCACGCTGCCGGGAACAGCCAGCGGCGACGCATGCTCGCTGACCAGCGCTATTCTTCTCATGATCAACACCTTTCCAACGAACGGTTAAACAATCTGTCTGACCGAGGGCGCACTGTGCCGCGCAAGCGCCTGTTGACGGCATCAGCCTTGCGGCAGGAACGGTCCCTGGCTGCGCGCCCGCGCGGCCGCCGCCTTGGCCTGGGCGCGCATGCACAGCGCCACCGCGCCGGCGAAGGCTTCGTCATACCAGGGGTCGGCGCCGCTGGCCGCCACCACGATGCCGTCCAGCGCCACACTGCCCCACAGCACCGTGTCGCCCGCTTCCAGCAGGTAGGGCCGCTGTTCCTGCACGATGTGGCTGTCCATGCCGGTGCGCCATGCGACCCTGGCCTTGGCAACGGCAAAGCTGCGATAGTCGGCATCCCACTTGCTGCGATCGCCCAACGCGTGCTCGTACAAAATGGCTTCCTCGAACGAGGAAGTAACCGGGCTGCTGCCAGGCTTCATCACGATCAGGTAGAAGAAGCCGCTCTCGCCGGCGCTCTTGTTGTCGATTGCAGTGGCTATCATGGGCAGTGCCATCGCGACTGCCCGCGCCGCGGCGTCGCGGTCTAGCAGGAAGCTGGAAAATCCCGTCATTGCATTTCCTCCAGGCGGTTGTCCATCGGGGTGGCGGCCAGCGGCCTGGTGCCGGTGACCTGGGCGAAGGTGTCGTTCCAGTCGCGCACGAAGCGCGCAATGTGGAAGCGTTCGAGGGCACGCCGGCGCGCGCCGGCACCCAGTTCACGCGCCAGCGCCGGCTCGCGCAGCAGTTCCTGCATGCGCTCGGCCAGCGCATCGACATTGGTGTCGATATAGCCCGAGCGCCCGTTTTCGATCACGGTTGACACTTCAGTGGTGGCCAGCGCCACCACCGGCAGGCCCACCATCATCGCTTCCAGCACCGCCAGGCCCAGGCTGGTGTAGCGGATCGGATTGAACAGGAAGCGGTATTGCGCGGCGAAGGCCGGCAGCTGCGCATGCTGGACCTCGCCCAGGCCATCCATCTCTTCCGCGCCCATGCCGACCAGGTCCAGCGGCACCGAGCGGCGCGCATGCAGGAAGACATCGCCGCCCAGCCGGCGTCCGCGCCGCGCAAGATGATTGACGATCACCAGGCCGCGCGCCAGCGAGCCGTCGTAGCGCGCCTGCGGCGGCACCATCACGCCATGCTCGACCACGCGGGTCGGGGTGCGGCCGCTGTCCCACATCAGCGCATTGAAATGGGTGACATGCACCAGCAGCACCTCGGGGTCGTCGACCGGATGCGGCATGTCGGTCGGATGCTCGCGCGGGGTGTCGTGCTCGATATAGATGCGCGGCAGCCGCCGCTGCGCCTCCGTGAGAAATTCATGCTGGTCCTTCAGGTACTGGTCATCGTCCTGGAACAGGATGCAGTCGAACTGCATGCCGGCGGCCTGGTCGACCGGCAGGTCGGTCACATTGTCGCCCCACGGTATATGGCCGCAGCGGCCGCCGTAGCCGGGCGGGCGGCCCGGTTTCGAAAGCACGTAGAACTGGTGCGGCGCCTGCGTCAGGTAGTACAGATAGCTGCCGTGGGTATGCCAGGTAAGAATCTTCAATGGACGCATGGTGTCCTGCCTCCATCACAGAAAGAGCACGCGAAAGCGCGCCGCGCCCACCATGCGCCACCACACCGCGAGCACCGGTATCGCGGCCGACGTCAATGCCATCTCGACCACATGGCCTGCGGTGCGCGTGGTGTTTTTCAGCCTGATTGCGCACAGCCAGGCGGTCATGCCCAGCCATACCGCTGCCGCCAGCATGGCCAGTGTCCGGTAACCCAGGGCCGTGCCCAGCACGGTGGCCAGCAGGGAAGCGACGATCAGGTAATAGTCCCAGCGCGGCGTGGCGCGGATCTTCTCGCGGTAGAGCCGTGGATGCTTCTTGTACAGCAGCGCATCGAACTGGATCTTCTTCTGCTGGCTGATCGACACGCCCCACTTTGCAGGGCGCACCGGATGCACCACCAGCGCATCGGGCGCATGCCTGATGCGGGCGCCCTGCGCCAGCAGGCGGAAATGAAAGTCGCTGTCCTCGCGCCAGGCCAGGCGGAACCGCTCGTCAAAGCCATCGAGCGCCTGCAGCATCGCCTTGCGGCAGAAGCAGTTGGCGGTAACGAACTCGGCAGTGGCCAGGTGGCTGGCATCGCGTTCATAGTCGGTCGGATTGTCGGGAAGCGGCATGGTGATGCGGCCCCACAATGCATCGACATCTACATCCAGCGCCATCAGGCCATGGCGCAGCCAGTTGGCGTCGGGCACGGTATCGTCGTCGGTGAAGGCGATCACTTCCGAACGGCCATGGCGCCAGCCACGGTTGCGGGCTGCCGCGGGCCCATGCGGCCCATGGTTGGCGACATAACGCACTGCCAGCCCGCGCCGCGCCGCCTGCGCTGCCCACTGGCCCACCACATCGCGGGTGGCGTCGCTGGGCGCGTCATCGACCACGATGATCTCCATGTCGGCGCCGCGCAGGGTCTGGCCAGTCAGCGCGGCCATGCAGCGGTTGAGCAGGTCGGCGCGGCCGCAGGTGGGCACCACCACCGACACCGGCAGGCGAAGCGCCAGGCCGGCCGGCGCCGCGCGGCGTTCCACGCCATCCCGTTGCGCCTTGCCGCCCGCCATGCTGGCCTGCGGCAAGGCTGATGAGTAAGCATGTCTGTCCATCACTTGATATCCATAAAGTCTGCAAAGCCCAGGGCAAGGACACGAAGCACAACAGTAGGAACAGCAAGAACAATCCCGGGCATCGCTGATGCAAATCCCGTTCCAGAGACGGAACGATCCCTACGGCAATCCGGCAAGCTCATGCGCTCATGCGCTCATGCGCTCATGCACGACTGGCAGCGGCGCGCTGGTCCATGTCTTCGCGTTGCTGCAGTTGCCAGAGCCGCGCATAGGCGCCATGCTTGCCCAGCAATTCCTCATGACTGCCGCGCTCAATTACACGGCCCTGTTCGAGCACGATGATTTCATCCGCATCCACTACGGTGGACAAACGATGCGCAATCATCAGCACGGTGCGGTTGTGCGACAGCCGGTTGAGTTCCTGCTGGATTGCATGCTCGGAAGCGGAGTCCAGCGCCGATGTCGCCTCGTCGAAGATCAGTATGGGCGGGTTCTTCAGCACCGCGCGCGCCACGGCGATGCGCTGCCGCTCGCCGCCGGACAGCGTCACGCCGCGCTCGCCGACTTCGGTGTCGTATTGCCCGGGCAGGGTGGTGATCAACTCGTGGATATGGGCCGCCTTGGCCGCGCCGACGGTCTCTTCCTGGCTGGCGCCCACCCGGCCATAGGCGATGTTGTAGCCGATGGTGTCGTTGAACAGCACCGTGTCCTGCGGCACCACGCCTATCATGCTGCGCACGCTGGTAGCGCTCACCCTGGCGATGTCCTGGCCATCCACCAGGATGCGCCCTTCGGCCGGCGCATAGAGCTTCAGCAGCAGGCGCGCCAGCGTCGACTTGCCCGAGCCGCTGCCGCCCACCACGGCCAGCGTGGCGCCAGGCGCTATGCGAAAGCTCACATCGCGCAGGATCGGCCGCGACGGTTCATAGCTGAAGCTGACATGCTCGAATACCACTTCGCCACGGCCGGGCGAGAGGGCCGGCATGCCGCGCGACTCTTCCATCTCGGGCCGTTCATGCAGGATGTCGAAGAGCCGTTCCGCATTGACCCAGGCATCGCGCGCCTCGCGGTACACGAAGCCCAGTGCATTGAGCGGCAGGCAGACCTGCAGGACATAGGCATTGATCAGCACCAGGTCGCCCACCGTCATGCGGCCGGCCATCACGTCGCTGCCTGCCTGCAGCATCACCGCCGCCACGCCGCAGGCAATGATGGCGCTCTGCCCGACATGCAGTGTGAACAGCGCTTTCTGGTTGGCCACGGCGGCTTCGGTCCAGTGGCGCATGATTTCTTCGAAGCGCTGCGCTTCCACCGTTTCATTGGTGAAGTACTTCACCGTGTCATAGTTGATCAGGCTGTCGGCAAGCCGGCTCTTGGCGCTGGAGTCCAGCCGGTTCACCCGCCGCTGATGAATCGTGCGGCGCGCTGTGAAGACGACGGTAAAGCCGGTATAGACCAGGAATGTCAGCATGATGAAGCCCGCATACCAGGCCTGGTAGCGCGAGGTGATGATGCCCAGCACCAGCGCGATCTCGATCAGGGTTGGCACCAGGGTGAACAGGCCCACGCCCAGCAGGAAGGCGATGCCGGCGGTGCCGCGGTCGATGTCGGGCAGCAGCCCGCCCATGCGCCGCTTCGCATGGAAGCGGGCACCCAGCAGATGCAGGTGCTCGAAGGTCATCTGCGCATAGTTGGCCACGGTGCGCTGCGTCACCCGTGAAAACACCAGGTCGCGCAACTCGTTGAACAGCGTGCTGGAAAAGCGCAGCAGCGCATAGCCCGCCAGCAGATAGATGGGCAGTGCCTTGAGCGTCTGCGGCTGGGACAGCGCATCGATGATGCGCTTGAGCAGCAGGGGCACGAGCACCGTGCTGATCTTTGCCGATATGAGCAGCACCACGGCGGCGGCGATGCGCCAGCGGTATGGTGCAACGACCTTGAGCAGGTCCTGCATCACACTCACTTTGGATAGCGCTGGCTTGGTGTCCGGCATCGCGAAGGTCGCCTCTTATCGTGATATCAGCCCATGCCATAAGGTCATCAGGCTTCTTCATCACGCTGGCCCGGCCCCACGCCTGCCGCCTTGAAAAACGGCATGGATTGCAATGACGCATGGTTGGCAAGCGTTAAAGCTCAGAACAGACGGGTGGCGTTTTTGTTCCTCGCTGCAGCGGTCTTTCCGTCCAAAAAATCTTGTCATGACAATTGAACGATTTACAAGTTCGTGTACTTCTTACCCGGCATTGCTTGCATGCGCGATGCAACTTTTCCGGGCATCATGCAGTCGGTTTTTCACCGATTCATGAAACGCCGTTTCTCGAAATAAAGCCGCTTTATAGGACGCTATAGCATCGTGGAAAAACGCTTCCATAAAAATAGCCGGATAACAGTGAAATGTTATTTCGGCTTGTAAATAAAGGAACTCTGCTGTTTCAGCATTATCAGGGAAGCATAGTGTTGACTGCATTGCGCAGCGAAAATTTTGCGATAACAGGTATATCGCTTGCTAGCGCATAGCCGGTCTGGCGAGGCAAGCCTGCGCCTGAAAACCGGAGGGCTTCTATGTTCACACTGGGTATCAATGCCGCATTCCATGATTGTTCCGCCTGCCTCGTTTCCGATGGCGTGGTGCTTGCCGCTGCGGAAGAGGAACGCTTCACCCGCGTCAAGCATGGCAAGCGGCCAGTGCCGTTCACCGTATGGCAACTGCCTTACCATGCGATCGACTATTGCCTGAAGGAGGCCGGCATTAGCCTGCGCGATGTCGACCATGTCGCTTATTCCTATGATCCTTGGCTGCAGCTGGACCGCAATTCGGTTGGCGCCACGCTGGCGCTGCCCCTGGAGCCTTCGAAGGAAGGCGGACCGGCGCCATGGGATGCGTTGTCGCTGTCCTATATCGTCAACGCGCCGCGCCAGCTTGCCGGCGGCGCGCCGCATCACCTGAAGAAGCGCTTCCAGGGCGTGAGCCATGACGGCCCGTTCAGATGGCACTTCGTCGAACATCATCTGTCGCATGAAGCCAGCGCCTTCATGGCCGCGCCCTTCGATGACTGCGCGGTGCTGACCATGGACGGGCGGGGCGAACGCGCCACCACCAGCTATGGCATCTACCGCAATGGACGCCATGAGCGCATCAAACAGGTCAACCTGCCGCATTCGCTGGGCCTGCTGTACGAAGTCGTGACCGACCATCTCGGCTTTCTGCGCTCATCCGATGAATACAAGGTGATGGCCCTGGCGTCCTTCGGCAAGCCGGCCCATGTCGACCTCTTCCGCGACGTGCTGAGGTATCACGGCAATGGCGACTACACGGTCGGGCAACCGGACTGGACAGCCCTGCTGGGGCCGGCCAGGGAACGCGGCGGCCCGACCGAGCAGAAGCATATGGACATTGCGCATTCGCTGCAGGTGGTGCTGGAAGAGACCGTGGGCCGCATGGCGCAGTGGCTGCATGAAGCCACCGGATCGAAGAACCTGGTGCTGGCCGGCGGCGTGGCGCTCAACTGCGTGATGAATGCCCGGCTGCGCGACCATGGCCCTTATGAACAGGTGTGGGTGCAACCCGCCGCGGGCGACTCCGGCACCTCGCTCGGCGCGGCATTGTGGGTCGATGCGCAGCAGCGCGCCGGGCAGCCGCGCCGCTGGTCCATGGACCATGTCTTCCTCGGCCCGTCGTATGGCGACGAGGAGATCGAGGCTTTCCTGCGGCAGGCCATGCTGCCATACCGGCGCAGCGACAATATCGCCGCCGACGCCGCCGTGCTGCTGGCGCAGGGCAAGGTGCTGGGCTGGTTCCAGGGCCGCATGGAATACGGTCCGCGCTCGCTGGGCGCGCGATCGATTCTGGCGTCGCCGGTCAAGGCCGAAATGCAGGCCAGGCTCAACCAGATCAAGGACAGGGAAGACTTCCGGCCCGTGGCCCCGGTGGTGCTGGAAGAGGAGGCGGCCGACTGGTTCGTCAATGCCGGCGTGTCGCCCTTCATGGTGTTCATCAACGATGTCAGGCCGGACCGGGTCGACCAGATTCCGGCGGTGCGGCATGTCGACGGCACGGCGCGCATACAGACCATCAACCGCAGCCAGAACCCGGTGTACTACGACCTGCTGCAGGAATTTCGCAAGCACACCGGCGTGCCGGTGCTGGTCAACACCTCCTTCAATACCCGCGGCGAGCCCATCGTCTGCACCCCGCGCGATGCGGTCGAGTCGTTCTGCACCACGCCGCTGGATGCGCTGGCCATCGGTTCCTTCCTGCTGGAGAAGCCGACGCTGCTCACCGGAGGCAATCCATGAGCGCAGCCGCGCCGGCGCTGGACCTTGCCGGCATGCGGCGCATCGCGGTGTTCCGCGCGCTGCAACTGGGCGACATGCTGTGCACGGTGCCGGCGCTGCGCGCACTGCGCAGGGCTGCGCCGCATGCGGAGATCACCCTGATCGGCCTGCCCTGGGCTGCCGGCTTCGTCGAGCGCTTCAGCACGTACCTGGACCGGCATATCTGCTTTCCGGGTTATCCGGGCATGCCGGAAAGCGAGCCCGATGTGCAGGCGCTGCCAGGTTTCTTTGCCGCTGCCCGCGAGCGGCGATTCGACCTGGCGCTGCAGCTGCACGGCAGCGGCGGCCTCAGCAATCCGGTGACGCTGGCGCTGGGCGCGGCCCGCACCGCGGGCTTCCACGCGGCCGGCGATCCCTGCCCGGATGCGGCGACCTATGCGCCATGGTCGCAAGGGGAGCATGAAGTACTGCGCTACCTGCGCCTGCTGCGCTTGCTGGGCGTGCCTGCATGCGGCGAGCAGCTGGAATTTCCCTTGCGCCCGGAAGACCATGCCGCGCTGGCCCGCGCCGCGCCGGGCCTGGCGCCCGGCAGCTATGTCTGCATCCATCCCGGCGCGCGCCTGCCGTCGCGGCGCTGGCCGCCGCAGCGCTTTGCGCAGGTGGCCGACGGCCTGGCCGGGCAGGGCTGGACCGTGGTCATCACCGGCTCGCCGGACGAGCGCGAGCTTACGCGGGGCGTGCGCTGTGCAATGCATGCGCAGGCAATCGACCTGACCGGCGCCACCACGCTGGGTTCGCTGGCGGCGCTGCTGGCCGGCGCCCGGCTGCTGGTCTGCAATGACACCGGCGTGTCGCATGTGGCCGCGGCCATGGCCACGCCCAGCGTGGTGATCTGTTCCGGCGCCGATCCCGGCCGCTGGGCGCCGCTGGACCATGATCGCCATCGGGTGCTGCATGCCGATGTGCCATGCCGTCCCTGCGCGCATCGGGTCTGCCCAATGATTGGGCACCCTTGCGCCACCGGCGTTTCCAGCGCCAGCGTGCTGGCCAGCGCCGAGGCCCTGTGCCGTGAAGCGGCACTTCAACCGTGACATGCAAACTGGAGGCTTCCATCATGAAGGAACTGCATTGCAGGCGTATTCTGGTGACCGGCGGCGCCGGCTTCCTTGGCTCGCATCTGTGCGAGCACCTGCTCAACCAGGGCCATGACGTACTGTGCGTGGACAACTTCTACACCGGCAGCAAGCTCAATATCTGCCACCTTCTGACCCGGCCCAACTTCGAGCTGCTGCGCCATGACGTGACCTTCCCGCTGTATGTGGAAGTCGACGAGATCTACAACCTGGCCTGCCCGGCGTCGCCCGTGCATTACCAGCATGACCCGGTGCAGACCACCAAGACCAGCGTGCATGGCGCGATCAACATGCTGGGCCTGGCCAAGCGGGTCAAGGCCCGGATACTGCAGGCTTCCACCAGCGAGGTCTATGGCGACCCCGAGATGCATCCGCAGGTGGAAGGCTACTGGGGCCACGTCAACCCGATCGGGCCGCGCTCCTGCTATGACGAAGGCAAGCGCTGCGCCGAAACCCTGTTCATGGACTACCGGCGCCAGCACGGCATGGCGGTCAAGATCGCCCGCATCTTCAATACCTACGGGCCGCGCATGCATCCCAACGACGGCCGCGTGGTATCGAACTTCATCATGCAGGCGCTGGCCAACGAGCCCATCACCATCTACGGCGACGGCATGCAGACCCGTTCCTTCTGCTTCGTCGACGACCTGATCGACGGCCTGGTGCGGCTGATGCAGACGCCGGATGATTTCTGCGGTCCGGTCAACCTGGGCAATCCGGTGGAGTTCACCATGCTGCAGCTGGCGCAGGAAGTGATCCGGCTGACCGGCTCCGCCTCGGTCATCGAGCACCGGCCGATTCCCTGCGACGACCCGGTGCGGCGCAAGCCCGACATCGCGCTGTCGCGCACCTACCTGGGCTGGGAGCCGAAAGTCCCGCTGGAACAGGGCCTGCAGCGCACCATTGCCTACTTCAGGGACCTGCGCCTGGCGATGGGGCGCGAGCAGCAGGCCAGTGCCGTTCCGGGCCTTGCCCATCACTGAGCATCTCTGCGCATTACCGATTTGTGAGGCGCCCGTGGCGGGCGCCTTTTGCATTTGGGTCAAGCGGCGTGCATTGCAACCAAATGGCGGGAAATTTCACTACAGGAGTGTCCTGTGGACGGTTTGCCAAGGCCGGATATGCGGTGGACTCGCCACATCGCCCCTGATTCGTCGCTGCAATCGAGGAAGGTCCTGATGGCCTTTCACAGTGGACCTGATCCCGAAAACATCGCGGCGCCGATGATTACTTAGGAGGAATGCAATGATAAAAAAATGGTATCGGAATCTGTTTCGCATTTTCTGTCTTGGTCTTGCAGCATTTCTGGTGGCCTGCGGAGGAGGCAGCAACGGCGGCAACAATAGCAATGCCGACAGCGGCGACTCTGGTAAAAACCCAGTCCCATTGACGCCGCTTCTTTCCCCCATTACGACAGCGAACTTCGATTACCTCAGTGCATCTGCTTACCTTGGACTGGAAAACCTGGCCGAAATGGCAGAGGGCGTTGGTGTCGCCGCGGCGGATTTTCCAGGCGCACTCGAGCTTCCCGGACTGCTCGGCAGCGATATGGGTGCCGGCAGCGCTGCGGTCCCATTGCTCGGCCTTGCGATGAAAACGGCAGGCTTCCAACTGGTGGCAGGCGTTCCCCAGAAATTCGACTGCGAATTCGGCGGCTCGATCACCCTCTCGGGCGCAATGGCAAATCAGAACCGCCTCACGCAAGGCGATGAGGTCAGGGTCGTCATGGAAAACTGCCGACGTCCGGATGGGCCCGCCGATGTCGCCGGCGATCTCATCAACGGCAATATGAGCCTGTCAGTAAAGGAGCTCAACGGCACGCCAGGCCCCGATTCAGTCTGGTCAGGCATCATTGCGGTCCGCTACGACAATCTGGGCTCAGTGTCTGACACCGGCACCGAAAGCCTGAACGGAGATGCGCAGGTCAATATCAGCCAGTCTGCGAGAGAGAACCAGGTGCTTGCCGCAACGGGGAAGGAGTTGCGGCTGACGCAGCAGGCGCCAGGTAAGGCCGCGCAGGAGCTTGTACTGCGTGACTACCGGGCTGACATCCGCAAGTCTGGCGACAATCTTTCCTTGGGCGGCAACTTCACCTTCAGCACCATCAAGCCAGGTGAAGGCACGTTGCTCGTCGGCGTCTCCACCGGTAAGCCCTTTACCGTCAATATCGAGGATGCGATTCCGGTTACGCCGCCGGATGGCGCGCCGCCGGGGGACGGCATCCGTCAGGTTGATGTGTATCCCTCTTCCGGCCAGATGACCATCACCGGCGCGGCAAGCAATGCCACCCTGGAAGCGGAAAAGTCTGGCGATCAGGTTCCCCGCTTCCTTGCGCGCCTGACCGTACAGGCCACGCGCAGTGACGGAAGCTATGCGGCTTCGCAAACCCTGCTCTGGAAAGACCTGTTGAGCGCGCTGTAACTGGCCATTACAGTGCAGGGCGGCCAGGCCAGATTCCAGCCGGCCGCCAGACCTTGCTGCCGGTGGCCACTCTACTGGCGTTCCCGCCTTAGCCCGTAATCCGGAACTCGCTGACCGCCTGCGCCAGTTGCTGCGACTGCTCATGCATGGAGGCCGATGCCGCCGAGGCCTGTTCCACCAGCGCCGCATTCTGCTGGGTCACCTGGTCCATCTGCGCGATGGCCTGGTTGACCTGCTCGATGCCGGCGCTCTGTTCATTGCTGGCGGCGCTGATCTCGGCCATGATGTCGGTCACCCGCCGCACGCTGGTCACCACGTCCTCCATGGTGCTGCCTGCCCGGTTCACCAGTTCGGCGCCATCGCCTACCCGCGCAACCGATTCATTGATCAATTCCTTGATCTCGCGCGCTGCCGCGGCGGAACGCTGCGCCAGGCTTCTCACCTCGGTGGCCACCACTGCGAAGCCACGGCCTTCCTCGCCGGCGCGAGCCGCTTCCACCGCCGCGTTCAGCGCCAGGATGTTGGTCTGGAAGGCAATGCCATCGATCACGCCGATGATGTCGACAATCCGCTTGGACGAGGCATCGATCGCGGCCATGGTGTCGACCACCTGCGACACCACCACGCCGCCCTGCGCCGCCACATCGGCCGCGCTGATCGCCATCTGGTTGGCCTGGCGCGCATTCTCGGCATTCTGGCGCACGGTCGATGTCAGCTCTTCCATCGACGATGCGGTTTCCTCCAGCGCGCTGGCCTGCTGCTCGGTGCGGGACGACAGGTCGAGGTTGCCGGCCGCGATCTCGCTCGATGCGGTCGAGATGGTCTCGGTGCCACGGCGTACCTGCGACACGATGCGCAGCAGGTTGCCGTTCATGTCCTTCAATGCCTGCAGCAAGGCGCCGGCTTCATCGGTGGACCGCACTTCGATCTCGCCGGTCAGGTCGCCGGCGGCCACCCGGCGCGCCGCTTCCACCGCCATGTCCATCGGGCGGGTAATGCTGACGGTCATGAACCAGGCGCACAGGACGGCGAGCAGCACGCCGGCCGCGGCCAGCGCCATCATCTGCTTGCGGCTGGCGCGTTCGATGTCCAGGATTTCCGCCGCCTTGATGTCAAGATGGTCGCGCTGCATCTGCAGCAGTTCGCCGGTCAGCTTGCTGTACTGTTTCGCCTGCGGCAGATAGGACGTCTCCAGCACGCGGGCTGCGCCGTCGGCGTCGCCGCCGGCCTTCTTCGCCATTATTTCGTCGCGCGCGGCGGCATAGCTCTTGCGCACCTCGGTGATCTTTGCATACAGCGCCTTCTCGTCCTCGTCGGCCAGCAGCGGCTCGATCTTCTTGAGCAACTCGCTGGAGCTCCTGGTGGTTTCCGCCGCATCGTCCTTGAAGAAGGTGGCCAGGGCCGGATCGGCGCTCTTCGAGATTGCCGTGGTGCGCACCACGGCATTGCTGATGTTCTTGTTCCAGTCGCTGATCAGCCTTTCCTTGATCAATGGCAGCGCCATCATTTCCCGCGAAGCCTGGCCGACCGCGGCCAGCTTCATCACACCGATCAGGGTAATCAGGATCGACAGTGCCAGCAACAGGCCGAAGCCCAGTGCCAGGCGCCGGCCGACTTTCATGTTCTGCAAAACATTCATGGAAGACTCGTAATGAAAGCCCGGGCGCGTGGCCCAGGCAGATGTCGGAAAAATAACGCGGCAGGAGACAGCCAAAGCCGTCCCTGCCTCGTGGTACAGGGTTAACGGCGTGAAAAAAGGAAACTTAAACCGGCTGGTCGCTGGCCTGTTCCGCCAGCCCCTGGCTGCCCGCCATTCCCAGGCGCGCCTGGCCATGCGGGCAGAGGTCGAGAAGGATGCAGGCGCCGCAGCGCGGCGCGCGCCAGGTGCAGGTGTCCTTGCCGTGCCGCATCAGCACCTGGTGGTTGTCATAGACCTGCTGCGCATCCCATTCTTCGGGAAGCTGCGCTTCCAGTACGCGGTGCGATGGCCCGACCGCCATCGTGGCCGGAATCAGCCCGAGCCGGGCAGCCACCCGGTGGTGATGGCTGTCCACCGGCAGCGCCCTGCCGCGCAGGTTGCTGAAGGACAGCACCGCCGCGCTGGTCTTGGGGCCGACGCCCGGCAGGCTTTCCAGCCAGGCGCGCGCCTCCGCAACCGGCCAGTCGCGCAGGAATTCCAGCGACATCACGCCATTGCCGCGCGCGGTCACTTCGCGCAGCACCTGCTGGATGCGTGGCGCCTTCTGCTCCGGCCAGGTACAGGCGGAGATGGCTTCCTGCACCTCGGCCACCGGCGCGTCGCGCATGGCTTCCCAGTCGGCAAAGCGCTCGCGCAGCGCGCGGAATGCCATGCCGGAGTCGCGGTTGAGCGTCCGGTGCGACAGCAGCGACGACACCAGCTCGCTGAGCGGATCGATGGTGTGGAAGTATTTGAGGGGGCAATGATAGTGTCCGCATAGCCGCCGATGAATTTCCAGCGCCTTGGCCTGCAGGTCTGGCGAGATTGAGAGAGCGAGAGCGGGCATGCGGTTCTTTCCATTGCAGGAGAAACAGCGGCAGTTGAAATGAGGTCTTGAGCATGGGACTTGCGCAGGGAAAATTCGTTTCGCTGCCAACCGTCATTGCGCCTGCATCGCACGCTTGCCTTGCTTGTCGTCAAACCAGCCGAAGCTGCCTTGTTCTCAATTGCCTGGGCGGGCCGACGCCGCCGCATGCTGCCTGCGTGCGCGCGCTCTTTCCTGCAGGCTGTACAAGCCCGCTTTCAGGAGAAGGCGGGATCGTTCAATCAGAGGCGTTGCAATGAACACCAGAAGCAGGCTGCCGACGATCACCAGGGCCCTGCGCTGCCAGCTCGACGGATCTTCCGGCCCGGCATAGCTGAAGAACTGGATCAGCGGCCGATGCAGCAGATACAGCGGGAAGGTGGTTGCGGCCACGGTTGTGATCAGCGAGCGCAAACGCCCCGGCAAGGCCGGGAAGGCATTCGACAGCCCGTACATGCCAAGCAGATGCATCAGGAAGGCGAGCGCATCGATATAGCGGCCAATGATTTCCTCATCCATGATGCGGTACTGTGCCGGCGCCAGGTAGCGCACATGAGGCGATGCCACGAGCAGCATCAGCCCGGCAATGGCCAGCAACCAGCACCATGCCCTGGGCAGCGTCGTTTTCATGCAGAACCGGTAGGCCACGAAGCCCAGGCACCAGATCGGGAAAAGCGCCGCAATCACCGGGCCGGAGAGGGCCAGCAGCAACGCCACCCATAACCACCGGGTGGGCCGTTTCGAAAAAAAGAGGACGCCGAACAGCAGGTAATAGATGGCCTCGTAGCTCAGCGACCAGAATGGCGCGTTGATGCCTGGCACGAGCTCGAGATGCCAGACTTCCTGCAGCATCAGCAGCGAAGCGAGATAGCGCAGCAGCAGATGGTCGCCCGCAAACCACGGCTGCCCAAGGTAAAGCGCCGGCGCCACCCGCACGCCAAACCAGTCGATCACGAAGGTCAGCGCCAGCGCCGGAAGCACGACGGACCATAGCCGCGCCGCGCGGCTGTTCAGATAGACCTGCCAGGTGCGCTCCTTCACATCGGTGACATAGGCAATCACGAAGCCCGACAGCACGAAGAAGATCACCACGCAGGTATCGCCATAGTCACCCAGCTGCCACAGCAATCCGGCAGTCCAGTGGATGCCGGAGGCGTGGCCGAGAAAGACGACCATGGCAGCCAGGAAGCGAACCATGTCCAGGTAAGAAGAGAAATTCAGCGGCATTGTTTCTGTTCGGTAAGAAATGAGGGCAGGGCCATGAAGCGCCAAAGGATACTTATTATTCAGACAAGCAGCGACTGCTTCGGACAGGGATATTGATCGATTCGCCCTTGGCTGGCCGTGGATGCGCAACGGCAATGCCTCAGGCAAATGCGCATCCGGCCTTCAGGCCGACGCCATCGAATTGCAGCCCGACACTGCAGCTGGTATCTGCTGAACGGTGATGCCTGGCCAATTCCATGCAACCCAAAGCCAGGGCAGAACATCGCAGCCGGCCCGCCACGACCTTTGCGCAACCTTAAACCGGGCCCGTTACGGACAGGCTAGCGTTGGGACTCGCCCCATCGTCGCAAGGCGCCAGACAGGGCTTCGGAAGGAAATGCCATGGGACGCCCCCGCAATCTCAAACCCGGCCGCCGCGGCCCCAGCCGCCGCGATTTCCTCAGACGCACCGGTGCAGCCATGCTGGCCATACCGCTGCTCGATGCCTGCGGCGGCAAGGACGACGATCACGACAGCAACACCGGCACCGGCGGCACGACGCCTTCCGGCAGCAACCGGTTCCTGCATGGCGTGGCCAGCGGCGACCCCTTGTCCGATGCGGTGCTGCTCTGGACGCGGGTCAGCCCCGCCGGCAATGCCGCGGTCAGCGTCGATTATCTGGTGGCCACCGACCCGGCCCTGAGTAATGTGGTCAAGCGCGGCAGCGCCAGCACCGATGCCAGCCGCGACTACACCGTCAAGGTCGACGTCGGCGGGCTGCAGCCCGGCACCAGCTATTACTACCGGTTTTCCGCGCCCGGCGGCCAGTCGCCGGTCGGCCGCACCAGAACCCTGCCCGCCGGCGACACGGGCAACCTGCGCATCGCCGTGACCAGCTGCGCCAGCCTGGCCCACGGCTTCTTCAATGCCTACCGCCGCGTCGCCGAGCGTGCCGACCTCGATCTGGTGGTGCACCTGGGCGATTACATCTATGAATACGGCAGCGGCCAGTATGGCAGCCTGCGTTCCTACGAGCCTGCCACCGAAGCCATCACGCTGGCGGATTACCGTGCAAGGCATGCCCAGTACAAGCGCGATGCCGACCTGCAGGAAGTGCATCGCCAGCACCCGATGGTGGCGATCTGGGATGACCATGAGGTGGCCAATGACGCCTGGGCCGGCGGCGCGCAAAACCATACCGAAGGCGTGGAAGGCAGCTGGAGCGCGCGCGTGGCCGCCGCGCTGCAGGCTTACCATGAATGGATGCCGGTGCGGGTAGTCGACCCGGCCAACCTGAAAAAAAACAACCGCAGCTTCGCGCTGGGCAAGCTGGCCGACCTGATCATGCTGGAAGAGCGTTTCAATGCCCGGTCGCAGCAGGCGCAGCCGACGCCCGACATCAATGCCAATACCCTGAACGCCGGCACCACCTTCACCCAGTCCGGCGCCTTTACCGACCCGACGCGCCAGATGCTGGGCACGGAAGAGGAAGACTGGCTGGGCACCCGCCTGCGCGGCTCCGGCGCCAGATGGAAACTGATCGGGCAAGGCGTGATGTTTGCGCAGTTGAAGGCCAGGCCCGGCGTGCTGCCCGATGGCGGCACCTTTCTCAACCCCGACCAGTGGGACGGCTACCAGCCGGCGCGCGACCGGGTCTACAACATCATCAAGGGCAATGCCGGCGCGCCCGCGGTGGGCAATGTGGTGGTTCTCACCGGCGACATCCACAGCGCATGGGCGGCGGACCTGAGCCAGGACCCCAGCAACAGCAATGTGGCCCAGGGCGGTTACGACCCCGACACCGGCGCCGGCTCGCATGCGGTGGAACTGATCACCACCTCGGTCACCTCGCCGGCGATCGATGATGAACGGGGCGTGATCGCCGCGGCGCTGAAGCTGGTCAATCCGCATGTGAAGTATGTCGAACTCGACAAGCGCGGCTACATGCTGCTCGACATCAATGCCAGCCGCGTGGTGGCGGAATGGTGGTATGTCGACACCATCGCCGGCCGCAGCGCCAACCAGGCCTTCGGCCGCGCGGTGCAGGTGCTGGCCGGCGCCAACCACCTGAGCAGCGGCGCCCAGACCGCCCCGCGGCCGAATCCGCCGGCGCTGGCGCCCTGATGCGGTAGCAGGCACCGCACCGCCGCAAGGGACGGGCATAAAAACAATGCACGCCCGCCGTGCATTGGTAAAATGCCCATTCGCCTTTTCACCCGTCCCGACATCCCATGCGAACCGATACTTCCCAGGCAATCTATCGCAGCGACTATGCCGCGCCGAACTACCGTGTAGAAACCGTCGAACTGGGCTTCGACCTCGATCCCAAGCTGACCCGGGTCGCGGCGCGCCTGACCATGACTCGCAATCCCGATGGCCGCGCCAACGACATCGTGCTCCATGGCGACACGCTGGAACTGGTGGCGCTGCGCATGAACGGCAAGCTTCTGAACCGCCGCGCCTATCGCCTGAACGGCGGCGAACTGGTGATCCCCGGCGCGCCGGACAATGTCACGCTGGAAATCGAGACCGCGCTGCATCCCGACGCCAATACCTCGCTGATGGGCCTGTATGTGTCCAACGGGAATTTCTTCACCCAGTGCGAAGCCGAGGGCTTCCGCAAGATCACCTACTTCCCCGACCGGCCGGATGTGATGGCGCGCTACACCGTGATGCTGCGCGCCGACAGGCAGAAGTATCCGGTGCTGCTGTCCAACGGCAACCTGATCGAGGAGGGCGACCTGGGCGACGGCCGCCATTACGCGCTGTGGGAAGACCCGTTCATGAAGCCGTCCTACCTGTTCGCCCTGGTGGCCGGCAACTTGGTCTGCCAGGAAGAGCGCTACACCCTGCAGTCAGGCCGCGAGGTGCTGCTGCAGGTCTGGGTGGAGGAGGGCAACCTCGACAAGACCCAGCATGCAATGGATTCGCTGAAGAACAGCATACGCTGGGACGAGGAGCGTTTTGGCCTGGAACTGGACCTGGACCGCTTCATGATCGTCGCCGTCGGCGACTTCAACATGGGCGCGATGGAAAACAAGGGCCTCAACATCTTCAACACCAAGTATGTGCTGGCCAATTCCCGCATCGCCACCGACGCCGATTACGCCAACATCGAAGCCGTGGTCGGCCATGAGTACTTCCACAACTGGACCGGCAACCGCGTCACCTGCCGCGACTGGTTCCAGCTGTCGCTGAAGGAAGGCCTGACCGTGTTCCGCGACCAGGAGTTTTCCGCCGACATGGTGGGCACCGAGAGCGGCCGCGCGGTCAAGCGCATCGACGATGTGCGGGTGCTGCGCCAGGCCCAGTTCCCGGAAGATGCCGGCCCGATGGCGCACCCGGTGCGGCCCGACAGCTATGTCGAGATCAGCAACTTCTACACCGTCACCATCTACGAAAAGGGCAGCGAGGTGGTGCGCATGTACCAGACCCTGCTGGGCCGCGACGGCTTCAGGAAGGGCATGGACCTGTACTTTAAGCGCCATGACGGCCAGGCCGTGACCTGCGACGACTTCCGCGCCGCCATGGCCGATGCCAACGGCCGCAACCTCGACCAGTTCGAGCGCTGGTACAGCCAGGCCGGCACGCCGCGCGTGACGGTCAAGACCCGCTTCGACGAAGAGAGCCGCACCTACGACATCACGCTGAGCCAGTCCTGCCCGCCCACGCCCGGCCAGAAGACCAAGCTGCCGTTCCATATCCCGGTCAAGGTCGGCCTGCTGGATGCCATTGGCGCCGACCTGCCGCTGACGCTGGAAGGCGAGGATGTTGCCGACGCGCCCGCCACCCGGGTGCTGGAACTGACCGAGGAAAGCCAGACCTTCCGCTTCGTCGGCGTGCCGGAAAAGCCGGTGCCTTCGCTGCTGCGCGACTTTTCCGCGCCGGTGGTGCTGGATTATGAATACACCGACGAGGAACTGGCCTTCCTGATGGCCAATGACAGCGACCCGTTCAACCGCTGGGAAGCCGGCCAGCGCCTGGCCACCCGCCGGCTGCTGACCCTGACCCGCATGGTGCAGAACCAGGAGCCGATGCGCGAATCCACCGCCAACCTGGAAACCTATGCGGCGGCGCTGCACAAGACCCTGGCCGACAGCACGCTGGACCCGGCCTTCCGCGAACTGGTGCTGACCCTGCCCAGCGAAGGCGTGCTGGCCGAGCAGATGGAGGTGATCGATCCGCAGGCCATCCACACCGCCCGCCAGTTCATGCGCCGCCTGCTGGCGCGCACCCTGCGCAACGAGCTGGTGCAGTTGTACCAGCTGAGCCAGACGCCAGGCGAGTACAGCCCGGATGCGCTGTCGGCCGGCAAGCGCGGCCTGAAGAACGTCGCGCTGCAGTACCTGGCCGAACTGGACGACACCGACAGCCACGCCATGGCCCAGTCCCAGTACGACCAGGCCGGCAACATGACCGACCGCATCGCCGCGCTGGCCGCGCTGCAGAACAGCAGCGCGCCCGGCCGCAAGGATGCGCTGGAGCGCTTCTACACGGAATTCGAGGACGAGCCGCTGGTGATCGACAAGTGGTTCTCGCTGCAGGCGATGGCGCCCGCCACCGATGTCAATGCGGTGCGCGCACTGATGAAGCACAAGGCCTTCAGCCTGAAGAACCCGAACCGGGCGCGCAGCCTGATCTTCAGCTTCTGCAACGGCAACCCGGCGCAGTTCCATGCCGCCGACGGCAGCGGCTACCTGTTCTGGTCCGAGCAGGTGATTGCACTGAACACCCTGAATCCGCAGGTCGCCGCCCGCCTGGCCCGCACCCTGGACCGCTGGCGCAAGTACGCGCCGGCGCTGCAGGAGCAGATGCAGGAAGCATTGCAGCGGGTTGCCGCCACGCCGCGCCTGTCCAAGGATGTCTTCGAGGTCATCAGCAAGGCACTCGCCGCCGATGAATGATCAACAATTAACAATTAACGATTAACGATTAAAGCCATCACGAAAGCCACTATGAAACGTATCAGCCTGACCCAGCATCTCATCGAAGAGCAGCGCCTGCACAACACCATTCCCGCCGAACTGCGGCTTCTGATCGAAGTCGTCGCGCGCGCCTGCAAGACCATCAGCCACGCGGTAGGCAAGGGCGCGCTGGGCGAGGTGCTGGGCACGAGCGACGCCGAGAGCGAAAACGTGCAGGGCGAGATCCAGAAGAAGCTGGACATCATTTCCAACGACATCCTGCTGCAGGCCAATGAATGGGGCGGCCACCTGGCGGCCATGGCTTCCGAGGAAATGGAAACCATCCACCCGATTCCCAACCGCTACCCGATGGGCGAGTACCTGCTGCTGTTCGACCCGCTCGACGGCTCGTCCAACATCGACGTCAATGTCTCGATCGGCACCATCTTCTCGGTGCTGAAGGCGCCGCACGGCATGACGGTCCCGACCGAAGACGCCTTCCTGCAGCCCGGCAGCCAGCAGGTCGCCGCCGGCTATGCGGTCTACGGCCCGCAGACCGTGCTGGTGCTCACCACCGGCAACGGCGTGCAATCCTTCACGCTGGACCGCGAGATGGGTTCCTGGGTGATGACGCAGAAAGAGGCGAAGATTCCCGAAGATACCAGGGAATACGCAATCAATGCCTCCAATGCCCGTCACTGGTATGAACCGGTCAAGCGCTATGTCGACGAAATGCAGGCCGGCAAGACCGGCCCGCGCGGCAAGGACTTCAACATGCGCTGGATCGCCTCGATGGTAGCGGACGTGCACCGCATCCTGACCCGCGGCGGCATCTTCATGTACCCCGCCGATGCCCGCGACCTCGACAAGCCGGGCAAGCTGCGCCTGATGTACGAAGCCAACCCGATGGCCTTCATCGTCGAACAGGCCGGCGGCGCCGCCACCGACGGCAAGCAGCGCATCCTCGACATCCAGCCCGAAAAGCTGCACCAGCGCGTGGCAGTGTTCCTGGGCTCGAAAAACGAGGTGGACCTGGTAACGTCCTACCACCGCGACGCCTGATCCGCGCCGATCAAGATTGATGTGGCAAGTTGCGCGGATTTCTTGTTAGAATACGCGTCTTCGCTGATGTAGCTCAGTCGGTAGAGCAACTGATTCGTAATCAGTAGGTCGGACGTTCGATTCGTCTCATCAGCACCAGGGATTAAAGGGAGTTGGCCTGAAGCCAGCTCCCTTTTTCGTTTCTGACCAGGTGGTCGGTAGCGGCCGGGTCTCGGTCACGCCAGGCCGAGCCCATCGTTGACGATACCGGCGAAGCCTATATACTCCACCCGGTCCAGCCAGCCCGCAGCCGCAGAATTCACAGTGAACAAGCCCCGCATTCCCCTGAATGACGATGGTTCTTGCATGAGCCATGGGAAGCCGCGCCTGTCTGCTTTTGCCCTTGCCGCTGATTTTCCCATGCATTGCCTGGCTGCGCCTGCGGTGCCGGTGTCGGTGCCACGGATCGGCAGCGCATCCTTGTCCGTCCGGGATCTTGCCTGCCTTTCCTGGGCTCGGTGAGCGCCTGACAACCCCCGGTTTTCCAGCCTCCCGAGCCTGCCCCGCTGCAACAGCTTGCCGCCTTGCCGGCGTTGCGACGACATTTGTCGCGCATCGCCGGCAAGCCCCACCTGACTGACTAAATTTCGTCCCGTGCAAGCCGCACAGGGAGTGCCGCCGCCAGTCAGTTCCCTTAATGCGTAATCAGGCTTAATGCCTGCCAGGAGTGCCAACCATGAAACCATCCATCACCGTATCGTCGCAGGACCTTGAACGTATCGAGGCCTTGCTCGACACCCTGCCGCCGGATTCCCCGGCTGCGCAATCCCTGCGCGAAGAACTCGACCGGGCCGACATCCTGCCGCCGCAGGAGGTGCCGCCATCCGTGGTGACGATGCGCTCGACGGTGCGATTCCAGATCGACGAGTCGCCGGAAACCTTTTGCCTGACCCTGTCCTATCCCAGGGAAATGCCGGATGTGCCCGATGGCATTTCCCTCCTTACCCCGATCGGCACAGCGCTGCTGGGTTTGACGGTGGGCGACAGCATGGATTGGCCGCGGCCGGACGGTCAGCTGGTAAGGGTCAGGATCGTCGAGGTGCTCTACCAGCCCGAGCGCGCGGGTGATTTCTCCCGGTAGGAAGCCTGCCGCTGCATTGTGCGTATCTCAGGCCATGCCGCGTTCCCCATGCGGCATGGCGCGGGCGCCAGCCATCCTCACCCGGCGTTCCCGCAGCATGTCCGCCGCCGCCATCACGCCGCCCAGCAGCCCCGCGAACACGGTCCAGATCACATAGCGATAGTCCGCTGCCGTCGCCAGGAAAAACAGCGACGCCATATTGGCGATGCCGCTCAGGGCGACTGTGGCGGCCAGCAGGTTCTCATCCCGGTTGCCGCGTGCGCCATGCAAGCGCTGCCAGGCCAGCGCCAGCGTGGCGATGCATAGCAGCAGATAAAGCCAGGGCTTGTAGAAGAGGGTTGCGGCCAGGCGGTCGAAGGCGCGGAAAAAGCTGCCGGCGCGCTGCTCGCTGATGTGGTTGAAGCGAAAACCAAACTCGTTGTCGTCGATGCCCGGATGGTAGGGGTAATAAATTTTGGGAACGCCGATGCCCAGCATGGTCAGGAACAGGTGGCCGCGGTGCTTGAGATAGATGGCGGGATTGGCTGCTACCACCTTGGCCCAGTCGGGCAGCAGGCGGCTCTGGAATGGCTCCGGCGGGAAAGGCCAGACGACGGCCCAGTAAGGATAATTGGTGTCCGGCACGCGTACCCGCGTCAGGTCCTGCAGCAGCGGGCCGCCGCTCACCCGCGGAATGTAGGGCGGTATCACGTCCTCGCCGCGCGCCAGCGAGATCTCGGCCAGGTCCCATACCAGCAGGGTGCCCAGGCCATTGCTCTTCTCGGCATTCGCATTGAGCGCGGCAATGCCCTGAAAGTAAGCCAGGCTCAGCGCCGCCACGACAAGCAGGGCCGCGCCGGCCTTCTTCAACGCCGGCAGTCGCGAGCGCGTCACCATCGAATAAGCAAGAAAGCCCATCAGGAACACGCCGGGAATGAAGCCGTTAATTCTGACGGCAATGGCATAGAACAGCGCCAGCGCGGCAAGCAGCAGCCAGCCCCAGTGCCGATGGCGCAGATAGCCCAGCAGGGCCGCGCAGGCCAGCGCCAGCATGCACATCATGCCGACATCCTTCCAGATGTGCAGCGAGGTAATCACCAGCGGCGGGCAGAAGCCAATCGCCAGCAGCAGCGCGATGCGCCAGGCCAGGCGGCGCGCCACCAGCAGCGCAAACAGCGCCACGGTGAGCCAGTAGAGGATCTGGTGAAACAGCAGCATGGCGCCGGTGTTGTCGCTGGCGCTGGCAAAGAAGCGCCACAGCATCACCATGATGACCGGGTGCGCATCGTTGAGCGTGGCCAGTCCCTTTGCCTGCCGGTACTGGTACAGGGTGTCGAAGGACATGAAGCCCGGGGAAAATACATAGGCCAGGGCCAGCGCGCAGGCCAGTGCGATCAGGCAGGCCAGCCCGGCGCTTCTGGCATTGCCGCGTGGGCTGGCGGCTTCTCGGAGATGTGCATCCATAGGTCGGTAAGGGTTGGAGAGCATGGGTGCCAGGGCAGGTCGGGGCCGCCCTGACGGGGTCAGATGGCGAAATAGCGGTAGATCAGTTCCTGCGGCAGGACGATGGACAGCATCAGCAGATAGAGATAGAGCAGCGACAACCCGATGATCCTGCGATTGCCCGACACCAGCGTGGCCTGGCCCTTGAGCGCATAGGCAAGCAGGATGCAGGGCACCAGGAAATACCTGCCCTGGACGCCTTCGATCAATGCGGCGGGATGCTTGCTCCAGGTAACCAGCAGCAGGAAGAACACCAGCAGCAGCGAGGCGCCGGCGCAGGCCAGCAGGCAGATGCGCACCCGCCAGTCCTGGCGCAGCGTGGACCACTGCACCGACAGCGCGGCCATCGCGGCGCAGAACAGCAGGGAGAGGTTGTAGAACCAGTCCTGGAACTGCAGGTCGAGCCAGCCCAGCTTGCCGATAAAGGTCTGCTGATAGACCTGTCTGGTCTCGCTATCCATCAGGGTAGCCCACAGCACGGAAGGAAAGGCCAGCGGCTTGCTGAGGTAATAACTGATGACTTCGCCCAGCGAGCTGCTGCGCGCCACCCGCAGGTCTATCGTGTAGCGCATGGCGATGAACAGCCATGCCAGCGCCACCACTGTCAGGCCGGCACACAAGGCGAGGTCGAGCGCGCGCCTGCGGTAAAAGTAGATCACGAGCGGCAGTGCCAGAAGCGGCAGCAGATGGGTGCGGCTGTTGACCAGCAGCAGCAGCGCAATCCCGAGCAGCCAGGACATCCACTTTGGAAAAGCCATGCTGCGGTCGCAGGCCCGCATGAACAGCGAGAGGCACAGGATCGCCAGCGCCGTAGTGGTGCCGTCCAGCGTGGCCGACACCATCTGGAACACCGTCATCGGCAAGGCCAGCAGGGCCAGCGCCAGGAAGTTGGTCGGGTAGATCCGCGCGGCGAAGAACAGCAGGCCCAGCGTGGCGCTGAGTGCCAGCAGCCGCGCCAGGCGATAGGACAGGTCCACCGACAGATCAAGCGCCTGCCCGATCAGCAGGCCTGCAGCCTGCGGCAGATAGACCAGCGGGAAGTAATAACCGGTGCCGGGCGCGATCGAAAAGTTGGCCGTGTGCTGCCAGCGCGACTGCCTGGCATGCTCTATGGTCTCGCGCGCCACCGTGTGCTTTTCCTCGAACGGCAGATGGGTGAAGCCATCCATGTACTGCAGCAGGCCCTTGTCGATATAGCCGCCTGAACTGGTGTTGGGCGGGCTGACCAGCGTCAACTGCCCCTTCGACAGCAGGTAGGCGCGCTTGATATGGTCGAATTCATCCGGCGACTGGAATGGCGGAATGATCGACGACAGCATGGTGCCGATGAAGATCAGGCAGGCGATCAGCTGCGTTCTTCGGTTCAGAAGACGGATGCTCCTTGTTCGGATGGAATGGAATGTGGCGATATGTGTATTCATGTTGTCGTTGTCAAGCGCGAATGCCAGGCATTGCCTGCCGGGCATTCGCCACAGCCATGCAAGCGGCTGGCGACGAAGCGCTTTTACCGGCGCCTATCCGCGCAGGCCTGAGTGCGGCAATAACTGTTCGCCAGAGACCAGCCGGGGACAGCCATTGCACTTGTCAGTGTTTACAGGACTTATGCGGTGTCAATCCGGCTGTCGCCTTGCCAGGCGAACATGGCAGTCTGACAAGGCGTCCCTGTTTTAGTTGCTGCAGCGCGCACCGGAGAAGATTGCGCTCAACAGTTGGATGATTGACTTTGGCCGCCGCGGGGAGGAAATGGTACACGAAGCGACCTACCAGTCCAGTGACAGCAACCGCTGCGCCATGCGCGGCCAGCACAGGCTGCGGACCTGATCGCGGTCGGCCCAGCAAAAGCCGTCCACTTCGGGCGTGGCCTTGCCGGTAACGTGATGCGGGAAGTGGCTGGTGCAGCAGAGATGGTCGAGGCAGTCGAGCGTGTCCGGGGCGCGGACCCGGTAGAGATGCAGCCGCTTGTCGGGCCGGTAGTCAAAGCTGCCGAGATCCTCGAAGGCGCCGCTGTCGAAGGCCAGGCCGGCTTCCTCGAGCAGTTCGCGCATGGCCGCCTGCAGCGTGGATTCGCCGGGGTCCTGCATTCCCTTGGGAATGTCCCAGTTGCGGGTGCCGGTGACATGGCAGAGCAGGACCTGGCCGCGCTGGTTGATGACCAGCGTGCCGCAGGAGGTGGAAATTGGTTTGCTGGAAGCGGACCTGGGAGGCATGGTGTCGATGGCAACGATAGGAGTGGAATGGCCTGGCGTTACTATAGGCAGACGGCGGCCGGTCTGCATGGTTTTGTGATGTGGCAGACATGACTTACCTCGGCACAAAAATTTCCCTGGGCATTGCCGATCGTGAAAACCTTTGTTAGAATCCCGGCTCCTGACGACGAAGAGCAGTTAGCGAGTCGCAGAAACAGTCATTTTTGATGGCCTTGCCGTCAAGACCGGACAAACCGTTTTAAAAAGACGGTGCATTACCAAGCGGCTGTAGCTCAGCTGGATAGAGTACTTGGCTACGAACCAAGGGGTCGTGGGTTCGATTCCTGCCAGCCGCACCAATTTAAGGGCCAGATCGAAAGATCTGGCCCTTTTTCTTCTCATGCTTCCCCGCACATCTCCGCCTTCCTGTCAGTTGCCGTGTTGGAGGTGCCTCAATAAAGGATGTGCGCTGTCGTACTGATGCTCTGCCGTAGCGGATTTAAGATAGGGTTTTCAAACACATCCTGCGGCACGCTGCCTTGAGCAAACTCTCGCGCCCTGTGCCGCCACCATCATGGCCTATCGTCCTCGCCGCCTGCGTTTGCTCCAGGCCATCTCGTTTGCCGCCAGCCTTGCCGTTGCTGCACTTGCCCATGCCGCCGACGGCGCCGAGGCGCTGCGCCAGAAATACACGGAACTCAAGCCCCGGCTTGCCAGCAACCAGTTCGGGCAGCCGCTGTATATCGAATCCACCGAAAGCCCGAAGCAGTTGAAGGGCGAAGCCTATGCGCTGCTCGACTATCCGCTGGACAAGGTAGCGGCCGCGCTGAAGACGCGCGAGCAATGGTGCGACGTGCTGATCCTGCATCTCAACACCAAGTACTGCCACGCCGCGGAAGTGGGCGGCGGACCGGGCCTGACCGTCTATATCGGCAAGAAGGACCCGCAGCCGCTGGACCAGGCCTACCGGGTCGACTTCGCCTATCGCGCCGACAGCACGCCCGAGTACCTCGATGTCAGGATGTCGGCCGACAAGGGGCCGGTGGGCACCAGCGACTACCGCATCCTGGTGGAAGCCGGCGCGGTCGACAGCCGCAGGACGCTGCTGCACCTGACCTATTCCTATTCCTACGGCATGGCCGGCAAGCTGGGCATGCAGGGCTACCTGGCGACCGTTGGCGCGAGCAAGGTCGGCTTCACCGTCACCGGCGACGAGGGCGGCAAGCCGGCCTATATCGGCGGCGTGCGCGGCGTGGTCGAGCGCAACACCATGCGCTATTACCTGGCGATCGATTCCTATCTGAAGGAGGTGGACGCGCCCAAGACCGAGCAGTTCGAGCGGCGGCTGAAGGACTGGTTCAGCGCAACGGAACGGTATGCGCGCCAGTTGCGCGAGGTCGAGCGGGAGGAATACATGGACATGAAGCGCGCTGAATATCAGCGGCAGCGGGAAGCGCGTTAAGCCTGTTCAGCCTTTTAAGCCGCTTGCGCGGCCGGGGAAAACTGCGCGGCGCAGTGCGCCGCGCATGAACTGCTCAGCAAGCCTGGCTCAGATCTTTACCTTGGCGATGATTTCCTTCAGGGCCGGCGCGGCCTTGAAGCGGGCGTTCTTGGATGCCTTGATCTTGAGCTTTTCGCCGGTGGCCGGGTTGCGGCCGGTGCGGGCTGCGCGCTTGGTCACGCTGAAGGTTCCCAGGCCAGGAATCGAGCAACGGCCTTCCTTCTTCAGGTCGGTGTGGATGATGCCAATCACGGTGTCGAGCACGCGGTTGGCTTCCACCTTGGTCAGGGTATGGGTCTGCGCAATGTGATCGATCATTTCTGATTTTTTCATGGTACTTGCCTGTGAGATAGAGGGGCTTGAATTTTAGCGGAATAACAAGCGCAAACAGTAGCCGTCAGCACGCATTTATTGCAAATAAAACGCCGGATGTGCCTATCTGGCCGCATGAAAGCCTGATCAAGCCCAAAAACACCGCAGTCGCCGGCCTGATCCGCGCCAACAGCGCCTCATCGCCGCCCATGAAGCGGGCGATAGTGTCTATACTGCTTCCATCCGATTCGTCATGCGCCGGCGGAACACCGCTTTCCTTCGGCGCGGCAGCACGCTGCAGGCAAGGCCATTTTCCGCATGATCAACCCAGCGAAAGGATGAATGATGAAGACCGTTTCCCAGATACTGCATGCCAAGGGCGGGACCGAAGTGCATACCATCAGTCCCGGTGAAACCGTGCTGGAGGCGATCCGCCGCATGGCCGAGCACGGCATCGGCGCGCTGGTGGTGACGGAGGGCGGCGCGATCGTCGGCATGGTCAGCGAGCGCGACTATGCGCGCAAGGTCATCCTGATGGGCCGCAATTCCGACCAGACCGCGGTGCGCGAGATCATGAGTCCCACGGTGCTGTATGTGCGGCCGCAGCAGAGCAATGAGGACTGCATGGCGCTGATGGCCAACAGCCGGGTGCGCCACCTGCCAGTGATGGAGAGCGGCCGGCTGATCGGCCTGATCTCGATGGGCGACCTGGTCAAGGACATCATCTCGGACCAGCAGTTCACCATCGAGCAGCTGGAACACTACATCAGCGGCCAGCATGCCTGAGGTGACGCATGGCCACCGGTCCCATCACGCGGTCGGATGGCGCAGCGGCGGCCACGCCGGTCGCGCGCTACCGCAACATCGGCATTTCCGCCCATATTGACGCCGGCAAGACCACGCTGACCGAGCGCATCCTGTTCTACGCCGGCATCAGCCACCGCATCGGCGAGGTCGACGAAGGCTCGGCCACGATGGACTGGATGGAGCAGGAACAGGAGCGCGGCATCACCATCACCGCCGCCGCCACCACCTGCTACTGGACCGGCATGGATGGCGGCCGGCCGGCCCACCGCATCAACATCATCGACACGCCCGGCCATGTGGATTTCACGGTCGAGGTCGAGCGCTCGATGCGGGTGCTCGATGGCGTGTGCATGCTGTATGACGCTGTCAGCGGCGTGCAGCCGCAGTCGGAAACCGTGTGGCGCCAGGCTGCCAGATACCGGGTGCCGCGGATAGCCTTCGTCAACAAGATGGACCGGGCCGGCGCCGATTTCTTCCGGGTGCGCCAGCAGATCATCGAGCGGCTCAAGGGCACGCCGGTGCCGCTGCAGCTGCCGCTGGAGGAAGGCGCCGGCTTCAATGGCGTGATCGACCTGCTGACGATGCGCGCCGTCGTCTGGGAGGAGGAAGGGCAGGGGCAGCGCTTCCATGTGGCCGAGATTGCGGCGCAGGACCTGCAGCGCGCTGCGCAGTGGCGCGCCGGACTGGTGGAAGCGGCGGTCGAGAACGACGACGCGCTGCTGCAGAAATACCTCGACGGCGCGGAGATTTCCATCGCCGAACTGAAGCAGGCGCTGCGCCGCCGCACCATCGCCGGCGAGATCATGCCCATGCTGTGCGGCAGCGCTCACCGCAACCGCGGCGTGCAGCCGCTGCTCGACGCCGTGATCGACTACCTGCCGGCGCCATCGGACCTGCCGCCCGTGGTCGGCATCGACGGCGAGGGCAAGCCGGTCGAGCGCGCGCCCGACGGCAAGGCGCCGTTTGCCGCGCTGGCCTTCAAGATCATGACCGACCCGTTCGCCGGCCAGCTGGTCTACTTCCGCGTGTATTCCGGCACGCTGCATTCCGGCGACACGGTGTGGAACACGCTGCGCGGCAAGCGCGAGCGCATCGGCCGCCTGCTGCAGATGCATGCGAACCACCGCACCGAGATCAGCGAAGTCCATGCCGGCGACATTGCCGCGGCGGTCGGCCTGAAGACGGTATCGACCGGCGACACCCTGTGCGACCCGGCGCATCCGCTGTTGCTGGAACAGATCGCCTTCCCCGAGCCCGTGATTGCCCAAGCGGTGGAGCCGCGCACCCAGGCCGACCATGACCGCATGGCGCATGCGCTGGAACGGCTGGCGCAGGAAGATCCGTCCTTCCATGTGCGCATCGACCCCGAGTCGGGCCAGACCGTGATCTCCGGCATGGGCGAGCTGCACCTGGAAATCCTGGTGGAGCGCATGCGCCGCGAATTCAGCGTCGATGCCCAGGTCGGCGCGCCGCAGGTGGCTTACCGTGAAACCGTGCGCGGCGTTTGCGAAGCCAGCGAGGGCAAGTTCATCCGCCAGTCGGGCGGGCACGGACAGTACGGCCATGTGGTGCTGAGGATCGAGCCCTTGCCGGCTGGCGGCGGCTTTACATTCGCCGAGGCGGTCAAGGGCGGCGCCATTCCGCGCGAATTCATTCCCGCAGTGGAAAAGGGCGTGCGCGACGCAATGGCCGGCGGCGTGCTGGCAGGCTATCCGCTCACGGACCTGAAGGTCATGCTGACCGGCGGCTCCTGGCATGAGGTCGATGCCAGCGAAAACGCCTACCGGGTCGCGGCCGCAATGGCATTGCGCGATGGTTGCAGGAAGGCCGGCGTGGTGCTGCTCGAACCCGTGATGGCGGTTGGCGTGGAAACGCCGGACGAGGATACCGGCGACGTGCTGGGCGACCTTGCAAGCCGGCGCGGCCAGGTGCGCGGCATGGATGAAATCGCCGGCGGCGGCCGGCTGCTGCGGGCCGAAGTGCCGCTGGCGGAAATGTTCGGCTACGCCACCACGCTGCGCTCGCTGACGCAGGGCAGGGCCAGCTTCAGCATGGAGTTCCTGCGCTATGCGAAGCTGCCCGTCGGCTTGGCGCAGGCGGTGGCTGGCGGCAGGCAGGCCCGGTAAGGCTTTCAGGCGCCGGACGGGCGCCGTTTGCCCTCTGCACACATTGCGCCGACTCAATCTTTCCCGGGTGTTTGTTTCCTATGATGCTACTGTCGCCATCGCGGCCATAACGATACGAACAGGAGCAGGAGACATGACCTTCAACACAAGGAAACGCCACGCCACGCCCGTCACCGTCGCGGTGCTGGCGGCACTGGGCCTGTCCGCCTGCGGCGGCGGCGGGAACAGGCACGACAGCAGCCTGGCGCCCACGCAGGCGGCAATGACCTGCGCCCAGCTGGCCGGCATGACGATACCGGCTTCCGGCATCGGCCTGGCCACCACCGGCGCCGCCGTCACCAGTGCAACCGTGGTCCCGGCTGCCGGCAGCGGCGCCAGCGCGGTCGGCGAATACTGCCGGGTGCTGGGCGACATCAATCCGGTGGATGCGACCGCTCCCAAGATCAAGTTCCAGGTCAACCTGCCGGAAAACTGGAACCGCAAGGCCATGATGTTCGGCGGCGGCGGCTACAACGGCACCATCGCCACCGGCGTGGCCAATGTGCCTGCCGGCCCGACCGACAGGCAGGTGCCGCTCGGGCGCGGCTATGCCACCTTCGGCAGCGATTCCGGCCACCAGGCCAACGCCAACGGCAGCCGCGACGGCACCTTCGGCGCCAACGACGAGGCGCTGCGCAACTTTGCCGGCGACGCCATCAAGAAGACGCGCGATACCGCCATGGCCATCATCAGGGCGCGCTATGCGGACACGGTGCAGAGGAGCTATTTCGCCGGCGGCTCCACCGGCGGGCGGGAAGCGCTGCTGGCGGTGCAAAACTGGCCGTCCGACTTCGACGGCGCCATCGTGCTGTACCCGGCCTGGAATGCGGCCAGCCTGGACCTGCAGTTCGGCCGCATCACCCGCCAGCTGGCCCAGCCGAATGCCTATCCCAACCGCGCCAAGCGCCGCGTGCTGTATGACGCCGCCATCGCCGCCTGCGACACCCTGGACGGGGCGCGCGATGGCGTGATCAGCAATGTGGTCGCCTGCAATGCCAGCTTCAATCCAGCGACCGCCACCGTTGACGCGTCGCCGGGCGGCCAGCCGGTACGCTGCGCCAACGGGGCCGATACCGGCGACGCCTGCCTGTCGGATATGCAGATCGCGTCCTTCAATGTGATCAACACGCCGCTGCAGCTGAACTATGCGCTGGCCAGCGGCGAGCGCAGCTATCCCGGCTTCAATACCTGGGGCACCGACTTCGGCAACCCCGGCGCCGACCCGCTGCAGCCCACGGTGCTGACGCTTTCGATGGGTACCGAGCAGCCAGCCAACCCGATGCCGGCGGTCACCGCCGCCAGCATGCCGCCGTATTTCAGTACATTCTGGGACCAGTGGGTGAAGTATTTCGTCACCCGCAATCCCAACTTCAACTCACTGCAGCTGGACCCGCAAAATCCCACCATCTGGCAGAACCGGATCGTGGAGCTGACCGGCATCCAGGATGCAAACCGGACCGACCTGTCGGCCTTCCAGTCGCGCGGCGGCAAGATCCTGATGGCGCATGGCTCGCACGACGCGCTGGTCAGCACCCGCGCCACCGAGCAGTATTTCGGCCGCATCCGCAACACCATGGGCGTCGCGGCGGTGAACGGCTTCATGCGGTACTACGAAATCCCGGGCTATGGCCATTCCACCAGCACGGTGTTCAATGCCGCATGGGACTCGGTGACGACGCTGGAGAACTGGGTGGAGAAAGGCATTGCGCCGCCGGCCCAGGTGGTGGCCGACCGCACCGGCGTGCCGGGCCGCACCCGGCCGTTGTGCGAGTATCCGACTTTCCCGCGCTACAACCTGACGGGTGACATCAACGCAGCGGCCAGCTTTACCTGCGCACCGCAATAAGCGGGTAACGCATCGTAAAAGGCCGGGCAGGGCGCAAACCGCATCGCGCCCCGCCCGGCCTTGTTGTTGCCCGGACTGCCTGGGTTATTTGGCCGCGAAGCAGTACAACAGGCCGGCGCCCCCGGTGCCGCGCAGCGCTTCCTGGCCGCAGCCACGGCTAGGATGGGAGGAATTCCATGAGAGCGCAGGCGGCTCGGTATTCAAGCCCATGCGGTCATGGTGGCCCACCATCGCAGCGCCTTCGCCGCTGCTGGTCCAGTTGCTGCAGGTCATGTCCTTGTCGCCGCTGAAGGCGCGGCCATCGGGCTGCGAGCCGGTCAGGATGTCATGGAAGTTGGGCTGGTCGGTGCGGCCGTTGACCTTTTCACCTTTTTCCGTCAACGCGGTTTCCTTGTTCAGGTTGTTGGTGCCATGCAGGCTTTCCACGTCCTGCGCGATCACCACGCCCCTGGCGTTCTGCCACGGGCCGCGGCCGATGCGGTCGCGCGCATTGACCGCCGGCCCCATGCCGTTGGCGCTCGTGCTCAGGTAGGCGCGCCAGGTATGGTCGCCCGCGCCTGCCTTGGCGGCCAGGTTCTGGCAGATCTGGTCGGCGCCAGTCAGGCCGCCCAGGTTGGCGCCCTTGCCGCTGCCGGCGCTGGTCACGAAGAAGGTCATCGGGCTGCCAGCCTGTGCGGAGGCGTTGCCGCCCGGAGCAAAACGGCTGCCGGCACAGCCGGCGGCAACAGCGGCGAGGGTAAGGCAGAGAGCGAGGCGGGCATGGCGGTTGCGGGTAAGACGCATGGAGTGTCTCCTGTTGTGTGCGGCGGTGGAAGGCAAACGTCAACCATGTTGACGCATTGAATGGTAAGTCAGGCGCGCCGCCGCCACAACATGCCGGCGGGCGCATATTCCGTATGTGCTTGCTCGATTCGGCAGCATGCGCGCGGGCGCGTTGACACCCCATGCACCAGCCTCTATGGTCGCGGGGTGGCGCGGCATGCGCCTTGCTCACAGGATCAGCGCAACGCAGGGAGAATACGGCATGCGGCTCGGCATGGTTGGTGGTAATGGCATTGGCGCCGGATAGGGCGGGCGCGGCCGGCATGGAAGCGACGTCCGATGCATGGCGCGGGCTGCTCTATCTCGCCGCCATTGTCACCTTCCTGCTTGCCACGGTGGCCCATTTGCCGGTGCTGCTGCCGGCGGCCGCGCTGCTGGCGCTGCTGTCCATCCTCGCGTCCCTGCCTTCCTGCGGCCCGATTGCCCGCATCCTGGCGCTGCTGTTCCTGGGCGGCGGCTACCTCATGCTGTGGCGCAGCGGCCGGCCTTGGCCGGACTATCTGCTGGCCCATGGCAGCATGCTCTACCTGATGGCGCTGTTCTCGGTGCTGCCGCTGCTGTCGATCCCGGTGCAGCTCGGCCGTTACGGCCATTCGATCGAGGCGGTGCTGCGGGCCCGCATTGCCGGGCTGTTCCAGTTGAACTGCGTGGTCACGGTGCTGGCCTTCCTGTGCGGCTCCTTCATGAGCCTGGCGGCGGTGCCCATCATGATGACCAGCATTTCGCCAGTGACGGGCAGCTATCCGCTGCGCGATCCGGTGCGCTTTGCCACGGTGTCCACTGTGTTCGGCTATGTGCTGCCGATTCTCTGGACGCCGGTGTCGGGCGTGGTCGGCGTTGTGCTGCACGGCCTGAAGCTGGAATGGACCGCGCTGCTGCCCCTGCTGATGGCGATCTCGCTGGCCGGCCTGCTGCTGAACTGGCTGCTGTTCTGGCTGTTCGAACTGCGCGGCCAGCCGGCCGCGATCAGGGCGCCGGCGCAGCCGGCGGCCGACCTGCCGCAATGGCGGCCGGCCCTGCGCCATCTCGGCCAGATGCTGCTGGCCATCGTGCTGATGGTGGCCGCCATCGGCGTGCTGGACCGCCTGCTGCGCATCGGCATGCTGGCCGTGGTGACGCTGCTGGCGATTCCGTTTGCGCTGGCCTGGAGCATGACCCTGGGCCGTGGCCGCGACTTCCTGCGCGCGGCAAGGGTGCAGATGGCCTCGCGCCTGCCGCGCATGGCCGACCAGTTCGCCATCTTCCTGGCCGCTGGTTTCTTCGTCAGCGCCATGCATCTTTCGGGCGTGGATCATGCGGTCAACGAGGCATTCCTCGCGCTGCACAACACGCTGGGCACCCGCCTGTTCCTGATTTCGATGCCCTTCATGGCGCTTGCCGTTGCGATGCTGGGCGTGCATCCGCTGGTGGCGATCGCGCTTTTGGGCGAATCATTGAAGCCCGATGTGCTGGGCATCGATGTCAACCTGCTGGCCGTGACCCTGATCGGCAGCTCGGTGCTGACCTACATGCTGGGGCCATTCAGCGGCACGCTGGGCCTGATGCAGTCGCTGACACGGATTTCAAGCTACCGGCTGGCCTGGTGGAACCTGCCGTATGCCATCGGCTATGTGGTGCTCCTGGCAGCGGTCATCCTGCTGTACCGGCCATGATGCGGGCATGGCCGGTACGACAAGCCTGTTGCGGGAGGGCAAGCGCATCTGGCCCGTGCAGAACGTCTCTGGCCATGTCACGGGTTGTATAAGCCCATCCCGCCCATACCTGCGTGTTAAAGCAATCGGAGTCCATGATGAATCAACAGCATAACGACGAGCAGAACCCGGCCCGGAAACAGAGCAGGGAAGAGGCGCTGGAGCAGGAGGTGCGGCAACTCGCCTATCGCATGGCGCAGGCGCTGGCCGAGCTGGACTGTCCGGATTGCTGCGGCCCGGTGCATGCCTTCATCGAGCACGGCTGCGATGTCTATCGCGAGGAATGGGAATGGGCCTGCTTCGTGCAGGTGGTGCATCGAAGGCGCGGCGGCGCCGGTGGCGGTAATGGTAGTGGCGGTGGTGCCTGAAGCGCTAGGGCAGGCCTTTCCAGGCAATGTTGTCCCTGCTTGGCGCAACCTCCTTGAAACGATGTGATATCCGCACACGCCGCCTGAGCTGGCTCAGCCCGGGCGTTGGTTGATGCCACTGGCAGCCTGTCTGCCGCTAGCATCGGGCCTCCCATCATCAGGAGGAGCCATCCATACAAGCCACCATCCAATCCCTGCAACGTAGTGGCCGGCCCGCTTGCCGTGCGCCGGTACAGCACCGCAAGGCCATGCTTGTTTCCCCTCGGACCAATGTCCTGCCAAGGCCGCGGCCCGTAGTGCAGCGCTGTTACAGCCTGGACTTCAGCAGCGGGCTGGACAAGGTCGCTGGCACAGTCGATACCTCCAGTACGGCCGGCGCCGGCAGCATGGCCAGCGCTGCCACCCGGACCAGTCCCCGTCCGCGCGCCAGCGATCTGCTGCCACATCAGATCCAGCAGGTATTGCTGGTCTCCAAGGGCATGGCATGCCGCGTCGGCCAGCCCGTTGCCGACATTCAGGCGCAGTTGCTCATGCAGGCAAGCCATGATGAGCCTGTTGCCGGACCGGCGAACCTGGCGCCAGGCAATCCTGGTGCCTCACGCTTTGCCAATGTCGTGTCGCTCTACGATCCGGATGAAGAGCACAGGCAGGAGAAACTCTGGCTTGCCCGGTTTTCGCTGCAAGGGCGCGAAGCGGTTCATGCCCGCAGCATGGCGCTGAACTACACCCTGATTTCCGACCGTCCGTGGCGCCTCGTGCTGGGCGGGCTTGACCTGCGCGTGATCAGCCATGAGCGCATCCGTTGTGCCGAAGTTGTTTTTCCCGGCAAATGCCTGGTGCAGTTGAGCCTGGCCAAAGGCATGTTGCACGGATTCGATGGCGAGCTGGCCGGCACCTGTGCGGGCCTTGCCAGGCAGCGTTACTGGGGATGGTTTGGCCATGAAAACCGGCGCTGCGACGAGCCCGGCGAACAGGGCTGGGATGCCAATCTGCTGACCACCGTCGAGCCGGAGCGGATCTCGGTGATCGGTGATCGCGCCATTGCCTGGAGCACGCTCAGGCAATGGCAACGGGCGGTGCCTCTCGAAAAAACCGAGGAAGCACTCGCCTGGGAAATCGCGCGCATGTCAATGCCGTTCTAGGCGCTCCCCACGGCAATGCGGCAGAAAGGCAGCGGTTGCGCTGCCGGCAAGGCGTTCCGCCCTGTCTGCGCGACCTTCCGCCGCGCAGGTTGCTAGATGCCGGTCGGATAGGTTTCCGGGACGTCGTCATGCACCATGTCGGCGGGTGCATCGAGCGGCTTGACGGCCCGGGTGGTATCGAAATGCACGATGGCGTCGAACTGCCGGCCGAGCTCGCTCTGGAAGTAGTGGCTGACCCGTTCCGACTCCGGCAGGTAGACCACGCCGATGGCGCGCTCGAGCCGCTGGCCCAGCTGCTTCTGCAGGTCGGCATTGCCGCGCAGCGGAAGCAGGAAATCATGGCCGGTGCGGTGCATCAGGTTTTCATGGCTGTCCTCGCGTGACGGCCGCACATTCTTCAGCTGGGCCGGGCTGTCCCATTCCGACGCCGCCGTCACCGTGCCGGCATGGGTGGTGTAGCCCAGCAGGAAGGTCTGCTGCTCGCCATGGCGCTGGCGCACCAGCTGGCCCAGGTTGACCTCGCCATGCCAGCCCATCTCGGTGCAGCGGGCGTCGCCGATATGCGAGTTGTGCGCCCAGACCACCAGCCTGGCCTCGTCGCCGCGGCGCCGGCTCAAGTGCTCGCGCAGCGCATCCAGGGTGTCGGCCATATGGGTGTCGCGCACATTCCAGGACGCATTGCGGCCCTCGAACATGGCGCGGTAATACGCTTCGGCATTCTGCGCCACCCGGGCATTCTGGTGCGCATAGAACGCTTCATCGAAACCGGATACGCCGTCGATGCCGGCATATTTTTCGAGGTTGGCCGTCATGCCCATCAGCTGGCGCATCACTTCCGCCTCGCAATCCTTCTTCATGCCGAAGGTGGTGGCATAGCCATAGCGCTGCGGGTCCTCCGCCAGGTGATCGAAGCAGCTGTAGCGCTCCCGCGCGCGCCGCGCCGCTTCCGGGTCGACCCGGTTCAGATACTCTACCACCGACGACATCGAGCGGCGCAGGCTGTACAGGTCCAGCCCGTAGAAGCCGGCCTGATGCCTTTCCTCGGCAATGCCGCGATTGAACTCCCGCAGCCATGCCACCAGGTCCAGCACATCATGGTTGCGCCACATCCAGCGCGGGAAGCGTTTATAGTCGCCCAATGCCTGCTGGGCGCTGGCATCGCTGCCGCGGCCCTGGGCATGGCGGCTGACCCGCAATGCGTCCGGCCAATCGCATTCCACGGCAATGCCGGCGAAGTTTTTTTCGCGCAGCAGGCGCTGGCTGATCTCCATGCGGGAACGGTAGAACTCGTGGGTGCCGTGGGTGGCTTCGCCCAGCAGCACGATGGACGCGTCGCCGATGGCATCGAGGATGGCGTCGGTGTCGGTAACGCCGTGCAGCGGCACGGCGGCGGCCTTGATGGCCTTGATCACGGTGCGGTCGAACATGGCCTGTTCTCCTGAAAGCTTGATGGCCATGTGACTGCGGCATCCCGGGGAAGTGCCGTCATCGCATCGAGGAGGTTTGATGCGGACGAAAAAAAGCCGGCCTGTAAAGGCCGGCTTTTCTGCATGCGGCTTGCTTACCTGCCGTCGCGGTCCAGGTCGCCCGGAATCGCGCGCTCGACGCGATGCCATGCGGCACGGCTGGCGTGCTTGGCCTGGTCCCAGCTCAGGCGGGAAGCGCCACGCACGTTTTCCCACTCGCTGCGCAGTTGCGGCTCGGCCGTGTCGAAGTCGCTGTTGTAGCGGCCGCGGCTGTTGTAGCCCAGGCTGTATGCCGGTGCATAGTCCTCGTAGGAATAGCCTGAGGCATAGTACGGCTCGCGCTCATACGAACTGCGCCAGTAGGCATCTTCCTGGGCCGGATTGACCATGGCGCCGGCACCATGGCCGACTGCGCCGCCGGCCAGTGCGCCGATTGCAGCGCCTGCCGCCATGCCCACCGGGCCGCCGGCTGCGCCGACTGCAGCGCCTGCCATGGCACCGCCGCCTGCGCCCACGCCGGTGGAGAGGTTGTGCTCGCCGCGGTCATCCTGCGGCTTGGAGTTGACTACCTCACCGGCGCCCTTGCCAGCCATGCCGCCGGCAACCGCGCCAACCGCAGCGCCTGCCGCCATGCCGATCGGGCCGCCGGCCGCGCCGACTGCCGCGCCTGCCATTGCACCGCCGCCGGCGCCGACGCCCTTGGCCATGTTGTGGTCGCCCAGGTCATCGCCCGTTTTCGGGTTCACGACTTCGGCTGCGCCCTTGCCAGCCAGGCCGCCCGACACCGCGCCGATGGCTGCGCCTGCCGCCATGCCGATCGGGCCAGCCGGGGAACCCATTGCCGCACCGGCCAGCGCACCGCCGGTGGCGCCCAGGCCCGTGCCGACCACATGCTCGCCGCTGCTTTCACGCCATTTCTGCTCGAGGTGCATGGCATCCTCGTCCGAGCGTGCATTTACGCCCATCAGGATGCCGCCGCGGCGGATGCCTTCCTCATAATGCTTCACGCGTTCCTCGGGGATGCCCGAGCCGATCAGCGCGCCCAGCAGGCCGCCGGTTACGCCGCCGGCGCCGGCGCCGGCCAGTGCGGCCGCCAGCGGACCGGCAATCACCAGGCCCAGGCCCGGCAGGGCGATCGTGGTGCCCACTGCCGCAACGGCGGCTGCGATTGCGCCCAGCGTACCGCCAATGCCTGCGCCGATGCCTGCGCCTTCGGCTGCCTTGCTGCCCAGTTCGGTTTCAATCGACTGGTCGCCTGCAAAGTAACGGCTGCGGGTTTCATCGGACATCACCAGGTTCACGTCATCCTTGGTATAGCCGCGTTCCGACACTGCGTTATAGGCACGCTCCGCACTCTCGCGGTCGTTGAAGAGGCCGGTCACCATGCGTGGATTCTTGTTCTGATATGTATCAGCCATGTCGATCTCCTTGTTGAATGAAGGATTGCAGTTTAGACAATACAGTTGAGCAGGTATGTCGGCGCTTGGCCTGTGTTGGTGTAGGACAAAGGGAGGAAATTTCAGGAGTGGAGCGCTTGGTAAACCCGCATGGATTTTGACCGTGGGGCGTGATCCGGGTTCGGTGCAAACCTGGCGGTCGCACGGCTTGTTCATGGCTTCACAGCATGCGAGCGGAACCGAAATGCCAGATGGCTTGCGGCAGCTGGAAAGTCCTTGCGCATCCTGATGTGCGAGGGAAGCGTGCAAGGGGCCATTGCTTCTCATCGAATAAAGCAGGTTCCGGCTCCTAACCCGCGCCTGCAATACAATCGTGCCATTCCAACATTGCGCCGCAGCAGGCGCCCGAACGCATGCCGCAGATCTATCCTTCCGGCTGGCGCGAGCTGGCCGTCACGGGCGCCGCCGCCCGTGAAATCGAAACCCTGAACCTGTTCGCGGCGCGTCTGCCGGATGCGCTGACGGTCTACCATGGCGTGCACTGGACCAAGATCGAGAACGGCTTTTCGGTCTATGGCGAGATCGACTTCATCATCGTCGCGCCCAATGGCCGCATGCTGCTGATCGAGCAGAAGGCCGGCTTCCTGTCGGAGACGCCGGAAGGGCTGGTCAAGAACTATCCGGGCCGCACCGAGCACGTGCGCCAGCAGATGCTGCAGATGGTCGAAGGCCTGGCGGCGCGCTTCAACAAGACCGGCGGCGACAGGCTGGATGCGGATTACCTGCTGTACTTTCCCGACTACAAGGTGAAGAACCCGGCGCTGGCCGGCATCGAGCCGTCGCGCGTGGTCGATGCCGGCAACCGGACCCGGCTGGTCGAACTGATCACCGCCTTGCTGCCAATCACGCCCGAGACGCCGCAGCATGGCCGGGTGCGCAAGTTCCTGGGCGATGTGCTGCAGCTGACGCCCGATGCCAGCGCTATGGTCGGCCGTGCCGAGGAACTGGTAACGAGGCTGTCGCAGGGCCTGGCGGTGTGGGCGCGCCAGCTGGAATTCTCGCCGTTCCGCCTGCGCGTGGTCGGCACCGCCGGCAGCGGCAAGACGCAGCTGGCGCTGGCCGAATTCCATGCCGCGGTGGAAGCGGGGCTGCGGCCGCTCTATGTCTGCTACAACCGGCCCCTGGCCGACCGCGTGCAGCACCTGGTGCCGGCCGGCGGCCGGGTCGGCACCTTTCACATGCTGTGCGACACCTTTGCCCGCGAGTCGGGCGCTACGCCCGACTACAGCGCGCCCGGCGCCTGGGCCCAGATGGAAAAGGCCTTCGACAGCACGCCCATCCCGCCATCCTGGATGCACGATGTCTTGATCATCGACGAAGGCCAGGACTTCGCCGAGCCCTGGCGCGACGCCATGCTGCGCCTGCTGCGGACGGAAGGCCGGGCGCTGTGGCTGGAAGATCCGCTGCAGAACCTGTACGGCCGCTCGCCGGTGCCGCTGCCGGGCTGGGTCACGCTGCATTCCCAGTCCAATTACCGCAGCCCGCGCCAGATCGTCGAGCTGCTCACCGCCATCGTCCCCGACACCGAGCGCATCCAGGCAGCCAGCCCTTTCCTGGGCGTGGAGGTGGACTGGCTGGTCTATCCCGACAACGATGCCGTCGCCATGGCCGAAGCGGCCAAGCAGGGCATCACCCGCTGCCTGGCGGCCAATTTCGCGCGCACCGACATCGCGCTGCTGTCCTTCCAGGGACGCGCCCATTCCACGCTGCTGCAGGCCGACCGGCTCGGGCAGCACACCCTGCGCTCCTTCACCGGCGGCTATGACCTGCTGGGCAATCCGGTCTACCGCGACGGCCAGTTGCTGGCGGAGTCGGTGTACCGCTTCAAGGGCCAGTCGGCGCCGGCGGTGATCTTTGCCGAGATCGACTTCGAGGCGCTGGACGACCGTGTGGTGCGCAAGCTGTTCGTCGGCATGACGCGCGCCCGGCTCAAGCTGGTGCTGGTCATCAGCGAGCGCGCGGCGGCGCTGCTGCGTGCGCGGCTGCAGGCAGGTTGAGGCTGTCTGGCCGGCTTGACATGGGTCAATTTTTTGCGGCCTGATCGGGGTTAAGGTGCGCCGATCCGGCAGTAAGGATCAAGGAGCCTTCGATGAATGACATGACTTCCCCGCCGCTTTCGCAGGCGCTGACCAAGCCGACCGCATTGCCTGTGCATGAGCAGCCCGAGCGCAAGGCCAGCGCCTGGCTGGGCGCGCCCGCGCATGCCGAGCCGCCGGTTGCCGCCAGCGATATCGACCGCATGCTGCATGCCTGGATTGCGCGTTTTTCCGGCACCATCTCGCCGGCCTCGCTGGCCATGGCCTTCTTCGACTGGGTCGTGCATTTGCAGATCTCGCCGTCCAAGCAGCAGGAGCTGCTGGCCGAGGCCGGCAGCCGCTTCGCCCGGCTGGGGCTGTATGCACTGTCCTGCGCGCAGCCCGGCAGGCCGCCCTGCGCGCCGGTGTCGCCGCTGCCGCAGGACAGGCGCTTCGACGATCCGGCCTGGCAGCAATGGCCGTTCAACGTGATCTCGCAAAGCTTCCTTTTGAACCAGCAGTGGTGGCACCGCGCCACCTTCGGCGTGCGCGGCGTGGCGGCGCATCATGAGGACGTGGTCACCTTCACGGTGCGCCAGCTGCTCGACATGGCGGCGCCCTCCAATTTCATCGCCACCAATCCGGTGCTGCTGCGGCATGCGGTCAGCACCGGCGGCGCCAACCTGCTGCAGGGGGCGGCGCAGTTCTGGCTCGATACCATGCAGCATCTCAGCGGCCAGCGGCCGCCCGCCAGCGACCTGTACCGGCCCGGCATGAATGTGGCGGTCAGCAAGGGCCGTGTGGTGCTGCGCAACCGGCTGATGGAACTGATCCAGTACGAGCCCGCCACGCCGAAAGTGCATGCGCTGCCGCTGCTGATCGTGCCGGCCTGGATCATGAAGTACTACATCCTCGACCTGTCGCCGGAAAATTCCCTGGTGCGCTATCTGCTCGGCCAGGGCCATACGGTATTCATGATTTCCTGGAAAAACCCGGGCAGGGAAGAACGCGACCTGGGCATGGAAGACTACCGGCGGCTGGGCGTGATGGCCGCGCTCGGCGCCATCAATGCCATTACCGGCCAGGAAAAGGTGAATGCGGTCGGCTACTGCCTGGGCGGCACGCTGCTGGCGATTGCGGCGGCGGCGATGGCGCGCGACCAGGACGACAGGCTGGCCAGCATCAGCCTGTTCGCCTCGCAGGTCGATTTCAAGGAGCCGGGCGAGCTGTCGCTGTTCATCGACGAGAGCCAGGTGGCAATGCTGGAAGCGGCGATGTGGCAGCAGGGCTACCTGGACACCACCCAGATGGCCGGCGCCTTCCAGCTGCTGCGTTCCAACGACCTGATCTGGTCGCGCCTGGTCAACCAGTACCTGCTCAACCAGCCGGATGTGCAGAACGACCTGATGGCCTGGAATGCCGACGCCACCCGCATGCCCTACCGCATGCATACCGAATACCTGCGCCACCTGTTCCTGGAAAACGACCTGGCCGAGGGCCGCTACCTGATCGACAACCGGCCGATTGCACTGACCGACATCCGGGCGCCGATCTTTTCGGTGGGCACGCTGACCGACCACGTCGCGCCCTGGCGCTCGGCCTTCAAGATCCATCTGCTGACCGATACCGAAGTCACCTTCCTGCTCACCAACGGCGGCCACAATGCCGGCGTGGTGTCGCCGCCCGGCAAGGCCAACCGCCATTACCGGATCGCCACCCGCGAGCATCGCGACGCCTACGTCGACCCGGAAACCTGGATGAATTCGGTGCCGGAACAGCAGGGCTCGTGGTGGCCGGCCTGGGAATACTGGCTGGCCAACCATGCGGGCGACATGGTCGCGCCGCCCGCCATGGGCGAGGCGCTATGCGATGCGCCGGGCAGGTATGTGATGGAAAGCTAGGAGCCTGCGCGGCAGAAGGCGGCGCAGCGAAACGCGCGAAAAACGAGGACAGTTCGGTAGTGCCGACAAGCCCAGGGTGGTCCCCTGGGCGCAGGTGGTGATACCGAACTGGACCGTTTTCTCGCGCGTTGCAGCCGCCGACCCTTCTGCCGCGCAGGCTCCTAGCGCAGCACCATTACCGGCACCGGGCTGTAGGCCAGCACCTTCTGCGCCTGGCTGCCAAAGAAGAAGCGGCCCAGCGGGTCGCCGCCATGCAGGCCGATGAAGATCGCATCGGAGCCCAGGCGCCGTGCGGTATCCAGGATCTCGCGGTGCGGTTCGTATGAAGCGACGCAATAGCCGTCGCAGGTCAGTCCGGCTTCGTGGAGCAGGCGCTCGGCCTGCCCGACATGGCCGCGAGCCCGGGCCATTGCCCTGTCATTGAATTCTTCGGAAACCGGCGCCAGGCTTTCCGGATAGGGTTCGGCCACCGCCAGCGCAATCACCTTCGCATGCAGCGGTTGCGCGAACGCGATCGCCGCGGCCAGCGCCTTGTCCGACAGCGGCGAGCCGTCGACAGGCACCAGCAGAGTGCGGAATCGGGCGGGGCCGGCGTTCACGGCTACATGGTGGGACGAGGCGGCGCGTCTGGCCGCTGTTCCAGCTGTTCCTGGCAGGCGATGCAGCGGCGCGCGGTCGGCTGCGCCTCCAGCCGGGGCGCGCCGATGTTGCGATCGCATTCCTCGCACACGCCGTAACTGCCGTCGGCGATGCGCGCCAGCGCGGCATCGATTTCCTGCAGTTCGGCCGCATGCCGCTGCGCCATCGAAATGGTGGTGTCGGTTTCCAGGTCGGCTTCCGAGCGGTCGCCGGCATCGCTGGGGATCTTTTCCAGCGACAGGTCGTCCGGGTCGCTGGTGCGCTGGATCTCGTCCTGCACCGTGCCCAGCGCAGCGGCGCGGTCCTGCTGCAGCCGCGCCTGCAGCTTGCCGATCTGTTCCTTCGTCAGTGCTTCCATGCTTGCTCCATCAAGTGTTTGCACTACTGTAGCGAGCACGGTTGGCAGGCCGGTTGACTTCAATCAATGAGGCCCGGCTGCCTTCGGTCTGTCGGTGACGCGGTTTCGAACCACGTAAGCCATGCTGCCGGCGGCGGAACTTTTCCTGTATTCCATTCTCTAGTTTGTTGCCATTAAAAAAACATCAGCACGACAAATGACATGAACAATGCTTTGATCAAGGCCGGCCTCGTGCTTGCCATGCTTGCCCCCTGCATCCACGTGCAAGCCGATGAAGTGAAGGATCTGGAGGAGGATCTGTCGCTGACCATCGAGGATGCCACGCCCAGCCAGCCCGGCTCGGTCCAGTTCAACGGGGTTGCGCGTTACCAGCGCATGCGCCCGTCCACGCCGGACGCGGGTCGCAATGAATTGCAGCTGACGCCACGCATGCAGTTCGGCGTGGCCCACAACTTCCAGATGTCGGTGGCCGTGCCTTACCGCGTGGGCAATGCGGAAGACACCAGCCAGGGCGAATTCAGGGTCGATGGCCTCTACAGGTTCAATACCGAGAGCGGCTACCTGCCGGCGTTTGCGGTCAGCGCCGGCATCGAGCGCCCCTATGGCGCCGACAGCGGCGGCACCGAGGTGATGGCCAAGGGCATCATGACCAAGTCGCTGGGCGTGGTGCAGGATGCCAACCGCCCGGCCCAGCTGCACCTGAACGTGATGGCGCGCCACAACCTGCGGCCCGATGTGAATGAACGCCGCGACCGTTACCTAGCCGGTGCGGCATTGAGCAAGCAGCTCAATCAGCGCTGGCTGTTTGCCGGCAGCCTGTTCCGGGAGCAGCAGCGCGAGCGCGGCGCCGCGTACAACATGGGCGAGGTGGGCGCGCGCTGGAAGCTGTCGGAAAAGCTGATGCTGTCCGGTTCGGTCGGCCATGGCTTCAACCATGGCGCGCCGCCGGTGCGGCTGGTGGTCGGCTTCCAGCGCTCGCTTGATTAAGGACGGACTGCCGGCCGTCAGTCCAGGTAGTCCAGCATCTCCGGGCCGAACACTTCCCGGTGCAGCCTGGCCGACGGCACGCCGGCCGTCAGCAGGTTCTTCCACTGCGCCCGCATGAAGCCGATCGGGCCGCACAGATAGACCTCGGCTTCATGCCGCGGCCAGTCGGGCAGCGCTTCCACCTGCATGAAGCCCGGCTCGGCCTGGTCCGCCGCTGCCACATGCTCGTAGAAGGTTGCCACCTTCAGTTGCGGCATTGCGGCCTGGGCTGCCTTGATGTCTTCCTGGTGCGGATGATGGCCGGCATCGCGCGCGGCATGGCCGAACACGACCTGGCGCTGCGGATGGACCTGCGCAATGCGCTTCAACACCGAAATCATCGGCGTGATGCCGACGCCGGCAGACAGCAGCACGATGGGACGGTCCGACTCGGTGTCCGGCGTGAATTCGCCGAACGGATGGGTCACCCGCAGGATGGTGCCCGGCTGCACATTGTCATGCAGCCAGTTCGACACTTCGCCCTGCGGCGTTTCATGGCCGGCCGGCTCGCGCTTGACCGAGATGCGCAGATAGTCCGCGTCCGGCGCGTCCGACAGGCTGTACTGGCGCAGCTGCACATGGCCATCGGGGAAGCTGACCGACACGCTGATGTACTGGCCCGGCTTGAAGTCGAAGGCGGCTTCGCCGTCCATGGGCGTCAAGGTGAAGGAGCGCACGTTCTCGCTCTGCTGGCGCACTTCGGCCACCCGCATGTCGCGCAGCTGGCCCGGCTGCACGCCGGCCTTGGCATACAGATGCCGCTCGGTGTCGATCAGCAGGTCGGCCAGTTCGCCGTAGGCTTCCGCCCAGGCATTGATCAGCGGCTCGGTGGCGGCGTCGCCCAGTACTTCCTTGATGGCGCCCAGCAGATGCTGGCCGACGATGGGATAGTGCTCGGCCCGTATGCCCACCGATGCATGCTTGTGCACGATGCGATTGACCACCGGCCCCAGCGCCGCCGCATTGTCGATGTTGGCGGCATAGGCGAACACGGCCGCGGCCAGCGATTGCTGCTGCGCGCCGCTGGCCTGGTTGCCCATGTTGAACAGATTCTTCAACTCCGGATGGGCAGCGAACATGTTGCCGTAGAAGCGGCGGGTGATTGTCACGCCATGCTCGCGCAGGACCGGGACGCTGGCATCGATGTAGGGGCGGGAAGCGGGTGAAACCATCATGACTCCTGATATGTTGCATCAAAGATGCATATTTAAGGGCAAAAAAAGCGGCCTAGCCTGCGGCCGCTGCGGAAAGGGTGGAAGCGGTGAAGCTGCGATGCATCCGGATGATCTGTTCGCCGGTATTGCCGGTAACCAGGTCAGCCAGGCTGTACCGGTTCATCGTTTCGTAGAACGCGTTCATGCCGGCCCGCAGCGCCTCGCGCAGCAGGCAGTCGGCGCTCAGGCGGCAGGACAGGGCCTCGCAGTTGACCAGTTCCGGATCGCCTTCGAGTTCACGCAGCACCACGCCGATGCGCAGGCTGGCCGGCTCGACCAGGAGGCTGATGCCGCCATTGCGGCCGCGCAGCGCCTGCACCCAGCCCGCCCGTGCCAGATGGCCCACCACCTTCACCAGGTGGTTCTGCGGTATGTCGAACTGGCTGGCGACCTCGGCCACCGTCACCGTGGTGCGGCTGGCGTCAGTGCGCGACAGATAAATCAGGACGCGTAGTCCGATATCGGAAAAACGAGTAAGGCGCATGGCGTGACCGCTGCTCCAGAGCATGAACGGCCGCCATTCTAGCAAAGATGCATTAAATAAGCATATTTAATTCAGGCGTCGCCGATGATCTTCACGATGCGCCCGGTGCCGCCGCAATTGGCGCAGGCTGCCTGTCCCTGCCGTCCGCTGCCCTGGCATTCGGGGCAGATGTCTTCGGCGGTCTGGGGCGCGCCGGGTTCGGATTCATCGCCCGGATTGCGCTGGCCGGCCGGTGCCGCAATGCCCTTGTTGTCGTTGGAGTCCATCGCTGCTCTCCCGAAATGAATGGCGGTTCGACAAGCCATTGACCCAGGATGTTCCGGGCCAGGGATACGGCAGGACGGCATGATGGCTTTGCCGGCATAATCGTGCTCCGTTCCTTGCCGTCCGATCACGATTCGAGGAGAGTCTGCAATGCTGTTGTCCCGACTGCTGCGTTCATCCGTGTTTGCCATGACGACCCTGCTGGCCGGCGCCGGCCACGCCGCCGCGCCCATGGCGAAAACCCAGGCGCCTGGTTTTTACCGCATGATGCTTGGCGATATCGAGATTACCGCCTTGTCGGATGGCACCGTTGCGCTGCCGGTGGACCGGTTGCTGACCAATACCAACCCGGCCCGGGTCGGGCGCGCGCTGGCCCGCTCCGGCCTGTCCAGCCCGCTGGAAACCTCGGTCAATGCCTACCTGATCAATACCGGTGAAAAGCTGGTTCTGATCGATACCGGCGCGGCCGCGCTGTTCGGCCCGACGCTGGGCAGGCTGGCCGCCAACCTGAAGGCAGCCGGCTACCAGCCCGAACAGGTCGATGAAATCTATCTGACCCATCTGCATGCCGACCATGTGGGCGGCCTCGCCAGCGATGGCCGCATGGCCTTCCCCAATGCGGTGGTGCGCGCCGATGGCGCCGACGCCGACTACTGGCTCGACGACACCAACCTGTCGCGCGCGAAGAAGGAAGACAGGCCGGCGTTCGAAGCCGCGAAGTCGGCGCTGCAGCCGTATATCGAAGCGCACCGCTTTCGCCCCTTTCGCGGCGCGACGCCGCTGGCGGCCGGCATCAGCGCCTTGCCGCGCCATGGCCATACCGCCGGCCACACCAACTACCTGGTGCAGAGTCGCGGCCAGCGCCTGATGCTGTGGGGCGACCTGATCCATGTGGCCGCGGTGCAGTTCGATCAGCCCGCGGTGACCATCTCCTTCGATACCAATGCCCGCGCCGCCGCCATCGAGCGCAAGCGCGCCTTTGCCGATGCCGCCACCGGCAATTACCTGGTTGCCGGCGCCCACCTTTCCTTTCCCGGCATTGGCCGGGTGCGCGCCAGCGGCCGCGGCTATGTCTGGCTGCCGGTCAATTACACGGTGCCCAGATAAGGCACGGGCGCCGATGGCCGCGGTCCGAACGTCTATGCGCCTATGAAAGATTCGCAATCCGCGCTGCCCGCATGCCCGCTGTGCGGCCGTCCCATGGTGCCGGGCCCTTCGCTGAACGAGCATCACATGGTGCCCAAAAGCCATCGCGGCCGCGACACCGTGACCATGCATCGCATCTGCCACAGCAAGATCCATTCGGTGTTTTCCGAGCGTGAGCTGGCCACCTACTACCACACCATCGAACGCCTGATGGAGCGTGAGGAGATACGCAAATTCGTCAGCTGGGTAAGGAAAAAGGACCCCGAATACTTCGACCGCAACCGCAAGCCGTCGCATCGGCGCTAAAACATCGAATAAATCGAACTATATTTTCGATTTAAAGCTTTCGCTGCTGTATTTTTGTGCAACGTTCTGCCAATATTGCACTCCCTTTTCAACCTCTTCTTTCCCCGATCGCCGCATCATGGCCTCCAACAAAGCACACCACGCCACAGGCTGGGCGGCGGGACTGATGGCAGCGGCAATCGTGGCGCATTCCGGCGCCGGCGGCGACTACCATCTGGGCACGCTGATGGCCCTGTGCATGGGCATCTGCGGCGGCACCGCGCCAGACTGGATGGAAGTGGCCTGGTGGACCCGCAAGAAGCGCCTCTGGATCGCGCACCGCACCCTGACCCATTGGGGCGTGGGCTGGCTGGCCCTGCTGTACTGGTCCTATCACGCGCTCGGCCAGCATGTAATGGCGGTGCCCGCATTCGGCTTCGCCGCCGGCGGCCTGATGCACCTGCTGGCCGACTGGCCCAATCCGCTCGGCGTGCCATGGATCGCCACCCGCCATTCCCTGAACCTGTGGAACAGCGGACGCTGCGACATCATCATCGTCGGCCTGGCATGGCTGGCGGCCTTCATGGTCGGCGACCATGTCTGGTTCGATGACATCCATACCCTGCATGCGATCAATTTCGTCAAGACCCTGCCGATTCATGCCTGGCTGATCCGCGCCGGCTATCCTGCCTTGTCCTGAAGTCCTGAAGTCCTGAAGTCCTGAAGTCCTGCAGCCGGGCCGCGAACTTTATCAGCGACCCGGCAGTCCCTTTAATTCGAGCAATGCCAGGCGTTGGTTAAAATGCGCCGGAATAATTATTTGTCGAGAAAAGGATGCCGCGCCCACATGCAACATGACATACCCCTGATCACCACCATCGTTGCCGGCCTGGTCCTGGCTTTCATCTTCGGCAGCATCACCTACCGGTTGAAGATGCCGCCGCTGGTGGGCTATCTGCTGGCTGGCATCGCGATCGGGCCTTTCACGCCGGGCTTTGTCGGCGATGTCGATCTGGCGCAGCAACTGGCGGAAATCGGGGTGATCCTGCTGATGTTTGGCGTCGGCCTGCATTTTTCGCTGAAGGACCTGCTCGCGGTGAAAGGCATTGCCATTCCGGGCGCGCTGGCGCAGATCGTCCTTGCCACGCTGATGGGCATGGGCCTGGGCTGGCTGATCGGATGGCCGCTGGGGCAGGGGCTGCTGTTTGGCCTGGCGCTGTCGGTGGCCAGCACCGTGGTGCTGCTGACGGCGTTGCAGGAACGGCGGCTGGTGGAAACCCGGCGCGGCCAGATCGCGATCGGCTGGCTGATCGTCGAGGACATCGCCATGGTGCTGGCGCTGGTGCTGATCCCGGCGCTGTCAGGCATCCTCGGCGGCAGCGGCGAATCGCTGTCGACCAATGCGCTGCTGTGGACATTGGCCGCCACGCTGGGCAAGGTGGTCGCCTTCGTCGCCGCGATGCTGCTGATCGGGCGGCGCCTGATACCGTGGACGCTGGAGCGGGTCGCGGCCAGCGGGTCGCGTGAATTGTTCCGACTGGCGGTGCTGGCCATTGCCCTTGGCTTTGCACTGGGCGCGGCCTATGTGTTCGGCGTGTCGTTTGCGCTGGGCGCCTTCTTTGCCGGCATGATCCTCGGCGAATCCGACCTCAGCCATCGTGCCGCCGAAGAGTCGCTGCCACTGCGCGATGCCTTCGCGGTGCTGTTCTTCGTCTCGGTCGGCATGCTGTTCGACCCGTCCATCCTGGTGCGCGAGCCGCTGCTGGTGCTGGCAACCGTGGCCATCATCGTGGTCGGCAAGTCGCTGGCGGCGCTGGCCATCGTGCGTGCCTTCGGACATCCGGCCAGCACCGCGCTGACCATCGCCGCCAGCCTGGCCCAGATCGGCGAGTTTTCCTTCATCCTTGCCACGCTGGGCGTATCGCTGGGCCTGTTGTCGCAGACCGGGCGCGACCTGATCCTGGGCGGCGCCATCATTTCCATCCTGCTCAATCCGCTGCTGTTCGTGGTGCTGGACCGCCTGCGCAGCCGCAAGGGCAGCCCGCACGAGCAGGCACATGCGGCCGACCCGGCCGGCCCGGCCCTGCCCGACATGGCGGGACATGTGGTGCTGGTGGGTTTCGGCCGGGTCGGACACCTGGTTGCGCTGGCGCTGACCGAGCGCAACCAGCCCTTCGTGGTGATCGAGGATGACCTGTCCGTGGTGCAGGCGCTGCGCCGCGACGGCGTGCCGGCACTGTATGGCAACGCGGTTGCGCCCGGCATGATGGACCTGGCGCGGGTGACCAGCGCGCGCTGGCTGCTGCTGGCCATTCCGGACGCGCTGGAAGCGGGTCATGTGATCGCCCAGGCGAGGCAGCAGAATCCTGGCATCGACATCATCGCCCGCGCCCATTCCAATGCCGAGCGGCTGCACCTGGAAAAGCAGGGCGCCAACCAGACCATCATGGGCGAACATGAAATCGCCGCCGGCATGGCGGGTTGCGTGCTGGGCGAGGCGCTGCCGGAGACCGGCGTCTAGGCGCCTCTCAGCCGCAAATACGAGGGCAGGGCGCAGCCACGCAGGCGCTCATGCCATGCCCATGTCAACATTGCCGGCAAACAGTTCCGCCACCCATTCGACGAATGCGCGCACCGTTGCCGACAGGTGCCGGCTTTGCGGATACACCACATGCAGCGGCACCGGGGCGGTGTCCCAGTCGCCCAGCACCCGCTCCAGGCGGCCGCTGCGCAAATGCTCGTTGGCCAGGAAGGACGGCAAGCGCATCACGCCCAGGCCGGCCAGGCCGGCGATCATCAGCGCCTCCGAACTGTTGACCGCGAAGCGGCCGGCATGGGTCTTGCGCAGGCTCACGCCTTCCCGGTCGAAATCCCAGGCCAGCACCTGCTTGCTCGACGACAGGATGTAATTGATGCACTGGTGCCGGGTCAGTTCATCCGGATGGCTCGGCCTGCCATGCGTCTCCAGATAGGCCGGCGTGGCGCAGGTGATGAAGTGCAGCACGCCGATGCGGCGCGCGATCAGGCTGGAGTCGGGCAGGTCGCCGCCGCGCACCGCGCAATCCACGCCTTCCTCGATCAGGTGGACCGGGCGGTCGCCGCAGCCCATTTCCATCGTGATGTCCGGGTAGCGCCGGTAAAAGTCGGGCAGGGCCGGAATGATCAGGCGCTGCCCGATGCCGCTGGGCACTTCAACCCGCAGCCGGCCGCTCGGGCTGGCATGGGTGCGCGACAGGGTGTCCTCGGTATCGCGGATATCGGCCAGGATGCGCAGGCAATGCTCGTAATAGGCCGCGCCATCGGCCGTCACATTGACCTGGCGGGTGGTGCGGTTGAGCAGCTTGACCGACAGCGCATTCTCCAGCGCCTGTATCAGGGTGGACACGGTTGCCTTGGGCATGTGCAACTGCTCGGCGGCGCGGGTAAAGCCGCCCGCATCGACCACATGTACGAACACTTCCATCGCCTGCAACTTGTCCATGCGCATCCACTGTTCTTGATGATTGTTCACAAATGTGAACAGTCAATTCCAATTGTTAGTCTTTATCCGATGATAAATCAGTCCTATAGTTTGTGCTATGCAGCAAAATAGCCTGCTTCCGGAGTGCCATCATGATGTCCGAACACGAACCCATCGCCGCCTTGTTTGTCATTGTTGTGCTGCTTGCCAGCCTGATGCTGGCGGCCGCGCTGACCGACAATGTCCACGGCAGCCAGCAGGTACAGGCTGAATACGCCGGCTTCGATGCACTTGCCCAGCACCTGTTCGGTGGCATCAAGGATATTCCGAAGAAATGACGGAAAGGCAACAATTGCAGTGCAGCAAAATAGTGGTAAAGGAATTGCAGGCGCAGGGATCGCTGGGCAAGCTGCCGGCCCGGCTGTACCGCCCGGTCAATGCCGGGAAACCCGCGCCTGGCCTGATCGTCTTCTTTCATCAGGGCGGATTCGTCGGCGGCAGCCTGGATGAATGCGACGAATTCGTTCGGGCGCTGACCCTGCGCGCCGGCCTGCCGGTGCTGGCATCGAGCTACACGCTGGCCTGCCGGCAGCCATTTCCGGCCGCCGTCGAGGATGCCTACGCCGTGCTGCGCTGGGTGGCGCGACGGCCGAACTCCCTGGGCTGGAATGGCGAGCGCCTGCTGTGCGCCGGCATCGAGGCGGGCGGCAACCTCGCCGCCGCCTCCGCGCTGATGGCGCGCGACCGCGGCGAGCCGGCGCTGGCCGGACAGATCCTGATCATGCCCATGCTCGACCCGGGGCTCACCACCTGCTCGATGCGCGCAATGAACAGCAATCCGGACGTGGCCGGCGTGGCCGACGCCTGCGCCGCCGCCTACCGCGGCTATCTGCCGCGCGTGGCCGACCGCCTGCATCCGTATGCCTCGCCGCTGCAGTCGAGCCGGCTCAAGGGGCTGCCGCCGGCGCTGATCCTGTCGGCCGAGGAAGATCCGCTGTGCGACGAAGCCGAGCAATATGGCGCGCGCCTGATCGCCGCCGGCACCCGCACCCTGGTGCGCCGGCTGCCGCCGCTGCCGCTGCAGGACGGCGTCGCCCGTTGCAACTGCGCCCGGGAACAGACCGCACTGGAGGAAATTGCCGCCTTCATCGGCGCGCTGCGCATACCCGGCATTGGCGACTAAGTCACTAAGTCACTAAGTCATTAAGCCACCACGCCGAACCAACCATCACCGATTCCAGAAAGGAGACAGGCCATGGCCGTCTTTTCCATCCTCGATCTCTCACCCATCGTCAGGGGCGGCGACGCCGCCGGCGCGCTCGACAACACCCGCGACCTGGCCCGGCATGCCGAACGCTGGGGCTACCACCGCTTCTGGGTCGCCGAGCATCACAACATGAGCGGCATCGCCAGCGCCGCCACCGCGCTGGTGATCCAGCATATCGCCGCCGCCACCAGCACGATCCGGGTCGGCGCCGGCGGCATCATGCTTCCCAACCATGCGCCGCTGATCATCGCCGAGCAGTTCGGCACCCTGGCGGCCCTGTACCCGGGGCGCATCGACCTCGGCCTGGGCCGCGCGCCCGGCACCGACCAGCGCACCGCCCGCGCCCTGCGGCGCAACATGGGCGACAGCGGCGAGTCCTTCCCGCAGGACGTGCTCGAACTGCAGTCCTACTTCCGGCCGGTGCAGCCGGGCCAGGCGGTGCGCGCCGTGCCCGGCGCCGGACTGGACGTGCCGATCTGGCTGCTGGGCTCCAGCCTGTTCAGCGCCCAGCTGGCGGCCGAACTGGGCCTGCCGTTCGCCTTCGCTTCCCATTTCGCCCCGGCCTACATGCAATCGGCAATCGACATCTACCGCAGCCGCTTCAAGCCATCGGCCCAGTTGCAGAAGCCCTGCGTGGCGGTGGGCGTGAACCTCTTCGCCGCCGACGACGACGCCACCGCGCGGCGCCTGTTCACCTCGCTGCAGCAGCAGTTCCTCAACCTGGTGCGCGGCGTGCCGGGGCAGCTCAGCCCGCCGGTCGACAGCATGGACGGCCTCTGGTCGCCGGACGAGAAAAGCCATATCGACCGTTCGCTGTCCTGCTCGGCGGTCGGTTCGCCGGACACCGTGGCGGCGCAACTGCGCGCCATCGAGGAAAGCACCGGCGCCGACGAGCTGATGCTGACCGCCCTGATGTACGACCATGCGGCCCGCCTGCATTCCTTCGAGATTGCCTCCCGGCTACGGGCGGAATGATGCAATGCGGCGTGATCGGTTAGTATTGACGGTTTCGCCGAATTCCCGTTAATCACTCAGTCAAGCGCCATGCAACTCCAACCAGATACCAGCGCGGCCAGCAACATGCCCGACACGCTGGAATACGTCACCTCCTGCGAACTGCCGATGCCGTGGGCCACTTTCACGCTGCATGCATTCGTCGAGTCGAAATCCGGCAAGGAGCATCTGGCGCTGACCCTGGGCGACGTGGCAGACGGCAAGCCTGTGCTGGGCCGGATCCATTCCGAATGCCTGACCGGCGACGCGCTGTTCTCGCAGCGCTGCGACTGCGGCGCCCAGCTCGAAAGCGCGCTGCGCAGCATTGCCGCCGAAGGCCGCGGCGTGGTGCTCTACATGCGCCAGGAAGGGCGCGGCATCGGCCTGATCAACAAGGTCCGGGCCTACCGCCTGCAGGACGCCGGCGCCGACACCGTCGAAGCCAACCATGAGCTTGGCTTCCAGGCCGACCAGCGCAGCTACAGCCATTGCAAGCCCATGCTGGAAAAGCTGGGCATCGTCAGCCTGCGCCTGATGACCAACAACCCGCGCAAGATCGACGCCGTCACCCAATACGGCGTGGCGGTGGCGGAAAGGGTGTCGCTGATCGTCAACCGCAACCCGTTCAACCGGCGCTACCTGCAGACCAAGGCGTCCAAGCTCGGCCACCTGATCCCCGACGAGGATGTCTGAGCGCATGAATGCCCTGAAGCACGAACTCTCGATGACGGTGCTGATGACGCCCGACATGGCCAATTTTTCCGGCAACGTGCATGGCGGCGCGATCCTGAAATATCTCGACAGCGTGGCCTATGCCTGCGCCAGCCGCTATTCAGGCAGCTATGTGGTCACGCTGTCGGTGGACCGGGTGGTGTTCCGCCAGCCCATCCATGTTGGCGAACTGGTGACCTTCCTGGCCTCGGTGAACTACACCGGCAGCACCTCGATGGAAATCGGCATCAAGGTGGTCACCGAGAACATCCAGAAGGGGCTGGTGCGGCATACCAACAGCTGCTATTTCACGATGGTGGCGGTGGATGAGGACCGCAATCCGGTTAAGGTGCCGCCGCTGCAGGCCGACACCGAGGAACAGAAACGGCGTTTCCTGGAAGCAGAAAAGCGCCGGGAGTATCGCAAGTCGCAGGGAAGTTAGTCGAATACTCCGGAGCTGTTCAGGTCACTGCCCGCACCAGCTGAAGCGACGGCGACACCAGCTCCTGCAGCCGGTCCGTGCGGTTGCGCTCGATCGCTTCCAGCACCAGCTCGTTGATGCCGCCTACCACCGCCATCGCCATTTCCGGCTGCAGCGGCGGCTTGTTGCGCCGCGCCCGCGCCGGCACATTGATCACCTGCAGCATGAAGTCGGCCAGCGCCTGATTCACCCGGCGCCGCGCCGCCAGTCCTTCCTCTCCCAGTCCCAGTATCTCGATGAACAGGGTGCGCAGCAGCACCGGGTTCTGCCCCAGGCAGCTGAAGTAGGCGGAAATCGCGCGCTCGACCTGGGTTTCCCAGTCATGCGCCGGATCGATCGCGGTGCGCAGCACGTCCAGCGCATTGCTGCTGGCTGCCGAATAAAGCGCAATCAGGCACTGCGCCTTGGTCTTGAAATGTTCGTAGAAGGTGCGACGCGACACGCCTGCCGCGGCCACGATGTCGGCGATGGTGGTGTCGGCATAACCCTTTTCCGCGACCGCCTGCCCCATGCCTTCCAGCAAACGCCTGCGATGGCTGTTGGCTTCCTCCGCGATGACTGGTTTTTCTTGTTTCATAAGCTGGTCCATGCTGCTGGTACTTGACAGTACCACTGTTTGAGAACATCATTGCCGACACATCACGCATCGGCAGAAAAAGCCGTTATTGCATCCCTTTTCAAGTGAATCCGCCATGACCGATCTCGTTGTCCGCCGTCTTCTCATTGACCTGGAAGCCCCGTTCGCCCGCCACTGGTGCGGCGGCGATGCCTTCAGGACGGCCTTCTTCAACGCGCTGTCCATGAGCTTTCCCATCGGTGAGCAGTTCTTCATCGATTCGGTGCGCAACGGCTACAAGGCGCTGCCTGCCGCAGAGCAGCCGAAGTATAAGGCGGAAGTGCAGGGATTCGTAGGCCAGGAAGCAACCCATCGCCGCATTCATTCCCTGTTCAACGCCCATCTGGAGCGACAGGGCCTGGTCAATGCATGGGGACCGCGCGCCGAGCGCCGCCTGAAGCTGATGGAAGGCGTGCATCCGCTGCACTGGCTGGCCATTACCGCGGCGAACGAGCATTTCACCGCGATCTTCGCCGAGTGGATGCTGGAGAACAGCGACCTGCTGGACGACGCCGAGCCACGCCTGAAGACCATGTGGCTGTGGCACAGCGCCGAAGAGTCGGAACACAAGAGCACCGCCTTTGACCTGTATCAGGCGCTGGGCGGCAATCATGAATGGCGCATCCGCTGGTTCCGCCGCGTCACCTTCATTTTCCTTGGCGACACCCTGCGTCAGACCATCAACAATCTGCGTCGCGACGGCACGCTGTGGAAGTGGGGCACCTGGAAGAGCGGCATCAGCTACCTGTTCGGCCGTCGCGGCCTGCTGCGCAACAGCTACGGCCCATGGCGCGACTATCTGCGCCGCGATTTCCATCCCAGCCAGCAGGAAAGCGAGCTGTCGCGCCGCTGGCTGGCTGACAATGCAAGCGCCTATACCGCCGTCGGCGCCTGATAGCGGCGCCGGATCAAGCTTGCTGCCCGCGGCAGGAAGGCGCACCGGCCCGCGCCTGTAGAATGGTCCGCTCGTTACGGAGCGAGCGCTGACAGAATGGAAATTGCGATAGTACTGGGCCTGGTCCTTCTCAATGGACTGTTTGCCATGTCCGAAATCGCTTTGATGACTGCCCGCAAGGCGCGGCTGCAAAAGCTGTCGGAAGCCGGTGACAACGGTGCCCAGGCCGCCATCCAGCTGGGGGACGACCCCAACAAGTTCCTCTCCACCATACAGATCGGCATCACCTCGATCAGCATCCTCAACGGCATTGTCGGCGAAGCGACCCTGGCCGGGCCGGTGCGCGCCTGGCTGCAGGTACAGGGAATGGAAATGCCCTACGCCGGTTATGTCGCCACCGGCCTGGTCGTGGTCATCATCACCTATTTCTCCATCGTCCTGGGCGAGCTCGTGCCCAAGCGGCTGGGCCAGATATCGCCGGAACCCATTGCCCGGCGCGTTTCCCGCCCGATGAGCTGGCTGGCGACTGCCGCCAAGCCCTTCGTGCGGCTGCTTTCCGTCTCCACCGAGGGCGCATTGAGACTGATGGGCGTGCGCGACGCCGGCCGGCAGGCCATGACCGAGGAAGAACTGCATCTGATGCTCGACGAAGGCACCCAGTCCGGCATTATCGAGCGCCAGGAGCACCAGATGGTGCGCAACATCTTCCGGCTCGACGACCGCCAGGTGTCCTCCTTCATGATTCCCCGCAGCGACGTCGAATACTTCGACGTCAACCGCAGCCTGGAAGAAAACCTGCAGCGCTTCGGGCAAAGCCGCCATAGCCGCTTCCCGGTGCTGCGCGGCGGCTGGGACGATATCGTCGGCGTCGCCTGCGCGCGGGAAATGCTGGCCCAGACGCTGCGCGGCCAGCAGCCCAGCCTGCTTGACGACCTGCAGCCGCCAGTCTATGTGCCTGAAATACTCACGGGTCTGGACCTTCTGGAACAGTTCCGCAACTCGGCCGTGCAATTTGCGTTCGTGGTCGATGAATATGGCGAAGTGCAGGGCATCATCACGCCGCAGGACATCATGGAAGTCATCGCCGGCGAATTCAAGACCCAGCATGCCGAAGACGCCTGGGCGGTGCAGCGCGAAGATGGCTCGTGGCTGCTCGACGGCCTGATTCCGATCCCGGAACTCAAAGACCTGCTCGACCTGAGCAGGGTGCCCGAGGAAGGGCGCAGTCATTACCATACCCTGAGCGGCATGGTGATGCAGTTGCTGGGCAAGCTGCCCCAGACCGGTGACTACTGCGACTGGGAAAGCTGGCGTTTCGAAATTGTCGACCTCGATGGCATGCGTATCGACAAGGTGCTCGCCATCCGCCAGGCGTAAGACGCGACTGCCGCTGCAGCTTGAAGAAAAGGCCCGTCTAGGTCAGGCAATAGTTCACCGGGCTCAGCGGCGGTGGCACGTCGGCATCGCCAAGGGCCGAGCGCAGGTTGATTTCTATCGTCCTGCACAAGGCATCCAGCGGCAGATCATTCTCCGAAACACCGAACGGCTCCTCGATCTCATCGCCCAGCGCATCCAGCCCGAAAAATGTATAGGCCACGATCGCCACGACGAACGGCGTCATGAATTCCAGCGTATCCACCAGGCCAAAGGGCAGCAGGAAGCAATAGAGATAGGCGGTGCGATGCAGCAGCAAGGTATAGGAAAAAGGAATGGGCGTGTTCTTGATGCGATCACAGGCAACGGCCCGCGCCGTCATTGACGACAGGGTGGCGTCGATCGACGCTGCCAGGCAAGCTTCCGTCCAGCCCTTCTGCAGGCATTCCTGCAAATCCCGTCCCATCCGCAGCATCAGGAATGCCGGCAAGTTATCCTGGCTTGTTACCACATTCCATTCGCCCGCCGGCAGAAACGGCTTGAGCGCAACGGTATCCGCTAGCCCCCTCAGGCGCATGCGCAAGGCGTGGCTGTAGGCGATAGCCCGGTAAATCATCCGCGTACGCACATCGTCCAGCCGCGCATTGGTTTCCTCCGCCAGGCCGGTATTCATATGTATCAGGCCCAGACATTGCCGGCAAAGGTTTTGCGTATCGCTCACCAGTCCGCCCCACAGTTTGCGGCCTTCCCAATAGCGGTCATAGGCAGCGTTATTCCGGAATCCCAGAAAAATAGCGAGCGGCAAGCCAATCAGAGTGAACGGTATTGCCGTCAGGGTGATCTTGCGGTCGAATACAGTCCCATGCGCAGCGGTAATCAGGATGGCGAACGCAATATTAAACAGCAGCACCGCCTGTATGCGTTTGAGCACCGAGCCGCGCAGCGCAAAGAACAACTTCAGCCCTGAAGGGCGGTCACGCAGAATCATCAGTCATTCCTCCCAGTCTTGATCGTTGTTGTCGTCCAGCCAGGGCATGCGCCTGCCTGTGGTGACATCCTAAAGAATTTTTCCTGCCACCCCTTGCATTCCAAAACCGGCCTTTGCTATAGTTCGCCTCCCGCTGCAGAACAGCGCGGCGGGGGCAGAAAAAGGCAGCATGCTGGTCCGGTTTTTTTGAAGCAAAGCGAAAAAAACTGTTGACGCCAAACAGCAAATGCCACATAATCTCGCC
>NZ_JAHQRJ010000003.1:300000-523829 GCF_019052805.1 Noviherbaspirillum sp. L7-7A
TTATCATGATCATCTATGGATTGCAGGATGAGCGCGTATCCATTGCCGCACTGTTTGCAGCAGGATTTGTACCGGGGATATTGATTGCCTTGGCCATGTCGGTCGTCAACTGGCGCGTGTCCAAAGCACGAAACTATCGCGGGGATGGCTATTTCCCTCCTTGGAATGAAGTCCTCAGTAACACCCTTAAGGCAATACCGGCACTTCTGCTCCCCGTCCTGATACTCGGCGGCATGCGTGCCGGATGGTTTACGCCGACCGAAGCGTCGGTCGTGGCAGTCTACTATGCATTGATTTGCGGCAAATGGATTTACCGCACGCTAGAATGGAAAGCCGTTCCCCATATCTTAATTCGGTCGGCGCTACTGACCGCTTCGGTACTGATCATCATCGGGTTTTCTGCGGCCTTCGCCTGGATATTAACCGTCGAACGCGTGCCGCATGAAATGGCGACCTGGATTACCCAGTTCAATCTCTCCCCGTGGATGCTGCTCATTGCAATCAATATCCTGCTGCTGGTTTTCGGAATATTCATCGAGCCGCTTCCTGGAGTAATGGTACTAGTTCCGATTCTTGCGCCCGTCACAGCAGCAGCTGGCATCGACCCCATCCATTTTGCAATGGTTGTCATTGTCAATCTGACGCTGGGAATGATTACACCGCCAGTCGGGGGGCTATTATTTGTAACCTCCAATGTGGCCAAGATTCCGCTGCCGGATTTAACGCGGGAACTCAAGCCATTTCTAGTCGCTCACGGTATTGTATTAATTATGCTTACCTTTATCCCATCGCTGTCAACCGGGTTGCCACATTTGCTTGGTTTTAAATAGATCAAAAAGAGCCCCGGTCGGGGCTCTTTTTGCACAGCCTTGCGTCTTGAACGGCGTGCGCAGGTCAGTGGCTGCAGCAGCGGTGCCAGCGCTTCAAGAATGTCTCGGGTTTCGACTCAGAGTCCCGGGAGGCTGTTGCTGCCGTACAGATAATTGGGTAACCACAAGGTCAGCCCTGGCCACACATACATCAAGTCCATGCAGACGATCACGATCAGCATATAGGGCATCATGCCAGCGGATATCTGATGGAGCAGCCGGAGAAATTCATGGACTTGTTGGAAGGACGGTCGGCGAAGCAAGGTGGCGAGAAGTAGCGCCGGCGGTTTCAGTAGTCTGGTCAATCTCTATAGAGCGATTGATTTTCCAATAAACCTGTTAGCCATTTCTGGTTTGCGCCTGTTAGGTTGCGCAGTTGGCGGTCTGCGGTGTTTTAAGCAGCCACCTTAATGTCCGTGAGCGGCAGGGCAGCCTTTATCGACCGTAACGGCGAAGGATAGGGTCAACAGGAATCCCCCAGATACCAATGCCTTTGCTTGCGCAGCCTTTTCCAATGTCTGATATTCAACAGGTGCGCTTGGCAGCGCCACCGCCCAGCCGCTCAGCAGCATCCATGCACTCAGATCTCCGCCGTTTGAGCTGCAACAGAGAATAAGACTGCCATCAAGGTTCGTGGCTCGCGGCGTGCAGCAAACAAAATTGCCAAATATCTTGAAGTCCAATGCTATCGCAGCCCTTGGCTCGCAACGTACCGGGCGGACGAATGTAAAGCAGCTTTCCGCGGTGGGAGGAACGTAGATGCCATAGAGCTAAATAGCACTACTCTGCCAAGTAAAAGAGGAGGATTTCTGGAAGGATCTCCATGAATTCCGTAATTCCAGCCGGAACCGACTGGCATGCAGATCTCCGAGAATGGCTACAAGCATTTCCGGCAATGCTTAAACGTTCCGAGCAGCGCTGCCGGGCGCCAGTCTATCTGCAAGGACTTTTAGGCGTCGGCGCCCGCAATAGTGTCGAGCCAATGGCCGAGCGGAGCTGCGTTGCTCATATGGGCAGAGAAGGGAAGGGTGCACCATAGAGAAATCCGTGAAACCCTGCCTCGGATAGTAGAGATCTCCTTAGACACCGCTTACAAGTTCATGGCTACATATCACCGCGAAGACGAGTGTGCGCGCATTTTTGTCAAGGGGGTACCTGATGTGCTCCTTTCCCGCGGCAGCGACATTCTAGGGGGAGTAGGCTTTGCAGCCGCTTGATGGCGAGGCATGCCACGGGATCAAATCCGACTATGCGATGCTTGCGCAGAACGGCCTACGTGGATTGATAATTGCCTCCCGAGCTATTCCTGCTTCCGCGTTTGAAAAAAAGGCCGACCTATGTGACTGGACGCGCGAGTTTGCGCCTGCAACCCAAAACAGACGCCGTATCGGAACGCACTCGTGACATGCAAGCCCAATTCACACCATCCTCATTCCACCCCCAGCATGCGCGCCAGGCTATTGCCCGGTTTCTGTACCACCAGCCGGATGCGCTGCTCCAGTTCCTGCAGATGCCCGTCCATCGCCTGCACGGCGCCGGCCTCGTCGCCACTGGCGATGCAGTCGACGATGCGTGCATGTTCGTCGTGCTCGCAACTGGCGTGGCCGCCTGGCTCATGCAGGGCGACGATCAGTGAGCAGCGCGACAGCAACTCTGACAGGTACCGATGCAGGATGGGGTTGCACGCCAATTCCGCCACCCGCAGATGAAAGCTGCTGGCCAGCCCTGCCCATTCCGTCTGCTTCCAAGTGTGCATCACCGCATGTTCCTGTTTGAGGTGCCGGCGCAGCGCGGCGACGTCTTTCTTCGTCGCTCGCCTGACTGCCAGCACAAGCATTGATGCTTCCAGCGTGCGGCGCGCCTCGAAGATCTCGTGCATCTCTTGCGGCGTGGGCATGGCGACGATCGCGCCACGGTTGGGTCGCAGTTCAACGATGTGGTCATGGGCCAGCTTCTGCAGCGCCTTTTGCACCGTGGTGCGGCCGACATTGAACAGCTGGCACAGGGCCGCTTCCGGCAGTTTGGTGCCGGGCGCAAGCTGCTGGTTCATCACGCGCTCGAACACGGTCTGGTAGATATGGCGCACCATCGCGTCGGATCCGCTGGCCAGGTCGTCCGGGCGCGGAAGGGGAGACGGTATGTCGGGTGGTGATTTGCTCATGATTGCCTGCTATCCTCCTGCAGCTGCTGCCATATCGATGTTGCCAGCTCCACCAGGGCCAGGTCGCTACCGGCCGGTCCCAGTAGCGATATCCCGACCGGCAGGCCGGTGGTGGAAAAGAAGGGCAAGCTTACCTGCGGCAGTCCGGCCAGTCCAGCCACGCAGGTGATGCGGAAGGTGCGCGCGCGTACTGCGTCGACTTCGGCGTCGGAAGCGTCCAGTCGCGGCGCGACACTGGCCGCGGAGGGCAGCACTGCAACGCCGTCCTCCCCCAGCAAGGCGCGCACCGCGGCGCGGATCTGGGCCTGCTGCGCCAATGCCTGCGCGCCGGTATTCGCTGCGATGTCCCTGGCAGCGGCAAAACGCGCTGCCACGGCGGGGCTGAAATACGGTTCATGGGTGGCGATCCAGTCGCCATGGGTCTGCCAGGCTTCCAGCGCGGATACCGTGATATAGGCCTGGCGCCAGTTATCCAGCTGGTCCACGCCACCGCTGGCGGCCAGGGTGCGCTGCGCGGCACGGCCGGGCGCTAGCGCCTCGAACACCCGCAGCGCTGGCACATGGAAGACGTCGTCCGCCTCGGCCAGCGCGTCCTCCAGCAGCAGCGCGCGCCTGAAGCTGAATGGCGTGGCTGGCAGCAGGGCCCGCGCTACCTTCAGGAAGGTGGCGGCGTCGTGCGCCAGCCAGGTCGGCGTATCGAAGCCGGGGGCCAGCGGCACCAGTCCGTCCCGCGACAACAAGCCATGGCTGGTGCGTAAGCCCCAGACACCGCAATAGCTAGCGGGCACCCTGGTGGAGCCGCCGGTGTCGGTGCCGAGCGCGAAGTCGCACAGGCGCGCCGCCACCGCCGCCGCCGAGCCGGACGACGAGCCGCCCGGTACCCGCCGCGGCGCTGCGCTGTTGATGGGCGTGCCATAGTGCACGTTGTCGCCATTGATGCTGTAAGCCAGTTCGTCGGTCAGCGTCTTGCCGACCAGCGTGGCGCCGGCTGCCAGCAACTGCTCGACCAGCGGACTATTGTGGTTGGGGATGGCATGGCTTGCCAGCCAAGCCGGGTTGCCGGCGCCGGTTGGATAGCCGGCCACATCGAACAGATCCTTTACCGCGAACGAAAGCCCTGCCAGCGGCCCGGATGGCGCGCCGTCGACGAGGAAGTGGCCATGTGGCACCCAGGCGCCAACATGGTCTTCTATCGGAAACATGCTGTTCTGTTGCGCGTTCATGCAGGCCTTTCGCTGTCAGTGATGTGGAATGGGGCCGCGTGCGGCAAGTCAAGCTGATCGACGTAGCCGCAGATCGCGCCTGGCGTTGCAAACCAGATGCGTCCCTGGTCGCGCGCCTGGGCGATGTGCTCCAGCGCGCGCCGCAGGTGACGCAGGCGATACGGCTGGCCGACCAGGTAGGGATGCAGCGCGATGCCCATCACCAGCGGCTCCCTGCGCGACTGCTCCAGCATCTCATCGAAGTTGTCGACGATGAGCTGGGCAAAGTCCTTGGCGTCCATCTGACGCGCCACCAGCATTGGGATGTCGTTGACCTCCTGCGGATAGGGTATGGACCACAGTGGCTTGCCGCTGCGGGTTGTCATGCGGACCGGCTGGTCGTCATGGCACCAGTTCAACGTATAGCGGTAACCGCTTTCGGCCAGCAGGTCGGGGGTGACCCGGCTTTCGGATATCCAGGGCGAGAGCCAGCCTGCCGGCGCCCGGCCACTGCTGTGCTGCATGCGCTCGCGGCAATGCATCAGCAGCGCTAGTTCGTCAGCCTCGGCCAGTGTGCCCTGCTGACGAGCATTGGTGTGGCCGTGACCGATCAGCTCGTCGCCGCGCGCGGCCACGGCCGCTACCAGCTCCGGGCAATGGTCGTACAGCGCGGTATTGATCAGCGCGCCGGTCGGCATGCCCAACGTGTCGAACAGGTCCAGGCAGCGCCAGGCGCCGACCCGGTTGCCGTATTCGCGCCAGGCGTAGTTGAGCACGTCGGGCTCGGGGCAGACCGGCCCCAGCCGCGCGCCCAGCCCTTCGCCAAAGGCGAAGTGCTCGATGTTGAAGCCTAGGTAGACCGCCAGCCCGGCGCCGTTGGGCCAGCGGTAGCGCGGCCGGTCGCGGATGCCGGAATAGGGAAAGCGGCCGTGGCAGGGCAGGGCGGGGAAGTTGCTTGCGTTCATCGCGTCGTCCTCATTCACGACTGCGCCAGGCCGGCACGTTCCAGCAGCCATTCCGCGCTGTCGTTCCAGACATCCATCCGGGTGATCAGGCCGTGGGTCACCACGTACCGGTCGACATAGCGGTTGCCCTCGAACGGCGTGCCATCCGGCCATGCGCCATACAAGGTGCCGCGACTGTAGACCACCGCATGATCATTGCTGGCGCCGCTGACGACTTCGGTCGCCTCGATGCGCTTTTTCACCCAGGCATAGCGGACCGCATTGAACGCGGCGCATTGCGCCGGATCGCGCATTTCGCGCCCGCCGGTGAAGCGGATCAGAAGTTCGGGCGAGACCAGTTCGCGCGCCGCGTCGGGGTCGGGGATCATCAGCCGGCGCAGGTATTCATCTACCACCGCCGCCGCAGAGAGCAGCGCCTGGTTCCCGTCCATGTCCACTGTTGGTGCATGCTGCATTGTTTTCTCCATGTCCTGCACTTTCATTGTGCTTGCCCTTCCTGTTTTCACTCTTTCCATCAGGGCTAAAAAAGAATTGCCGCTGATGGAAGGCCTGGATTGTCGGCAAAATGCCGGCAATTTTGCTGCGATGGCATAGCCCTTGCATAAGTCATGCCGACATCGTTTCCTTCACTTTCATAAAGGGTGGCACCATGATTTCATTCAAGCGTCGGACCATCATCGCCGCATGCATCGCGGTATTAAGCGGCGTCTCCATGACAAGCGCACAGGCTGCCGACACCATCAAGATCGGCCTGGTCACTGCGTTATCGGGCCAATCGGCGCAGGCCGGTGAAGCCATTACCCGCGGCCTGTCGGTGGCGATCGACGAGATCAATGCCAAGGGCGGCCTGCTAGGCGGGCGCAAGGTGGAGCTGGTCAGCCGCGACGATGAAGGCAATCCGGCCAAGGGCGTGGTGGCCGCGCGCGAACTGATCTTCAAGGAAAAGGTGGCGGTGCTGTTCGGTGGGCTGGATACGCCGGTGTCGATGGCCATCGTGCCGATCGCCAACCAGGAAAAAGTGCCATTCATGGGACCGTGGGCGGCGGGCACCGGCATTACCAAGAATGGCGCGAATCCAAATTTCGCCTTCCGCGTCTCGGCTGTCGACGAGATCGTGGACAAGGGCATGCTGGCCTATGCCCAGAAGACCTTCAAGTCGGCCAAGCCGGGGATGATCCTGGTCAACAATGCCTGGGGCGAGTCGAACGAGAAAGGACTGGTTGCGGCGCTGAATGAAAAAGGCATGAAGCCGGCCGGCATCGAGAAATTCGAGGGCAGCGACGTCGACGTGGTGCCACAGCTGAGCCGCCTCAAGGCAGCCGGGGCCGACGCACTCTTCATGGTGGGCAATGTCGGGCCTTCCTCGCAGGTCGTGAAATCGCTCGACCGCATGGGCTGGCGGGTGCCGGCGGTGTCGCACTGGGGGCCGGCGGGCGGCCGCTTCACCGAGCTGGCCGGTCCGAACGCAAAGCATGTGCATTTCGTGCAAACCTACAGTTTCTTCGGCAAGCAGTCGCCGGTGGGCGAGAAGGTGATCGCTGCGCTGAAGGCCAAGTATCCGGCCATCAAGGGGCCGGACGACATCACGCCGGCGGTCGGCGTGGCCAATGCCTACGACGGCATGCACCTGGCGGCGCTGGCCATCGCCAAGGCCGGCTCGACCAACGGCCCGGCGGTGCGCGAAGGCTTTTACAAAATCGACCGCTATGAAGGCCTGATCAAGACCTACGTCCAGCCATTCAGCCCGACGGTGCATGACGCGCTCAGCGAGAACGATTATGTCTGGGCGCAGTTCATCGACAACCGCATCCTGCCGGTAGGCGTTTCCAACTAGGTCGGTCGGCCGCATGCCGGCCGCCGCATCGTTATTGAAAGGAGCTGACCATGCTGGGATCGGCGCTGATCAGCGGCATCGGGCTGGGTAGCATGTACGGCCTGATGGCGCTGGGTTTCTACATCACCTACGCGGTGTCGGCCACGGTCAATTTCGCGCAGGGCAGTTCGATGATGCTGGGCGCGGTGCTGTGCTTCGCCTTTGCCCAGACGCTGGGCCTGCCGATGGCGCTGGCTGTTGCGCTGGCGCTGCTGCTGTGCGCGGCCTATGGCCTACTGGTGGAGCGCATCGCGGTGCGGCCGTTCGCCAGCCGCGGCTCCAACGCCTGGCTGATGTCGACCGTTGCACTGGGCATCGTGCTCGATAACCTGGTGATGCACACCTTCGGCAAGGAGCCGCGCAGCCTGCCTTCACCGCTGGCGGTGACGCCGGTGGAAATCGGCGGCGCCAGCCTGGGCATCTATCCGCTGCACCTGCTGATCCCGTTGCTGGGCCTGGCATTGGCGGCGCTGCTGCACACGGTATCGCGCCGCACCCGCTGGGGCACGGCCATGTTGGCGGTGGTGCAGAACCGCGGCGCCGCGCAGCTGATGGGCATACCGATCAGGCGGGTCGTGGCGGCCGCGTTCGGCCTGTCGGCGCTGCTGGCGGGCATTGCCGGCGTGCTGATCGCGCCCTTGTTCAATGTGAATGCCGACATGGGAACGCTGTTCGGCATCAAGGCTTTCGCGGTGGCCATCCTGGGTGGCATTACCAGCGCCTGGGGCGTGATTCTGGCCGGGCTGCTGTTCGGCGTCGCCGAGGCGCTGATCACGGCCACCGTGGGCTCGGGCTATACACAGATCATCACGTTCGCGCTGGTCATCGCGGTTCTGTCGCTGCGGCCCAATGGGCTGTTCGGACGGGCGGAGGTAAGGAAAGTATGAAGAACCCCTCGATTGCGGTCGCTGCCGCCAGGCCGGCCGCGCTACTGGCGTTTGGCCTGGCTCGTCCATGGCAGCTGGCATGCGCAGTGCTGGCGCTAGCGCTGGCCTTCGGCCTCGCGCTCAACCTCAACAGCTATTACGTCTTCGTCATCGCCAGCATCGCGCTGACTGCCATCGTCGGCGTCGGTCTCAATGTGCTGCTGGGGCTGACGGGGCAGGTGTCGTTCGGCCATGTCGGCTTCTATGCGATCGGCGCCTATGCGGTCGCGATACTCACCACCAGGCTGGGCTGGAACTTCTGGCTGGCCTGGCCGGCGGCCGCGCTGATCGCCGGCGCCTTCGGCGTGCTGCTGGCCTTGCCGGCGTTGCGCGTGAAGGGTCCGTATCTCGCAATGATCACGATCGCCTTCTCCTTCATCGTGCAGCATGTAATCGTCGAGATGCGCGGCGTCACAGGTGGCCAAAACGGCATCATGGGCGTGGCCGCGCCGTCGCTGGGCCTTGGCTTGGGCAGCGAGCAGACCGTTGCCCTGCTGGCGCTCGCCACCGCCGCGCTGCTGCTTGCCGGCTATGCCTGGCTGGCGCGTGGTACCTGGGGAGCGGCGATGCGCGCAGTCAAGGACAGCGAGACCGCGTCCGAATCGATCGGCATCAATCCGCTGGTGCTCAAGACGGTGGCCTTTGCGCTGTCGGCGCTGCTGGCCGGCTTGGCCGGCGGCCTGTTTGCGCCGCTGTCGGGCTTCGTCACACCGGACAGCTTCGGCTTCATGCAGTCCATTCTGTTCATGCTGGTGGTGGTGGTCGGCGGCGCCGGCTCGGTGGCCGGGCCGCTGGTGGGCGCGCTGGTGGTCGGCCTGCTGCCGGAAATGCTGTCGGCCCTGGCGGAATACCGGCTGCTGTTCTTCGGCGGGCTGCTGCTGCTGGTGCTGTGGCTGGCGCCGGACGGTATGGTCGGCGCGCTGCGCGACCTGCTGCGGCGCCTGCGGCCGGCAACGGCGGCGCCAGCCTATGCGCCGGTGAGCGCGGACCTGGCCTTGCCGGCGCGCCAGCGGCGGACGCTGGCGGCGCGCGACCTGGGCATGGTATTCGGCGGCGTGCGCGCGGTGTCAGGCCTGAGCTTCGATGTGCCGCCGGCGGCGGTGACGAGCCTGATCGGGCCCAACGGCGCCGGCAAGACCACCGCGCTCAACATGCTCAGCGGCTTCTACCGGCCGAGCGCCGGCGGCTTCACGCTTGGCGGCCGCGCGCTGGAAGGCCAGGCCTCGTTCCGGGTGGCGCGCAGCGGCATTGCCCGCACCTACCAGACCTCGCAATTGTTCGGCAGCCTGAGCGTGGAAGACAATGTGGCGCTGGCGGTGTGCCGCGGCCGCCTGGGTTCGCTGCTGGGAGCGAAGCGCTACGCCGCGCCGCAGGTGCGCGCCTTCACGCGCCAGCTGCTGGCCTATTGCGGCTATCTCGGCGCGCTCGACCTGCCGGCCTGCGGCCTAGCGCATGTCGACCGGCGCTTGGTCGAGATCGCCCGAGCGCTGGCGGCCGACCCGGACGTGCTGCTGCTGGACGAACCAGCCGCCGGCCTCTCTGGCGACGACAAGCACAAGCTGGGGCGGCTGTTGCGCCGCATCGCCGATGCCGGCATCAGCGTGGTGCTGGTCGAACACGACATGGCGCTGGTGATGGCCATCTCCGACCGGCTGGTGGTGCTAGACGCGGGCCAGCGGCTGGCGGTCGGCACGCCGGCCGAGATCCAGAACAATGCCGCGGTGCGCCAGGCCTATCTGGGCGAGGCGGCAATGCTCGACGGAGACGCGGCGCGGGTGCGCAGCGCGGCGAACGCGCCGGAAGTGCTGGGCGTGGGCCAGCTGGTGACGGGCTACGGCGCCGAGCCGGTGCTGCACGGCATCGACCTGCAGGTTAGGCGCGGCGAAATGGTGGCGCTGCTGGGCGCCAACGGCGCCGGCAAGTCCACGCTGATGCGCGCGCTGGCCGGCCTGCAGCGCCCGGTGCAAGGCGGCATTCACTTCGAAGGGGCTGACCTGACGCGGCTGCCGGCCGAGGCCATCGTTGCGCGCGGGCTGGTGCTGGTGCCGGAAGGCCGCCAGGTATTCGGCGAGCTGTCGGTGCTGGACAATATTCGGCTTGGCGCCTTTCTCGATCCACGCGACATGGAGGCTAGGGTTGAACAGATGCTGCAACGCTTTCCGCGCCTGCGCGAGCGGCTGCATCAGCGCGCGGGCCTGTTGTCCGGCGGTGAACAGCAGATGCTGGCGGTGGCGCGCGGCCTGATGTCGCGGCCGCGCATCCTGTTACTGGACGAGCCCTCGCTAGGCCTGGCGCCCAAGGTCATTGCCGAGCTGTTCGATGCGCTGGACCGCCTGCGGCAGGAAGACATGACGATCCTGCTGGTGGACCAGATGGCGGCGCTGGCCCTTTCGCTGGCGGACCGCGCCTATGTGATCGAAGGCGGGCGCGTCGTGGCGCAGGGTAGTGCGGCCGAGATTGCGGCGGACGAGGCGTTGGCGCAAGCCTATCTTGGCGGGCACTGAAAGGGATGTTAGTGATGCAGTGAAGCGGGGCGGCGCGTACCAATGCCGCCTCGGAAGCCGCTTCACGAAGCCAGGCTGCCCACCTCAGCGGTTTCGGCCTTGCCTTCCGCCCTGGTGCGATTCGGGCAGGACGCGCCCTACACATACAGCAGCGGCATCTGCTCGCGCGGCCCGATCACGGCGCGACTGGCATAGCACTGCAGGGTAGGCGTGGCTTCCAGCTTCGGGTTCAAGGCGGTGCGGCGGTTAAAGACGACGCGGTCTCTGGTGTAGTGGTCAACGCAGACTTCCTTGAAGTACATAAGGATGCCGCCTTCCAGCTGGTAGACATGGTCGTAGCCGATGTTTTGCATATGAATCGCGGCCTTCTCGCAGCGTACGCAGCGGGTGCAAAAGGTGACTACGATCTTGCCGGCCAGTTCCTCGCGATGCCGCGCCACCACGTCCGGGAAGTTGCTGAATTTCTCAATGCGGTAATCCAGGGTGTCGTTGAAGGTGCCGACATTGACTTCGAAGGCATTGCGGGTGTCCATCATCATCACTGGCCGGCCTTCGTCATGCCACAGGTCCAGCCAGCGCTTCAGGTCAGGGGCCGTCACCGTCGGCGCCCGACCCAGCTCGGGCTTATACGGTACTCCAAGAAAGACAAGGTAATAGGAAGTGCGACGAAAGTCTATTGCAACTGAAGAAGGCCGAATATGAGCAAACTTGTTTTAGTAGAACAGAGTAATTGCTATATGGAAAAACGCTGGTAATCTGGTTTATGTAAAATTAAGTACTAGCTAATATTTTACCTAAATTTACTTCACTCCCCGTTGGTCACGCATCAAGGTCATATATTACTTTGCCCGCCTGGAAAGTTTCTGTTTGTACAAACCAGCGACGCTCAGGCAGTTGTAAAAGTTTTGAAGTGTGCCTGGACCGCTGCCTTAGCATGTGCACGCGTTTCATAATGCTGCCGATGCCAATGTAGGCTGGAACTGTCTGCTTACTAAGATCGGTTACAAGCTCAAGCGCGAAGGCTGTCATCTCGTCAAGATTGATCAATGGAGCTCTAACATTAAAGAAACGCAGATGGCTTTGCGCGTCTTGCCTACCATGCATGATCGAGACACGCACGCTGCTCAACACATTGTGCAGTAAGAAATTTTTTGAAATTGACAGCGGCATGACAGTCGGTCTTTTCCGTAGACGATGTGCAAGCCCAGAGCTCGTCGCTCTGGCTACGAACTGAGAAGTAGGAAGCTCTCGCCTTCAGGCGGGAGAGCAGTCACAGAGCGGTTAATCGCTGCACGAAGCCGATGCGCCTCCCTTTGTTGTATTTTAGTCAAATGTTCTTCAGTAAAGTCATTAGTGTACCAAGTGCCATTTGAATTTCCGCATTGAAAGTTGTAACGTGGAGTTGTTGGTATAAAGACATTATTTTTGGGAGCGGAATGGCCCCGCTTTTTCGTCAAAGCAAACAGCACTGCATAATAGGATAATGAATAGCGCGAATTCAGCCATGCACGCACGACATGGGAAGCCGGCTGTCGAGAAACCCACTTCAGCGCCGCTTCGTCCCCTGCAATTCATCTTCCAGCTGGTGACCTATACCCTTGCCGCCTTCGCCCTGGCCACCATTACCCTTGTTGGCGTCAAGGCCTGCCTCGAACAAGTAAAGCCTGGCACGCCCCGCGCTGCGCCGACGCAGGAGCATGCCGGGCTGCCTGACTTTGCTGATAAACTTGTTCATGCCTGCTGGCAGAGACCGCAGATCACACTGCTTGTCATACCGGCTGCCCGGTGTATTGCTCTTGCCGGCATGGTAGTACAGCATCTCGCAGGCACTGCCGGTGCCGGCGCACTGATGAAGCAGCTTGGAATAGTTGTGGCGAACGCCACCGTAAATTGCCTGCAAACAGTCGTACGGCTTGGCGCGCCGGTCTGGCTTGTCCATACACGCGGCGTCAGGATGTTTTCGCTGTCTTGACACCGCCTGACGGACTCGTAAAACCGGTGTAGGATTATCCATTATGCAATCTACGACTTATGCAATGCCTCCCTCTGACCACCGCCCCGACGAGCGTGCGGTGGAGAAGGCAATGCGCAAGAACAATAATGAGGTGTACACCACTGAAGCCAGGGTCACCAGTGTTACCTGCGAACTCGATCTGCTTATTGCCCAAACTAGCGACAACCTCGAATTCCACCTGTCGCCGCCATATCTACCTTCTGCCGTGGAAAATTTCTCAGAAGGGCAATTGCTCAAGATCCAATACAGGGGGCAGCTTGCGCCCAAAGTTTTGAAGGTTGAAATTGCTGGCAGTTGAGTTGCCTTCATTTAATAACGCCCTATTTCCGGGCAACGCACCACCCGAAACGAACGTGCCGTCCGACTGGCCGGTATGGATGTGCCCGAATTTCACTGACTGGCTGCCGGGTGACATCGTGCTAATACGCTCCCGGGGTAAGTTAAAAGACGCGGCGATCGTTGTTGCCCAATCATGCAGTTTAAGTTCTGCCACCCGCGCCGGCCGCCACTTTGTCCATGCGGCTATGTATGTGGGCAATGGCGAAATTGTCGACATCACAGCAGCCGGCGCAGCACAACGTTCGATCTGGACATACTGCGAGCATCATGCGATCACCTTGCGCCGCTTCCCTGGCCTAGATGCCGCGGAGCGCAGCCGAATCGTTCTGTTCGCGCTGAACCTAGCCACGCAGGGCCAATCGTATTCATGGTCGCAGCTGGTCACATCCAAGCTGGTGCCGGGCACCGAGCCACAAACAGATGCGCTGTATTGCAGCACTCTGGTTGGCCTGGCGTACCAAAAAGCAGCTGGCGTTCAACTCCATGCACAGCGTTTCTATAAGCCCCTGTATCCAGGCACTTTGGCCGAACACAATGGACTCGATATGGTGCCTCTGGAATGGCGGCCGGTCTGATCGGATAGCGGCCCCGTGTCACTGCCGGAGTAATACTCCCCACCTTGTGACTCGGGATTGGTATTAGAGAAAACTCGCTTCACGACCGGTCTCGGTGCCCTTGGTCACGCTCACATTAATCATGTGATCGGCACTTCGAGACTAGTGCAGGCGTGGCGTTATCTCGCTGTAGACTTTTGTTTTAAGCTTCTTTCATTCCCTTGCACTTTTAGTTGAGCGAGCGGGCGCGGCACCAATGGAAGTAGAAGTGCTTGAAACCAACGAAAGCAGTCGAGCCGATTATATACACACATAATTGCGAAGAGTGGAATGCTGCTTTTCAGCTACCTCATCTCATAGCAACGCACATGAGAACTGCGTTTTTCTTGAGACCGTGCGATGAATTGTCTTTAGTTGTTGCGGAAGTTTCCTATGTCTGCAGCATTACAAGCAATTTAGCCATAAAGTGATATGAAAATTCAAGGCATCGGCGCAAGGACGCCACTTATCCTTGGTAGCACTTCAGTAGTGTAGCTCGACTTTGAATCGCGCTGAACTGAGTTAAAAGGTCCGCAATACGGCGGTAGCAGACATCTCGATTCACTGCGTACTTTTTGACCAAAATCGAATGATTGTTAAATGAAAAAAAGGAGGTTATATAAATAAAAACAGCAACGACTTCAAATAAATTTATGCCTTATCCTAAGCATAAAAAATTTTTCCAAAAAGCTTTCTAGCTGTGACAAGCTATATCCATCAGAGATATTTTAATAAATAAAGATAAGCACAAATCGCATTACAGCCAATAAATAATGCTTAAATTGCTTTTAGCAAAGCCCTGTTTTGACAAAAAGTTTTAAAATAAATATTGGCTGAGTTTACGTAGTAATAGAAATATATGAAAAACTACGTCTCATCAATAAACTCCTACCTCGTCAGGCAACGGCCATGTTTTTTTTATCCGCTTAAGTTGTGAGTTTGGAATCAACGAAGATAAAGCATCATAGTTAAAAGCCATATAGACATTTGCGGGATTAAGAAGCTCACTTGCTCTTTCATATGCCGCCATAAGCGCCTTTCTTTCTTTTGACCCAAAAAAAACTTTTTGGAAATCTTTTACCCTAGGCTCTATCACGTATTTAAAATGATCGTCTCGCATATCTAAATGTTGTTGATAATTTAAGCCATAGGTATCTATTGAAAAGTTGCCGATCTGACTTTGATTGCGAGGTCGAGCCCACCACTGACTTTTACTTCCGGGTGGTCCCACAGTTTCTAACTGAAACACAATATGGCTAACCGGGTTAATGCTGGACCCTGGATCTAATAGCAAAGCCATTTCTTGTCCCGGAACGGGTTTCTCAGCTGTAAGTGATTTAGAGCCTACGGCAAGTGGAAATTTGTCATTTTTTGAGGAGCGATTGCAGTTAGGACACGCATATAGAAGATTTTCCCAAGTAAATGCTAGCCACCAATAGCCATGGGTTAGGCTGCAACCTGGAAGGCGACTAGCTGAGGTTTTCGGGCGGTAGTGCTCAACATCATTATAGTCTTTCATAACCTTCTGTTCGCAATAGCAACATTTATAGAATTGAGCTTTCCACAACTGTTCGGCGACGGCCCGGTACCCTTCTATTTCATGCGACGTAGGCGCGCGTCCTAACCTACGAATAGCTGCGAGCTTAGAAGTACGAATTTCTTTAAAAAAATCTGGTTCGGCACCTCGTTTAACTAATATCAAAAATTCCTCCATTGTTTTGGATATTATTTTTCCCCAAGATTATCCCTTAATTTCTTTCCGCGGCACTACATCCCACCCGGGCTCAATATTCGCATTTGTTAGTTTCGTTTTCAGCGACACCAATTCTTCTTCTTCACTATCATTCCTCAGCGCATAGCCGGATAGAAAACTATACCGTTGTAGAGCTCTACCCAGCCCATCTGGATAAATGTCTTGAATATCAAAGTAACTTCGATATATCTGTCCACCAGTCAATAGCATCGGTGACTCGACTCCGCAAGTCGCTTTAACCTGTCCGCTTTCCATCGATAACATCCAAATTTCTTCTGCCTTTGCACCAACTAACGTAACAGGATTGTGAGTAGTCACAATGAATGACATTCGTGGAAGTAATTTCCTGGTGCGAGTAATGATTTCTATTTGCCAACGAGGGTGCAGATGCAAGTCAATCTCATCTATCAATACCAAACCTCGCATTTGTTCTAAAAAATTAGCTTTAATAGGTTCATTATACTGCTCTGCTAATGCTAACCACCTAGCCATAAGATCAAGAAACCAACCGGCGCTCGTGAGGTATCCATCACTCATTGAGCTTAAGGGAAGCTTTGGTCGACCTTTTTCAGTTACCCAAACCTGTCTGTCTTCTATACACACTGCTTCAACATCAAGCAATATTTTCAGGGCAGTTATTACCGCTTTAAAAGTAATTTTGCTTTTACTTGTCTTAGCTGCATCTCCATCCAGCTGAAGCAGCCATGTTTCAGCATGTATTAAGCTGGCTCCTTCATCAAACAAGGTTGCGATTTCAGGCCCTCCATCATCCATTAGATCCACTTGACGTGAAGCACCTCCAAGCGCTGAACCCCTTCGACATCCGTAAGCAAATAATGGAAAAAGGCGCGGACGATTTTTTTCCGGAATTTGGTGGAAACTTGTAGACCCGTTAGAGCGGATCAAAGTCCGGTGTTGTATGTCATCGCGTAGCGATACCACAATCTGAGTGTCTACAGGGAGTTCTTCAGCTACACTTCTTTGCCTCTGCCAAGAATTAGCGAAAGCGCCTTTAGGCCAAATAACCGGATCCTTTGTATTGCGTAATGCAAGAATCAAACTACCAAGAATAGTCGTTTTACCTATTCCATTAGGGCCGAGAATCACAATCCATTGACCCTTGCCATTATCAGACGGAAGAGAAAAGTCTAGTTTAAGGTGATGAATACCACGAAGGTCATGCAGTTCAATTCCAGTAATCGCCACGGGTAGCTTCGGGATAGCGGGCTCAAAATGTGTTTGTGGCGCCGACTGAGGAGATGGCATCGGCAGTGCTAATCTTGTCCAAGTCCAATGATCATCCAATTCAGAGCTTCGCGCCTGGATTGTGTCTCGCAGCTGCCTGATAAAAGAACTAGATAAGTGATGATGCAAGCCCACCTTTTCTATTGCTTTCGAAAGTAGCACACTTACCTGGCTGGCCTTAAGGCGCCCAGTCTGTAAAATAGATAGCAATATGCCCCAGTTGTAACAATTTGGGTATTCATTTATCAAAACTGCAAAGTCATTGAGAAAATCATCAATATTGGCGGGGAAGTGTCCAGAAAATATTTTGAGTATCGTCAGTTCCGTTTTTGTGGTTAGCTGCATGTTTGGAATTTCAACGCCATTAGTCATCTCTTGTAACTTCTCGAGATTCGAAATGTATCCGGAATGGATGTCTAACATTAATACGATCGATCTCAATACAATTGGATGAAAATTTGATTCGCTCAAAGCATCTATCAGCGCATCAGCTGACGAGTAGGCATTCAGCTCCACTGGCAAAGGTGCCGTATCTAATAATTTTATCCATTCAAGACGGTTTAACCATTTTGGTCGTGGAATAAAAAAAGCGATGTTTTCAGGGGCTGTACTAAGAAATCCGCTTAGTGCCGTAATGTCCTTAGCTGATTTCGCGCCTAACTGTCTTATTAGCGCTAACCCTACTTCTGCAAGGACATTACGTATATTTGGCGAAGACACCTTAAAATATGATTTCTCGATTTTCTTGGCAGAATTTAACCTAGCACCCTGAGATTTGTTTAGCCGAGGAGATTCTGCATAAGCCCAATATGGCAAAGCCATAAATGGTGGAACTTTTTTTATGGTATCTTTGGTCCAAGGTTGACCCTCGTCAATTAAATTTAATGAAAGATCTAAATCAACATGTATTTGCCATGATTCTTGCGCGCTTGACCAATCACTAATATCGCCTAACTGCCCCGTAGCCGCTAAATCAGCATAGTGCATTAAATCTTTTGAGGTTGTAGCAAGACGCAAACATACTGCTATAGGCCAACTGGATCGCCACTGCAATGGACGCCAACTTTGAATCGGAAGCCAACTGGCAACAGCCTTTAATGCTTTTGACAAGTTAATTGCAGTTGGCTCTACTTCGAATTTGGCGGCAGCAATCCATGCTTTCCATACGGCTGGTACCTTAGTTAGGCCGCTTGGCTCGCCCGTTAAAGTTTCCTGTAACATGACTACGTCATAAAGAATGCCACTTTGCCGGCGCCTCTCCCATCTCCGTTCACTGTTGTAGACGGAATTGAGCCACACAACAAAATTATCATTTTGTCCATGCTCCCCATGGTGACTTCGAAAATCAATAAAACTTTCCGGTGATATGTACTTACAAATCTTTTGTATTTTTTTCGAGAGCCAAATGCTAAGTGAAATGCCGACTACTCTGCATGCATATAGTAAATTTTCGTAATCGGTTAATTTTTCCCAATATTGATCAGCAATATCAATCGCCCAATTCTCCTGTCGGTTACATGCATCTATTAAGCAAATCCATGCTGATGTGAGGAGGAATTTTGAATCTTTTTTTCCGTGCGAAAGCGTTTTTTTCGATAGATTCTCTCAAAATACCTAAAGTATCGCTATTAACGACCCGTACAAGTCTCAGGTGCTCCGATCCAGGTGGTAAAGAGAGAAGATTCACTGCTCGTTCCATCAATGCCCGCGCTCGGCGAGGTTGCGAGAGCACGGCGCCTTCCTCAAGTGTATCCAGAGCAAGAAGGCTCCCAGCACGACTTAAATGGGCTGCGTAGTCATTAGGGTCATCATCGAGTGCGCCGCATATACGATCTGCCAGTATGTCGCGTAAAGGTGATCCTTCGCTGAAAAGGCGGCTCGCCATAAAAAGAGTGACGTTACGGAACATGGGCGCTATCGCTACCTGTTGAAGCCGGCCTTCTATCTCGTTATCTCTTCCAGATGTAAGTGCCCAGGCCGCCATAAACTCTTGTAGTGAACGAATTTCAAAACCAAAACTGCCGGGTTCAGGCTCGACAAGAAACACTAGGCGCTGTTCCGCCGCGATTGAGATACTTTTCACTAGTTCCGCACGTTCGTCCTCAGCAACCTCATCTTCTGATAACACTGCTTCGATCACGCTTTCTAAGCGCGATCGTGGCATTCTAGCCGCTGCGCCACCGTCTCGTTCAGCTTCGACTTGTAATAGCAAAGCTACCCGAGCATGAATCTGTTCAATATGGGACCGATGATCTGCTAAGAGTCTGGATGCGTACGTTTCCCGTTCAATTTCACGGTCATAAGTGTATGAAAAATATCTGAAAAAAAGATTCCAGCGCTCTCGCGGAGCTCGACCTAGTTGTTGTACTAATGCAGTAAGAATGGTGACTTGTAAAGGGGTAGTTAAAAGCCGTTCTGTGGATGGCTCTGCAGCAGCCTCCTGAATTCTCTCAAACGCTTTGCTCTTAAGATCAGCCCCTGGAATTTTCGCCTCTATTAACTTTTGAGCATAAGCTAAGGCTTCATTTTTAAGCAGGGGAACGAGATAGCGAGGAGTAAGTGGTAAACCGATTTGTGCAAGTTCACCTGCATAGCCTTGCGGCCGAGTTGTTGCAATAACTTGCGCTAACGCATTTTTCTCGCTTAATGCTGTGAGGAGCTCGCGTGATGCATCAACAATCGCATGTCGATCGTGTATGGCACCGACTTCGTCAAAACCATCCAATACGATCAAAAAGGGTATGTTTGGGGCCAATGAAATTAATGTTTCTGCCGTTAAGCCGCAGTTTCTTGCACTTTTTAAATCAGTAATGAAACGCAAGAAAACGGGATAAGGTAAATTTTTCGAATCCACCTTATCTTTTGCAAACCACGCGATGAAATCAGGAAGCGATATTTGCAGAGGCAACAAAGGAGATTTCGGCAAACTCAGCGGTTGTTTAACAGATTTGTTTTTAGTATGCACTTCAAAAGATCTTACAAGATCGCGCTGAGTCGTTGTCAAGTCTTGTTCTAATGGTTTTAGAAGTGCTGCGCGATGAAGTTGACAAGCCAGTTGCCCGAGAGTTGACTTTCCTTGGCCTGGGCCTCCTATCAAAAGCGTAGCGCTGAAACCAAATTCAGCATTACTGTTTTCTCCAATGTCGAAATCTTGATCATCGTCATTTGGAATATCAGTCTTGTTTAGACTGGGAGTACCGCGCGCTTTAGAAGCAGTTCGCAATCTAATAGTATCTGACGACAGAAGCCTTTCAACAAATGGTACACGTTCAACATTTCCACCTTCATTATTGATGCTTTTTGAAACTGGTAGGTCAACGAACACCGTTCGCAGTGGAACCTGGTTTTGGGTGTGGCCACCCTGCCCTAGCTTAGCATGCTCATGTGCAATTAATTGCTCTACAAGCCAGTTGCGTATTGCATTGGACTGAGAAACCGAAATTCCACTTTTTGAGATGGCACTTAATAAGGTACTATGTTTTGCTGAAGAGCGTGTTAGCGTTATTTTCATAATAATTGGTTCGTGGTTTGGAAACATTTTCCGCAAATTTTTATTGGTTTTATCCAAAAACCAATTGTAGGTACTGGTAATGCTTGCATAGCTAACAGTTAGAATTCAGTAATTAGTATTTATCGGCTCCGTTCTATGTCTGCATATAAGAACGTACCCGCGAATCTATGAAACTCTGCGCTTAATTTCTCACTGTTGAAAGGCGGCTGTATTTTTAATTTTATTTAATGCATAAAGGACCTAACATTCCTAACTTTTAATTGAGTGCGCGATAGTTATCATTTGCCAAAATTTTTACACTTAAATAATAAACAATTCATCTTGTTAGCTGCCGTTAGGCTGAGCAGGGGGTCATACGCTAATGCGAAAAATTCCGTTTTTCACATGGCTTACTAAATGCTGGCGGACGGCGCATGCAGAAAATAGTATAGGCCAACTGGTGTCGATTCCCATAATCACGTAGATTTCGTCTCTCATAGATTTACAGGTACATTTGTAAGTAAAAAAGATTTCATACGTGAAAGTTGTGTAGTTCTTTGACGAGGCCTGGCTTTTATTTGGGAATTTACTTCAGACTATTATACTAACAGATGACTGAGCAAAGGACTCCATACTTCGGCTACTTACGTGTCTAACCCATATCGTGATGACGTTAAAACTCATAGAAAGCTGACGGTAGGCGAGTTTGTGATACTAACGGTCAAGTCTTGGGTTGGGCCAAATGGCTCCGCGTAATCAGACTTTGAATAGATGAGCCACTATCGCAATGGTTATACCGCTGCCTAGACCGTTTATTAACTCGTGTACTGAGTTGTGGCCTAAGGATCACTGAGGTATTCATCTTGTTGAGGAATAGACTGGCTAAGCTTCTAATGGAAACAATAAATACCTAGCGGGCTGTTGAAATACCGATTAGCGCTTTCGAAATCACATCAAAGGAAACTTGTTCCCCCTTACCGGCAAAAAACGCTTGTAGTCTGTTCTAAACGGCCGTGATTCCTCGCCGACGAGGTATTGATAGGTATGTCAGCAGGTTGCTAGAGCCCGAAACTCCCATTACACTTCAAGGCCAGAACCGCGATGCAGTAATGGAACGCTTAGTTTTCGCGCTACAATACTGGATGCCGAACAGCTCACTAAAATTTCTACTGCCAAGTATGTGAAGTGAAAACTACGGTCAGATTAACTGAGGGCGCTGGTAAGCGATGTATCGAAAATTTATCACGCTGTTTGGCTGGATAAAACTAGTATTTTTAACTGTAGAAAAAGGCTATGTCTAGGTCCGCTTTCAGTCTTATGCTGCATTTCTTATTGCGCCCCCTCGATCATGGCACAGTCTATCCAATGCGTTATCGATCGCTTCAAGGGTTTTAATATGTGGATGAAGTTTGCGCTCATAGTCAACGAGTCTCAATGCTTTTTCTCTGTCACCTAGACAAGCCGAAACAAGTTCGCTCATTAGCTCATTTTGCATGACGATACGATCATTCGGCGACAGTATTGGCGCCAGTTCGTTAGCACACAATGGGCTAAACCATTTATTCGCTTCTCCATAAAAAAGCTGACTTATAAAATGTGAGAAAAATACGATATCCAAGTACAGGTGGTACTCGTAAAATTTGATCTCATAGCCGCTTTTTCCAAACAGTTTAAAAAACAGAATCGCTGCCCCAATTCCAGCTAGCACATTTCTTGCCAATTTTCTTTTTTGCAAAAGTCCGCCGTATAGCACGGAAATCACAACACCGACGAAAAGTCCGATTAGTAATTTAGCACTGTCGTGTGCATTTACACCGGTTCCAGCGTTCAACATTAAGAGGATAAGCTGCGCGTACAAAAATAGAACAACCCACTTTATGGATGTTGGCAACCGATTTTTTGGCATTTTCAAATGTAAGCCTCATAAAAGGAGCGAGATGCGACCGATAGAGTTTGAGCAGACGAGACGGCGCTCATCTTGCAAGCAAGGGAGAAGCGACAACATACCCTACTTACTTGAAAGAGAAACTACGGCTTGGTTCAGATCGGGACCGGGCAAACCTTACGGGCTCCGCTACTTCCTTGCTGTGACACGTTCCACCACCTTGACTGCAATGCCGCCTCCAGGAACGATTACACCGGCAATTTCTGCACTGGCTTCGAAGAGCATTTCTCGCGTCAGGACACTGTCCATCTTCTCTTTAAACCATTGTCCGTCTTCTATAACTTCGCCTGTAAGGCCATCCACTTCAATAACACCGACTTTATTCTCCGTCGTCCATGAGAATTCGAAGGCGTAGACCGGGCGATAATACAGATGCGCTTTTTCGATTGAAATGAAATCTTGCTGAATTTCGTGCGCATTGATTGCTTCAGATGACAATGTTTGGTTGATTCTTTGGAGAAGGGTGGCAACTGAAACCTTGAGTGGGATGACGTTCGGCAATTCAATGCTTTCACGCTCTTGCACCTTGTACTTCTTCAGATAGCTTTCGAGCACCCCTTTTTTACTTTCTCGTTCCAGGGCATCGATATAGTCCTGAAAATCGATTTTCCGGTGACATTTTTCAATAGCAGAAAGCGTCAATGTCCTTTTTCCACTTTGTGCCGCGATTGGGTATTCTTGTCCGTTGATTACGACACAGTTTGCAAAGCTGTTACCGATATCTACGGGATAGTTGATCTGGCGAGAAAAGTCAACTTCACGATTGGTAACTACATGCCAGAAGGGCTCGTAACGCTTTACATCTTTTGCCAGGAGCACCGTTTCGTCTTTAGGGCGTTTGAATGGATTCAGTTTGGCGGCTAGCCCAAACGCATTCAGCTTTTTTTTGTTGGCTTGTTCCGCAGCAGCGGATAAAGGATACACGTCATCAAAAACGAAAATCTTGTAGGCATCCTTCGGTAACGTCATTGTTCCCTGCATAATGTCCTTCGCATAAAAAATATGTAATGCGTCTACTGTGCATTAAATTTTTAACCAAAATTTGGTTCTCAGAATGTTGAGTATAAGGTAGCCGGTGCTGGTGTAACAACAGGTTTTCAGCGTTATTAGGCAAGGCCGGTTTATTAATTTACCTTAGTAGCCGCATACCTTCGAGTGGATACCATATTTTGGGAATGGTACAGTTCCGATCAGCGCGCAAAAAGACCATATATGTCATGAGACACCATGCCGCACAGAGGTGGCTCCTAAAATTCGGACAGTTGGATAAGTGGAGGCCTTGCTTCACATCCCCGGTCGCATGACTGAATACATGAGCAAGGGCAGGACGAAGAAAATAGGACGGAATTCCTCACGCAGCTTCAAACCTAGTAGAGGAGAAAAAGGAATCCCATTCTGCGCCTGACTCGCGAAAATAAACTTCGAGACGACCGATGCCCTCTGAACATTATTATCTATTCCCTCGGTCACACCTAACGCGTTAGCCGGCCGATGACGCAACCTAGCCGCTTCCCGCCGTGAGAGCCGCCCAATACTGGAATCTAAGAAACTGGGCTAACGATCTACTTCCGATTCGTAAGCAGACTGTGACGGTAGCTTGGCGAAAGGGAAAAATCGACCCAAAGCGGCCCTTATTGGCTCCCGAAAACAGCCACTCAAAACGCTACGTTGGCCGGCGCATTTGTGCGCCCGTGTTGAACGACCTATTAGGCAGGCGTATGTGCTGAGCCTCCCGAAGAGAAGGGAGCAAAATCGGCGATCTTCTGTGCCGTCGCCACTATCTCAAGCAGCCAACTCGCGAGTTCAGTGAATCTGATCTCGCGTTCACCTATCACAAGGCGATCGATCGTCTTAATTGTCTGGTTTGACTCGGAGGGGTGTGCGACTTCTGGCCCGTCAGGATGAAGGGCAAAAGGCTGCCCTGGCTGAAGATTCCCGTTGATAACCAGCTCCTCCATGTGATGGATGTCGTTCCGCACCTGGCGGAAGCGGTCTCCAATTGCGTCTGTGGCGAACCCTGGCCGCTCGGTACTTAAATACACGCACAATGGATCACGTGAAGAGTGTCGCCGAAGTCTCCGAAAACTGTTAGCGGCCCGATACATGCTGGACAAGCAACTCTCGAAGTGAGACACGGATCGATGCATCGCGCTCAGGTTTATCGAACTGTGAGTATCCCAAAACTCCCGAAGTTTCACGTGTGCCAAGTTGTATTCCGAAACCGCGGCTTCAACAAGGCGCACAAATGTGGACGCCAACGAATTGACTTGATAGTCAGTTGAGATCTTCCCGATGAAAATGGTCTTAGTCCAGTAGGAGAGGAGGCTTTTCTCGTATTCTCTCAAATCTGGGATATCGAATTCCACGTACATAGTTTTTGCCTAACGTTGGAGTCAAGCCGCGCCGTCTGGCGTCGGCTTTAACGAATTGTTAACTTTTTTGTTATTTCTCGAACGAACCCATTAAATAGATATGGCTTTTTAAAGAGATATTCCAAAATAGTATTAAGTACCAAAACATCTCCTTCAGCAATTATAGGGATTTCCGAGTTGTCTATTTTGAATGTTTTGATTCTTTTTCTGGCGCTTCCCTTTTGTGAGAAATCCTTAAGTCTTTTATCGAACTCATCATATGAGTAAAAAATATATTCATGATCAATGTGCGCTAAGAGCATTTGGTCACTGCGAATAAAATATTCAATATGAATCAATTGAGTTACAACACAGTCATCAAACACCTCAGGATCGCTTGAAATTTCTTCAAAGTAGATATTGCGGCTGTCTATAAAATACCATGCGCTATCATTGTTTGTATCGTAGAAACGCCCTGCCAACACATGCGGCGGGAAAATATTCGGGGTATCTGCTTTTTTAACGACCTCTCTTATTGCTTGACCGTCTCGGACGTCGTTAAGAAAGTCCACGAGGAACACAGGGCACTTTGGTTTTTCATTCCCAAGAAGAATGAAATATTGCATTGAAGTCTGAAACACTACTTCACACTCCACAAGAAAGGAGATGTTTTTTATTGCTTCAGATTTCAGAAGAAAGGCGAATATATCCAGAATAGCCTCGGGAATATCAATCAAGAACTGAGAGTTGTTTTTATTATCGAAAATCCGATTCGGCAAGCCGGAAATTATCTGTTCCGAGCTAGATATGGAAAGTAAGTCATATTTTGCAAACTGTCTGTCAGTTTCTTTTAAGTCAACATCTAGCGATTTGTAATATCTAAAAAGTTTGCTTTCTGTTTTTTGGGCAGGGCTGTACTTTTCTGCCTTTATTACATCGGATTTAAATTTTTTATAAAGAATTGCTAAATAGTAAGTGCAAACGTAATTTGCTTTTGTTTGGTTGCTAGATTTTTTATTTGCTTGCAGTACGCTCGATACCACTTCATCAAATATGGAGTGCGCTTCCTCCTTTAGTAAGGACATGGATAACTCTAATATCCTATTTTCATCGTTTTGTATCTGTATTTCATAGAATGAGCCGGGCGTGTTCTCTAGGTCTTTGTACAGACAATCTAGCCTAGTTGTTATTTTTTCTTTCTGTGCTTCTAGGATGGAAGCTTTAATTTCCTCCGTCTCTAGAGTGGTTATAAATTCAGGGATTATCTCTCCCAATAACGTTTCATTATTTTCTAAGTATTTTTCTGCCAAAATGGTGAATTTTCCTACGTCGGAGAAATCGCCCTCGAAGGTTTTTTTAAGGGAGATATTTTCTTCTGCGTTCAAAGATCTAAAAAATTCTACTAAATACGGAGGGAGAGTCATTTGTCTGTAAAGTCTGATTATGGCCTACAAGGCTAACGAATGGAGCTGAATGGGAGCGCGCTTGCACGATGTCCGCTTCTGAAAGGGGACAGCCATGCTGAGCAGATGCGCAGCAACATTAGCCGGTCGCAGCCATGTAATAGGATGCAAATACTAGCCGCTATGGAGCAAAAAGAACATTCACAGTCCGGCATTAATGCCCGAGACTTAGTTAGCTCCTCCTGACAACCTTCGCCGCGACCTGTCCATACATCCGCATTGCCGGATCGCCACGGCAATTTATGCCAATTTTAAAGCATTCCATCTGACATAGTTGCTATTTTGCATATTGTATATGTGACATGATTGCGTTCTAGCTTTTGACATTTCACAACAGGTTATGTCTAGTTCCACGCATGATGAAGTAACCATTTCAAGCTAAGGATGACCATTATGTCTGGCGCTAAACTTCTACACAGGATAGCTTCCCTTCTCTTACTCGCAGCAAGCAGTGCTCTCGCATGCCCTGACGGTCAATATGAAGTCTGTGCGATTGTTTGCGTCTGTGTCCCTAATAGTGGAGAGGTAATTAAGACGCCGGGCAAAGTAGGAGGCGAAGTAGTTGAAAAAATCAAAGAAGATCCGGTCAAATTTGTTGTGAACCCCGGCGGTTATATTAACCAGTCGGGTATTCCTACGCCGGGTGATTTTGTAGAGTTTATAGTCAAAAACCCAGATAAACTGATTGAGCTTGTCAACAATCCCGGCCAGTGGCCGTATATTCCAGTAGCACAAGGAATCATTTCCGCTCGCAATGCCGTTATCAACGGAGGCGGCGCTCCAATCCCTGTGCACATTAAGTCATTTCTGCAACGCTGGTATCCACTCGACCTTATAAACAGTGTGCGCTGGACGAGCAACTGGGGGCCGCTGAACAACTCGTTGCAGGCAGCGCAGATGAACTTCAATTCCAGTACCCAAGCCATTGCATTAATAAATGCTGTTGTATTCAGAAACGCAGCCAACTCTCAAGACCCCGCACTATGGGCTCATGAGATGTATCACATTAACCAGTATAGGCAATGGGGCGTATTTGGATTTGCCCAGCGGTGGGTGGATAACTCATCCGTGAACGGTCCGGTTGAATCTCCGGCCTATGCCCGCGAAAAAGAAGCTAGAGCGGTACTTTCCCAAACAGCAGGCGGTGGAACATTTCCGGGTGGAGTCATCGGGAGCGGAACGGCCGATGGTGGCGTTGGAAACCCGCCAATGAAATTGCCGTCAGGATATCCGTTATCAATGTGCGGGTGCTTTGGCCCATTACCGCCAAATGCAAACCGCCCAGCACCCGCATGTGCTAGTGGCATTGACGTTCCGCGTATGTGTCCCGGCATGTGCCCTGGCGGTGGCTTTCCCTACCAAAGCTCATGCATGTAAGCGGGGAATGGTGCAATTTAAGAAGGCAGTTGGTACACCCCGTTTTGCTTCCGATGAGCCAAGAAACCTAACAAATTTAGCGGACGGCTGCATGGGCCTAAATAAACGTCCTGGCAGCGGTTCCAAGGTATAGCATCTTAGATGTACCACCTCAATTCTTGAGCGAAGATGACCGACGTCCGCTTACAGTCTAATTTGACTATGGAGCACATTAATTGACTAGCACTGTTCAACCCGCCTGATAGAAAAATTCTCTACCTCTCGGTTAGCGGATCGGCTCATTTTCCATTGGTGCGCTTGACGCCATTCGGAGATGAGCCGGATATTCCATTAGCCTGAGCTAAATGCTGCATTTTGTCCTGCGTAACCTTTCAGTTTCGCTATGCAAATTATTCTGCTGCAACCGAAAACAAAAGGCGGCGAGTACCACCAGGAAGGCGCTGAGTTCCGTTAGCACATTGATCAGGTTCATTATTCCGCCAGCATGCAGGGCAAGCCACCGGAGAGCCCGGAAGCGTCATGCGCGAATACCTACCAGCCGGATCCCGCATTAGCTTCACTTGGTCATTGCAGGCACGGCCGCCAGCATTTGAGACGACTGTTCTTGAATGTAGACAGGCAGCTAACCCGCAGCTGCCTGAAAGGAAGCAGGCAATCGGAATCGAGCTAGCTCGCCATCCCGGCACTGCGCAATCAGCCCGGTTTCCCACGCGAGGTAGCGGCGTGCCGCTTCCCGGTTGCCGTCATGGCGGTCGTGCACGAAAAACAGGAAATCGATGCGCTCGTGGTCGGGCGGCTCCGCCGGCGTCGATATCATCGGAATGCCGGCAGCTGCAATGGTCGCCAAGCCATCCGAGACGGCATGGATTTGCCTGACGCCTGCTTCGCGCAGATCGAGCGCGACGAGCGACGCCTCCCCTTTCCGGTCGCCAATCAGGACGACCGGTGCGCCGGCCTGGCCGGCCGCCTCTAGACGGGCTACGACATTCAGCCGCGTCGCCCAAATTGCCCCTTGCGGATGTTGTTCGCGGTAGGCCGCACTGGAGCGGAGATCCAGCAGCGTAAAAGACTGGCCCGCTTCGCTCCACTGACGCAACTGCTGCGCTGTGACTGTTGCCACGGCCTGAACCGGCGCAGCGGGCGCTGCAGTGAGTTGCAGCCGGGCCCGGATGCCCTCCTCCACCACCGCGACCTCGAAGCCGAGCTGGTGCATCCAGCTCGCCACCAGTGGCGCCCGCACTGCCTCCTCGTCCAGTAGGATGAGGCGGCTGTTGCGCACGCCTACGTACTGGTCGGTGGCCTGGATCAGCTGCCCACCCGGCGCATGACGCGCACCTGGCAGCGTGCCAGCCGCGAATTCTTCTGCAGTGCGGACATCCAGTACATAGGTCGTGCGCGCCGGATCGTCGATCCAATGTTGCGCCTGCGATGCCGTAAGCGTGGGAATGCCAAAGCGCGCCAGCAGCCTGCCGGCAGCGGCGCGCTCGGTACCCAGCTCTGGCGCCACCTCGGTGGGGTAACGGCGCTGGCTGCGGTACTCGAGCGCCAGGTCGTTCAAATACCAGCCCTGGGTGCCGTTCTCCAGCGCATACACCGGGTTCGGGATGCCCAGATTGCGCAGCGTCTGCGCTCCTATGATGCTGCGGGTGCGTCCGGCGCAGTTCACCACGATGGTGGTGTCGTCATCTGGCACGATTGCGCGCAGCCGATAGGCCAGCTCGCCGTTCGGGCAACTGGTAGCATCCGGAATCGTCATCTTGTGATGCTCTTCAACTGTGCGGCCGTCGAGGATGGCAATCTTCCTGCCGCTTTTTCTCAGCGCATCCAGTTGAAGCGCCGAAACATGCGGCGTTGCATAGGTCTGTTCGGCGAGTTCACCAAAGGTCTTCGACGGCACGTTGACGCCCTTGAACAGCACATGCCCAGCCTGCTCCCAGGCCGGCGTGCCGCCATCCAGTACCGCGACGCGAAAATAGCCGAGATCGGCCAGGCGTCGCGCCGCCCGCGACGCCAGCCCGTCGCCGCCATCGATGAGCACGATCCGCGCCGACCGCCGTGGTGCCAGCCAGCCTGCATCCAACTCGAGCCGGCTGTATGGCAGCGGCACCGCAAAGAACAGATGTCCCTCGCCGAACAAGCCGGCTTCGCGGACATCGAACAACGCCAGCTCGTCGCCATCGTCTAGCCAGGCACGCAGCGTGGCCGGAGAAATTGCCTGTGTCATGCCTGCTCCTTTCCGTCAGCGCCCATCGGGATCGGATTGATGAAGTGGTCGTCACGCTCCAGCTGCGCTACCAGTCCCAGTTCCCAAGACAGGTAAGCCCGCATCTGCGCTTCGCGTTCGGCCTTGTCTTCGTAGGCATACGGGCTGTACCAGGCGTCATCATCGCCGGTCAGGATCGCTTCGCGGCCCGGCACCAGCGGCTGCCCGGCCTGGCGCCATGCCTGGGTGCCGCCGAGCAGGGCAGCCACCTGCCGCCCGGTCCTGCGTCCCAGTTCGGCGGCGACCACGCGCGCCAGCACGCCATCGCTGGACGTGATGACGATCGGCTGGTCCGGCGACAGCGCCCCGACGAATTCCGGCAAGCGGTCCGGCGCACAGAAGCGCGCGCCGGGGATGTGCGCCCTGGCGAATGCCAGGCTGGATTCGACATCGAACACGATAGGCGCAGCCGAAGAAGCGCGCGTCGCCTCGGCAAGCGCGCCCATGCCGATCCAGTCGGCCGTGGCATCGGACGACGCCAGAATCCGGCGAGGCTCCGGACCCACTTCCAGTGGCGTGCCCGGTGCTGGCGCATGCACGTAGACCTGGTATCCGCCGAGCTGCACCAGCCAGGCCGCCGTCGTCAGGGCCCGCACGCCGTCCCAGTCGGCAATCACCACGCGCGCATGACGCGTGCCGATGTATTCATCGGTCGCCTGCACCAGTTGGCCGCCGGGTGCCCAGCGCCATCCCGGTAAGTGGCCGGACTGATATTCGGCGCTGGTCCTGATATCGAACTTGTACAGCGTGACCGCATCGGCTTCGGACTCGAAGCGCGCCAGCAGATCGACATCGATGCGCTGTACAGCGGTCCGCGCGGCGACTGCCTCGGCCTGCCGGCGCGCCACCGCCAGGGAGTGCGCCGACGGCTCCGGGTTCAGGGCGGCGCGGCCATGGGCCAGCTCCCGGCCGCCGAGCAGCCATGCCATCGTACCGTCCTTCAGCGATGCCACCGGGTTCGGGATGCCGGCGTTGATGAGCGTCTGTGCACCGATGATGCTGCGTGTGCGGCCGGCACAGTTCACAACGACCCGGGTGGACGGATCGGGCGCGAGCTCCCGGATGCGGTACACCAGCTCTCCGCCCGGAACGCTATGGGCGCCGGGCACGCTGAAAGCCTGGAATTCCTCGGGCGTGCGGCTATCCACCACGACCAGATCCTGTCCCTCGGCCAAGCCACGCTGCAATTCAGCCGCGTCGATGGTCGGCGTATGCAGGGTTGTCTCGATCACTTCACCCAGCGCCTTGCTCGGTACGTTAGTGCCGCTATAAACCTCGTAGCCCGCGGCTTCCCAGGCCAGCGTGCCGCCCGCAAGCACCGACACGTCGCGATAGCCAAGGCGCGCCAGCTTGCCGGCGGCCTGGTGTCCCAAATGCTCGTCAAGATCGGTGACCACGATCGGCGTAGCGCGCCGCGGCACCAGTGCGTCGATGACGACTTCCAGGCGCCACAGCGGTGCATTACTTGCCAGCAGCAAGTGTTTTTTCGCGAACACGCCTTCCTCGCGCACGTCCAGCAGTGCCAGTTCCCGGCCCGATACCAGCGCCTGCCTGAGCGCCTGCGGGGCTATCACCGGGTGGCGGATCAGCGCGGGCGGCGAGAAGTGCCGGAAAGTGCCGCCTTCGCTGCTCTCGAACACCACCCGTCTCGTCAGGCGCTCCAGCGACAGTCCATAGAAATGCAGGTGCAAGCCATTTTCGCCGCCGACCAATTCAATGGTATGTACGTCGTCCGACGCCAAAATCACATGTCGGCCTGCGGTGACGTCCACTGTGCGCGTGTGCTTCAGACGGTCGCGCAGTGGATCGTCCGTGGCGCGGCGGCGGTAAACCACGTTACGCTCGTTGCCGCGGATGCCAGCGATCATGGCCCAGGTGGTGTGGTCATGCGGCGGCTGGTACTTGCCAGCCAACCCGGCAGACACGAACAGCGCAAAGCGGCCATCGGGATCTTCCGCGAGACGGTACACCGCGTTCGGACGCTCTTTACTGACAGGGAAATGATGCTCCGGGAACAGCTCACGCCGCTGGCCCAGCTGCGTAAGTCGTTCAGCGATTGTGCCAAGGACAGCGCTCTCGCCGGCGCGGGCGAGCGCCCTGGTGCTGGCGATAAACTCGGCGACCGCGCGGGCGCGTTCGGCGCAAACCCTGGCATCGTGAATCGGGGCGGGTGAGGTGGTTTCTGTTGTCATGGTGTTTTAAGGTTGATCAGTCAGGTTCAAAGGTGGGAGCTGGCCGCGGCTTCTAATTCTCGCAGGCATGGCGAAATGCCTGCTGCAGATCCTGGACCAGATCGGCTGCCGACTCCAGCCCGATATGCAAGCGTACTACCGGTCTGCTGCCACGCCAGGCATGCTGGGCGGTAATGCGCTCCGGCGGCGCGAGCAATGCCAGGCTTTCATAGCCGCCCCAGGAAGCGCCAATGCCGAACAGGCGCAGCGCATTGACGAAGGCGTGTGCCCGCGCCAAGTCGAAACGGTGGAATTCGAATGAAAGCAAGCCGTTGGCGCCGGAAAAATCCCGCTGCCACAGCGCATGGCCAGGGTCGCTTGCCAGCGCGGGATAGAACACCTGCGCTACCTCCGCATGGCCCTGGAGAAATTCCGCCACGCTCAGCGCATTGCGCTGGTGTTGTGCCAGGCGCACGGCCAGAGTGCGCATTCCCCGCAGCGTCAGGTAGGCATCGTCGGCGCCCACCGCGGTGCCGAGTGCGTCGCTCGCCTGGACGATGCGTTCCGCGACCGCTTCATTGCCTGCCACGACCGCGCCCTGCATCACGTCGGAGTGGCCGCACAAGTACTTCGTTGAAGCCAGCACCGATACATCGGCGCCAAGCGCGAGCGGTTGTTGCAGGTAACCCGAGGCCCAGGTGTTGTCGGCGGCCAGCAATAGCCCGTGGCTGCGTGCGATCGCCGCCAGCCGTGGCAGGTCGAGTACCTCGAACAGCAGCGAGCCGGGCGATTCCACATACAGCAGCCGAGTGTTGGGCCGGATCATGGCTTCGATGTCGTCGCGCTGCGCAGCGAAATAGCTGACGTCGATGCCGAGGCGGTCCAGCATCTGCCGGTGCAGCTTACGCACCGGCGCATAAACGCTATCGCTCACCACCACATGGTCGCCGGGCGACAGCAGCGCCAGGAAGGTCAGCGAGATGGCGGCCAGGCCTGAAGGCGCCAGCACGCAGCGCCGACCGCCTTCGAGCGTCAGGATCGCCTGTTCCAGTGCACGGTGCGTATCCAGGCCATGACGGCCATAGGTAGCGACATTCTCGCCCGCCAGCCGGCGCGCATGCGCCGCTTCGTAAGCCTCGACGTCAGCGAAACGAACGGTGCTGGTACGCACCACGGGCACGTTGACGGGCGCTTCGGCCCGGTAAAATTCGGCAGCGCCGGCGTGCGCCAGGCGCGTATCGATATGGTCAGTCATGGCGTGCCCCTGTCAAAACCCGGGCTGCGCATGCAGCACGCGCCCCGATGCCGGCGTTCGCAGCGGCCGCGCCGGCCCAGCGCTCTGGAGCGCGCCCGGCCCGCCGCCCAGGCCGCGTGCGAGAAATGCGCGGGTACGTGGATTCGATGGCGCAGTGAAAATCCGTTCGCTCGGCCCATGCTCAACGATCGCGCCGGCTTCGGTGAAATACACGTGATCACTGATTTCCTCGGCAAAGCGCATTTCATGCGTCACCAGCACGCATGTCATGCCATCTTGCACCAGGTCGCGGATTACACCCAGTACCTCGCCGACCGTCTCGGGATCGAGCGCCGACGTCACCTCGTCAAACAGCAGCAGTTCCGGGCGCATTGCCAGCGCGCGCGCAATCGCCACCCGTTGCTGCTGGCCGCCCGACAGCTGGCCGGGATAGGCGTCGGCCTTGTGTGCCAGGTCCACCCGTTCGAGCAGGGTCAGGGCGTCGGCGCGGCTGGCGTCCCGGTCACGGCCGAGGATGCGCACCGGCGCGATAACTAGATTCTCCAGCACCGTCAGGTGCGGAAAGAGGTTGTATTGCTGGAAGACGAAGCCGACGCGCTTGCGCAGCGCAATCAGCTGCGCCTCCGTTGTCAGCGACCGTACCGACGTGCCGCCGACCAGCACTTCACCGCGCTGCGGCACAAGCAGGCCGTTAATGCAGCGCAGGATGGTGGACTTGCCGGAGCCGGACGGCCCAATGATCGATACCGCCTGTCCGCGTTGCACCTCGAGATCAATGCCGTTGAGCACCGGCGTTGGGCCGAATGCAAGATGTACGTCGCGCAGAGCCACTAACGGCGCATGAAGCGTGGCGGGAAGTTCATTCAAAGGCATATTTGCGCTCCAGTCGTTGCGTGAGCCGGGAAATCGGATAGCAGTAAATGAAAAACAGCGCCAGTGTGGTGAGATAGATCGTCACCGTGAAGTCGACGCGGTTGACCGTGGTGCTGGCAATCTGCGCTGTATCTAGCAGATCGTGCACGCCCACCAGCGACGCCAGCGATGTGGCCATGGTGATCGACGCATACAGGTTCATCCATGGCGGCAGCATGCGCTTGGCGCATTGCGGCAGCACCACCCAGCGAAAGATCTGGGCGCGGCGAAAGGCCAGCGAGGTCGCGGCTTCCCACTGCGCAGCCGGGATCGAGCCGATCGCGCCGCGAAAGATCTCGGCCACGTTCGCGCTGGCGGGCAACGCCAGGCCAATGGTGACCTTGATCCAGTCGGGAAAGGCAACATAATGGCCGCCAAGCTTCAACTCGAAGGGAAACACATAACTGGCAAAGTAGATCAGCACCAGCATGGGTGCATTGCGGAACACCACCACATAGCAGCGACTCACGATGCGAAGCGGCACCAGCGGCGAGAGCTGCAAGGCGCCGATGACCAGACCGACAACCGAGCCCAGGCCAATGGCGGCGATGCTGATGCGGATATTGGCGAGCAGACCGGCGCCGAGCGCCGGCGCCCATTCCGCCAGATGGCCAGGCACCGTGGGCGCGCTCCACAGCCACCAGGCGACGAGCGCCGCCAGCGCGGCCAGCAGCAACGTTCCGGCGGCCGGAAACGCAGGCGCCGGAGCGATGCCGATAGAGCGGCTATTGTCCATATCCGGGGATCCTCCATCGGGTTTCAAGCCAGCGTCCAGCCAGGGTCACGGCATAGGTAAGCACGGCAAAGTAAAGCAGGATCAGCAGCATCAGCTCCAGCACGTTGTCGCGCTGGGTCCAGATCATGATGGACTGGTAAGTCACATCGCCCACGGCGATAGCGGATGCAACCGCGGTCATCTTCACCAAGTCCACCAGGTTGTTGACAATGGCCGGCAGGGCAAAGCGCAGCGCCAACGGGAACTGCACCAGCCAAAGGCGCTTTCTGCGGCCAAAACCAAGCGAGGCAGCCGCCTCCAGCGTCGTTAGCGGAATCGCTTCCAGCCCGGCGCGCAGCGCTTCCGCATGGAACACCGCCTTGTGCAGCGAAATCACGAGCACGACCCAGATGAACGGCGTCAGCGGATTGGTGCCATATGGCTGCAGCGCCTGGCTGATCAGCATGTTAAGCACCAGGAAGCCGCAATACAGCTGCACCAGCGTGGGCGTATTCCGGGTCAATTCGACGAATGCGCGGGTCGCACTGGCGAGCGGTTTGCTGGGCGACACCAGCATGGCGGCCAGCGCGATCCCCGCCACCAGGCTGCACGCGATGGTATTCGCCGCCAGCTCGAGGGTCACCAGCAAGCCTTGCAGGAAGGCGGAGCGTTCCGCGGCATCCAGCAGGAAGCTGTAGTTCAGATCCACCCGCCGCGCCAGCGCCACGGCCGATTCCAGCCAGGAAGCGTTCATGCGGCCGCCTCGGTGCGCGGCAGCAGCGCGGCGCAGGCGCGCCGGATGCGCTCGCAGGCGTCGTCGATGGTCGCCGTCGACACGGCCAGCGAAAAGCGCACATAGGGCGACAGCCCGAACGAGGCGCCGTCGACGGTGGCCACCCCTGCCGACGTGAGCAGGTAGTCGACCGCGTCCGTATCGCTTCGCAGCGCCTTTCCGGCAGGCGTGGTCCGGCCCAGCAAGCCTGCGCAGCCGGCGTACACGAAGAAGGCGCCTTCCGGCGCGGCAACGTCGATGCCGTCGATTGCCGCGAGCCCGGACACCAGCGCGTCGCGGCGCTTCGCATAGGCAGCCGCGGCATCGGCGACGAAAGACTGGTCGCCCGCCAACGCCTCCAGCGCCGCCGCCTGGCTGATCGAACCGGCGCCGGATGACGACTGGCTTTGCACCGCCGTCATCGCCTGTACCAGTGGCAGCGGCCCGGCGCCGTAGCCAAGGCGCCAGCCGGTCATCGCATACGTCTTGGACACGCCGTTGACCACCAGCACCCGGTCAGCCAGGTCGGGCGCCACGGCAAGGAAATGCACACGCGGCCGCTGGTCGAAGCGAACATGCTCGTAGAGCTCGTCGAGCAGCAGCAACACCTGCGGATGCCGACGCAGGACCTGCGCCAGCGCCGCGAACTCGGCTTCGCCGTAAACGGCGCCGGCCGGGTTGCTGGGCGAGTTCAGCACCAACCACCGGGTATGCGGTGTGATTGCCCGTTCCACCGCTGGCGCGTCGGGCTTGAAGTCGCTCTCCGGCACTGTGGGGACAAACACCGGCCGCCCGCCATTGATGCGGACCATGTCGGGGAACGACGGCCAGTAGGGCGCCGGAATGACGACTTCCATGCCCTCGTCGAGGGTCGCGGCAAAGGCATTGAAGATGATTTGCTTGGCGCCGTTGGCGACCATGATCTGCTCGATCGGATAGTTCAAGCTGTTTTCGCGCTGCAGCTTGTCACGGATCGCCGCGCGCAGCGCGGCTGTGCCAGCCACCGGCGTGTACTTCGTGTCGCCGCGCCGGATCGCCGCGATGCCTGCCTCCTTGATGGCGTCGGGCGTGTCGAAGTCGGGTTCACCAACGGTCAAATTCAGTATCGGCATGCCCTTGGCCGCCAATTCCTGGGCACGCTGGTTCGCGACGGCGTTCGGCGAGACTGTAATCTGCCTGACCCGCTGTGACAGGTAAAACGCTGGCATGGTGTTTTTGCTCCTAGGGCTGGGGTCTGTCATCCGAGGACTTTCCCGGGGTTGAGCAGACCCTGTGGGTCGAGCGCGCGCTTGACGCGACGCATCAAGTCGAGTTCCGCCTCGCTTTTGTAATGCAGCAGCAGGTCGCGCTTGCGCTGGCCAATGCCATGCTCGGCGCTGATGGAGCCGCCATGCGCGGCAACGCAGTCATGCACCACGCGCTCGATATCGCTGGCGCGAGCCAGATGATCCGCGACCGGCTGTCCAGCGGCGCGCTCGACGTTGTAGTGCAGGTTGCCGTCTCCCAGGTGGCCAAAAGTGATGTTGCGCACGCCGGGAAAATGCCGTTGCAGCGCCGCGTCGGCGGCCTGCACGAAAGGGACGATGCGCGAGATCGGCACCGCGATATCGTGCTTCACGTTCATGCCGTCGGCGCCCTGGGCCGCATGCAGCGCATGTTCGCGCAGATGCCACAGCTGCTGGCGATGCGTTTCACTCGCGGCGATGACGGCGTGGCTGACCTGCCCACCTGCCATCGCGTAGTGTGCAGCCGATTCGAAGCGTTCCTGCAGCAACGCATGATCGGCATCGGCCAGCTCGACCAACGCATACCAGGGCGCCTGGCGCTCCTCGCCGTTGATCGGCAGCCGGTAATCCGGCTGGTAGTGCGCCACCAGGTCGAGGCAGCTCAGTGAAAAAAGCTCGAATGCGACCAGCCCTGCACCGAAGGCTGAGCGTGCATCGCTTAGGAAAGCGATTGCGTCCTGCAGCGAGCGAAAACCGACGAAGGCGGCAAGACGGGCGGACGGCAACGGGTACAGCCGCAGTGTCGCCGCAGTGATGATGCCAAGCGTACCTTCGCTGCCGATGTACAAGTCACGCAGGCTGTAGCCAGTATTGTCCTTGCGCAGCCCACGCAAGCCATCCCAGATCCTGCCTTCGGCGGTGACCACTTCCACGCCCAGCGCCAGCTCCCGCGCATTGCCGTACCGCAGTACTTGGGTGCCGCCCGCGTTGGTGCTGAGGTTGCCGCCGATGGTGCAACTGCCTTCCGATGCCAGGCTCAGCGGGAACAAGCGCCCCGCCGCCTCGGCCGCCTGCTGGACCTGCTGCAGCACGCAGCCGGCTTCCGCCGTGATCGTGTCATTCTCGCTATCGACTTCGCGGATGCGGTTCAGTCGGGTAAGAAACAGCACCACGCTGGGCACGCCGGCCGTTGGCGCTGCGCCACCCATCAGTCCGGTATTGCCGCCCTGTGGCACGATCGCGACCCGGTGCCGGGAGCAAAGCCTTACGACTGCCGCCACCTGGGCCGCGTCTGCGGGGCGCACTACTGCCAGCGCAGCGTGATCGTAGCGGCCGTGCCAATCGCGGGTAAAAGGCGCCGCATCGCCGCCGGTGAGTACATGGGCCTTGCCCAGTAGCGCGCGCAGGTCGTCCAGCGGCGTCATGCGCCTTCCTTCCTGAACTTGTCGTGCCAGTCGAGCAGTGCCCGCGATGGCGGCATGCCATGCTTGTTGCCCTGGCTGATCAGAAAGCCGGTGCGATGCCAGTTCTGCACCACGCGGTCGATCGCCGCTACCGTGTCGGTCTCACCCTTGCGCACCCAAATGACGGAAGGAGAGGGAATCAGCTGGGCCGGCATGGGCGACTCATAGTCGCCCCATTGCGCCGCGTCCTTTAGCAAACGCGCCTGGATGCCGGGCGTTACGTGTACCGACGCCACGCAGTTGCCACCGCGAAGCGCCAGCAGCGCTTCCGGCATGCCGCGGAAACCCTTGATCTCGGCGCCGTATTCCTCTACCAGCGGCTTGGTGAAATTACTGCCCTGGGAGACGCATACCGGCTTGCCGCGCAAGTCGCTCCAGTCGCGGATATGGCTGGACTTTTTCACCATCGCTGACCCGCCGATTTCCTCAAACGGCGTCGGCACATAGCTCAGGATTTCCGCCCGCTCCCTGGTGTACTGCATGCTCGCGATCAGCGCATCGACCTTCCCTTGCTGCAGGAACTGCACCCGGTTCGGCGGCTCGACCACGATTACGTCGAGATCCACGCCGAGCTGCTGCGCCAAGCTTTCCGCCAGTTCGACGTTGTAGCCTTTGGGCTTGCGGGTGGCGGGGTCGATGGTTCCGTAAGTGCCGTCCAGAACCACGCCGACGGCAATGCGGCCGCGTTGCCTGATCTTGTCCAGGGTAGCGTCGGCATGGGCAATACCTGCCGCGGTAGTGCTACTTATTGCAAGCGAAAGTGCGAGGAAATGTCGTGTGAGCATGAGAACCTTTAATGGAATTAGCGGTATGCGGCAAAGCGTTCTGCATCATGCTGCAAAGCGGTCTGCGCCTTAATGTGCGGTCATTGTATTTTTGCAACGCCATTTCAACTACGAATGAATATGGCTATCGATATAGTCAATCCGGATAAGGAATTTGCTGCATATTCATATGCGAAATGATTCCGTCCCGTTTTTCGGCGCCCTTTTAAAATCGATCGCTCCGGCAAAACAACCTGAGGTTTGAAACCTTGATTCACCTTTATTACTGGCCCACCGCCAATGGCATTAAAATCCCGATCTTGTTGAACGAACTCGGCGTTGAATACCAGACGCATCTCGTCAATATCCGCCATGGCGATAATGCCCTTCCCGACTTTCTCGCCTTGAACCCGAACGGCAAAATCCCGCTCGTAATCGACGACGCCATTGATGGCGCGCCCCTGGTCATCCATGAATCTGCCGCCATCCTGATCCACCTGGCCGACGCCGCTAAGCGCTTCCTGCCGACCGGGCTGCAGGCCCGGACCGCGACCATGCAATGGCTGTTCTGGCAGGTCGGCCATGTGGCTGCAAGCTTTGGCCTGTATCAGACTTTTCGGGAAAAGATCAGGTCAACCATTCCTTCCGACGTCGATGCATTCGCAGTCGGAGAGGTCGAACGACTCTATCAGGTGCTGGAACAGCGATTGGCAGGTAGCGCCTACCTGGCAGGCGACTATACGATCGCCGATATTGCGCTATTTCCCTGGATACAGCCTGAACGGCAAGGAAGAGACCTTGCCCACTATCCCAATATCGCCCGCTGGCGCGCGCATATCACGCAGCGTCCAGCGGTCAGACAAGCTTATGCCGACGGACTGGCCGTAGCGCCAAACGAAAAGTCACTGCATATCAGCAAAGACTGGCTGCGTTGACCCGACCCGGAGGCAGCCAGCGCATGCGGCGCGGGCTGCCTTCTGCTGTATCAAGCGCCGCCGTTCTTATACTTCTCATGCAGTTCGCGCAGTGCCGGCGACGCAGGCGTGATATTAAGCCGCTTTTCCGTCGTAATCAGCCAGCCACTGCGGTGCCAATCCTGTACGACTTTATCGATTGCGGCCGCCGCATCGTCTTCACCTTTGCGCACCCAGACCACCGAATCGCCAGGAATGAGTTCCGGCGCGAGCGTCCGATAATCCTTCCACTCCGGATTGCTGGTCGCCAGCGGATTGAGCAAGGTCCCGTCATGCACCGCCGCGGCGCAATTCCCGCCGCGCAGCGCGAGCAGGGACTCGGACGAGCTCTTGAAGCCCTTGACGGTTGCGCCGATCTCCGATGTCAGCGGCTTGGCGTAGTTGCTGCCTTGGGACAGGCATACGACCTTGCCCTTAAGATCATTCCAGCTTCGTATATCGCTTGCGGCAGGAAAGATGGCGGTGCCGCCCACCTTATAGAAAGGCGTGGGCGCATAGCCAAGAATGCTTGCGCGCTCGGACGTGACCTCCATGCCCGCGATCAGAATGTCCACCTTCCCCTGCTGCAGCAACTGCACCCGGTTCGATGGCTGTACCTGGACCGTCTCAAGCTCGACGTTCAATTGCCGCGCAATATCGCGCGCGAGTTCCACATTCCAGCCGACCGGTTTTTGTGTCGCCGGGTCGATCGATCCAAATGGGCCGCCGGAAAGCAGTATGCCAGCCACGATCTTGTTGCGTTGCTTGATCTTGTCAAGCGTCGCATCGGCATGTGCGGCGGTACTGGCGAGCGTCAACAACAGCCCGGCAAACCCGGCCGCAACTGCATACCGTGTACCACCGCTCTCGACAGCAGGATCCGAAGATTGATATGAACGCATATTTTTTATTTGATCCGTTGGTTATGAATGGCTTGTTTAAGCAGGGCCATTTTATGGATTGGCTATTGCGAGTCCAAGGAATCAATGCGGATATCGATATGCCATTTTTGAGCGGCGTTATTAGGCTTTTTTGATATATCGATATCCATTTCTATTCGTTGTAACAAGCTGGTGCGCTTGCTTAATATCGCTTTCATTGACAACCGCCGTTGTCACCAATTCCCTGGCGCCTGAATGCCGCTTTATAAAGCGCGCTGCCGGCAACGATCACTCATTTAGCCCACGAAGAAACAACATGAATTTATCCGCATTTGCGCGTTACGCGCGCGTGTCCGTGGTCATCGCCATTTCATCTGTACTTTATCCTTTGCACGCAAGCGCTTCCGGCATTGCGGACAACTATCCCAATAAACCCGTGCGCATTGTCGTTCCAGTTGCAGCGGGCGGCAGCGCCGACAAGCTCACCCGGATCATCGCTGAACGATTGAGCGCACGCTGGGGACAATCAGTCACGGTAGAGAATGTCGCTGGGGCGAGCGGGATCATCGGTGCCGAGAAGGTCGCGAAATCCAAGCCCGATGGTTACGTCATCCTGCAGGCTGGTGAAGGCCTGGTGTTGAACGGCATTCTGTTTGGCGATTTGCCCTACGACGCAAAAAAGGCGTTCGCGCCGGTCATTAAGGCAGTCGTTAATCCACAGGTGCTGGTAGTGAATCCAAAGTCGGGCATCAAGAATTTTCAGGACTATGTCGCCTACAATAAAAATCACCCTGAGAAACTAAGCCTTGCGCTCCCCGGTCTAGGAGGTATTGCGCATGTTGGGCATGAACTGCTGAACCGCGAGACCGGAGGGCGAGTCAATTACATTCCGTATCGCGGTGGCGGTCCGGCAGCGGTAGATGTTATTGCCGGCCATGTCGATGCGACGCTGATCACGCTGGCAGCCGTCACGGAATATGTGAAAGCCGGCAAGTTGACCGCACTTGCGGTAACGACGCCCTACCGCTCCAAGGCGCTACCGAATGTGCCGACGATGGCGGAGACAGGGGTGCCGAATTTCAAGGTGGAAAGCTGGCAAGGCTATGTCGTACCCACCGGCACACCGCCTGAAATTATTTCAAAGCTGCACCACGATATAGCCAAGGTGCTTGGCGAGCCGGAAGTGCGCAGCAGACTAGAAGACATGGGTTTTGGTGTGACAGGCGCCTCGCCGGCTGAACTGGAGACAACGCTGAAGGCAGAAGAGGCAACTTATGGAAAGGTCATTCGGACCGCGGGAATTAGCGTGCAATAGACTTTAGTTTAGCCATCCAACTCTTAAGGGTTTAATTTGACTTTCCGCCGAAACCGGACAATGAAGATCGGCAGGTGGACGGGAAAATATGAGCTGAAAGGCAGTTTCAGCAGGTTCGTTAAAGATCCGCAGTGCTGTACTAGAAGATCCCAGTGCCCGGCGCTTTATATCTTTATACACTCGCAGGCTAAATTTACATAGGTCTGCGATACAGCGTAAGCAGCCCTAAGTGTTCAAAGGTCTGCTGTTTCCAGCTCATCATAAAGTCCAATTTCAGCCATATCGGTCAGTACTCAAACATGGAAGCCGCTGTAACAGCCGGGCGGACGTCGGGGTTTTTCCGTTGTGAGCAATTAAGCCGGTACGATTAGTGTCGAACAGATCGATTACATGAAGCAATAACTTGATCTCTCAGCCAGGCCAACGTCAGTCTATCGACGGCGGCGATGATGCCAGCTCCAGTTTATCCATGCATGGGGTAGACTGTTCCAATCCGCAAAGTGCTTGTCGAGTACCGCCGCTGGCGGCTGGCTAACCACCAAGCCATTTTCTATGGCTCAGAACGTTCCATCCCGCAATTCAGTGCGAATCATCTTGTCCACCATTTCCTTGCCAAAAGCTTCGCGCAAGGAATCGATCCACGCTGTCACCCCAGGCATTTTCCCCTGAGGTGGCCAGATGAAGAAGTGCTTGATGGCCGAGTTTCATGAATCGTGTTCATCTAGCCTCCTTTACTGGGACAAGCAGAACGGTGCCAGCTCTGGTTGATCTTCGTTCAACATATTCCTTGGGGAGTTGTTCGTCGACATTCTTGTTGGGAAACGCCTCTTCAATCATGGACTGCAGAATGAAATATTGTCCATCGATCTCTGCCAATGAATGAAGTTTTCCAATTTCAACTGCTCTCTGTACCAATCGCTGAAACACTTCGAACGAAGTCTTTTTTAAACTTTCTTCTGGCAAGCCTGACAGAGCGCCAATCTTAGTTTCAGCTTTATCTCGTTTGCGCACATACATGGCTGCTGTGTCGTTTCCTGTACCAAGCGACTCAGCAAGTGTTCGGGCACCGCGCTTTTTGCCCTTTTCGGGTGTCAATTGCTGGAGGAATTGGGAAGGTTCGGCCGACTGGCGCAGCTGAGCCAGACTGCCGTTGTTCTTTTCTTCCTGCTTTTGCTTTTTATAATTGGAGATCACATCTTTCGGAACATCCTGAATAACAGTGCCGCGGTCATGACTTTCCGGAATTCCCAAGGGTTGTTCGTTGGGCTTTTCCAAGGCAGGCTTTGAGCAATCTTGGACAGCCCCCTCACATACAGCTTCCTCTTCGGCAGGTTCGGGCAACGCACAGGTCAAGTCGGTGATCTGTGCGCCGGTTGCAGGCGCAGCACACGCAACAATCGATGCAATAGTCTTTGGTATAGGCAAAATCGTCTCATCGATATTCAGTCCCTCTTTCACGGCTTCGATGACTGTCTTCCCGAACGCTTGCTCTACCATCTCCATCAGCTTTGACGGTTCAATAATCTCTGCCAGGTGCGCAAAATAGGGTCGCTCGATTTTTGCGACGGTCGCCAGGGCTGGCAGATCTACGAGCGACAGCAGCTCCGTGTGTTTTACCGTAGGACGGATGATGATCGTCTCGCGCCAACCGGCGATGATAGTGTTGTCCTCGCTATGGTAGAAGCGCACGAAAAACAGCGGCTGAAATGTTTTGAAATCGACCCCGTTATGGAGCGTGGAAAGCAGACCTTTCTCGGTCAAAATCGACAAAATCCGATTGAGCAGGATAAAACGACCTCTCCCAGCCTCGATTGAGACTCCCAACTTGCGGCACATTGCTGCAAGCAGCGGCGCTTCCCGCAAGTAGACCAGGTTGGCATGCTTCTGGCCGATCTTGAAGACCTTGTCCGTGTCGCTATCGCCCCTTCCATCGATGCGACCTTTCTCCGTGATGCACGACACAAAAGCTGCATAGATCTCCTCTGCTTCGCTTTCAGTAATGGTGTCTTCATTAACAGACGCGGCACTGATGCCGCTTTCTCGCTGGCCGGTGGTCTTGTCGGCAAGGATGAGGAACCCCATCAGTGCCGTCTTGCGGTCGTCAACGGACAGTCCATTCTTATCGACCGGGAAGTCGCTCGGATGATGGTAGTGGGCAATAACAGTGGTCAGTGCCTCCGTATCTCTGGGCGGTAGCTCCCAGAATTCACTAATGCGGGCTAGTATCCTGGCGCCAAGCGCGTCATGCTTGATGCCGGGGTCATCCTGCATCGCTCCTGTTTCATTGGTCAGCACCGTGCCATCCGCCTGCAGTTTGTAGGCTTCGATCTTGCCTAGGTCATGCGCCAGCGCCAGAACCGGAATGATCGGGTCAAGCGGATCGAACACGTAATTTGCGTTGCGCTTGGCAATGATCAGCTTGGGTGACTTTCCCGGGCGCCTGATGTAGACGCCCTCATAGGACCAGCCTGGAGCAAGTTCAAGCGCCGTATCCGCCACGGCCATGCAGTGCTGGGCAAGCGTTCTCCCGCCATGGCCACCCTTTCGATGGCTTGCCGGGTGGGTCTTGTGCGCCGACAGGGTTTGCCAGATTGCCATGAACAGGGTGACATATTCCGGATGGGCGACCTTGTTCGCCTCAATCCACTGTTTGACCCGCTCGCTTTCAATGGGGAGGCATTCCTTAGCCTTTGCACGCTTGGCCGGCGGCGCCAGAATGGGTACCGGTCCGATCGAGGACGTCACGCCATTGAAGCTGCCGCCTTGTAGTCGCATTTGCGCAAGCGACCGCTCAAGGAGAATCAGCCCGGCCGTAATGACCACCCCCATGACGCAACCCACCACAGTGACGAAAGCCCCGTGGATCATGTTCGGAACGTTTTCCCAGAAAAAGACCGGGTCCGTGAACAGGGTGTAGAGATTCATGGGGATCCATATCGACAAAAACACGATGAAGGTCGCTTTGACGATGGGGTTTCTGGCGTTCATAGAAAGGCTCCTGCTGCTTGCGGCACGGTGGTTGGTTTAGCTTGTTTGGCAACGGGCTTGCCGTCCTTGTCTTCCATGGTGGTCCTGTAGCCGTCGGCATACCCGGTATTGGGCCTTGCTCGGCTCCAGCACCTTCATGGCGAATTGGGTGGGGATGGTGGGTAGGGAAGACAAGTCGCGCCCTGTCGTTGCCGCCTCTGGCGCAAACAGTTCGACCAAGTGGCCCACTGCGCAGGAGACGATGGCGGTGTCGCTCTCCAGCAAGTTCTGCACCTTGGTAAAGCCGCCAAGCGCGGCAGCAATGTCTTTGGCAACTGACGGGTTTTCCGCCACGATCAGCATCTTGCTCATGGTCTGAATACCTCTTCCTGTACATAAAAAACAAGCCAAGACGTTTGCATGATCTTGGCCTCAACTCTGATGCCCCGCGATACCTAGTGCCGGGTGCCAGAATTGGACCGTAGCCGTTCGACGCGGCCATGTTCGTCGGCGCACTGGTTGTCGCAGAAAAGCTTGCCGCTCTCGACATCGGCTTCGCAGCGACTGTTGTGGCAGATTCCCGTGGGGGCTAGGTGCCGGACCGCGAGACTTGCCTGGGCCGCTTTGACGGCACGCTCGATGAAGGCTTTGCTGACGGCGTCGGAATCGTCACAAACGTCGGCCATTGTGTTAGTCCCTCTGGGGTGATGTCGTTCAAAGCATCAGCCAGAATGGCTGCGGCGTCAACGCCGGCCGGAACGTTAGCTTGCGCAGGCGCTTCGCGGCGCGGCGCCTTGCGGGTACCCATTTGCAGCATTTCGGCGACCCAGAAAGGGGCGATCTTGATCAGGCCCGAATCCGGCGTTACGGGACCGGGGAAATCCTTTGCTTCAATGTAGGGCAGCTTGGACACCGGTGCGATGCCGGACTCCGGATCAGGTGCACCGAGCGCCTTTACATCGAGACGATATTCACCCTGGACCTTGATGGGCAGGCCGCGGGTGAGCGTGTTGGCCAGGGGCTCCAGGTTACGGCCGTACCAGTGGATCGGGATGCTCTTGTGGGGATCTTCGGTCTGGCGCAGCAGCGCCACCAGCCGGTCGTTCATCGGTTTGCCTTCGGCATTGACGCGATTGCGCTCGAGCGACTTGGCCTGCACGAAGCCGGCCAGCTGGACGGTGTTGGTCGCATTCTTGTTGAGTTTCAGCACGCGCCAATCGACGCTGTTCATGCGCTCTTCCTTTGCGGGCATATCGCCGGCGACCTTCCCAACGGCCTCGATGGCAGCTGGTAGGCCGGAATCCTTCGCCGCCGCATGCACCTTGACCGACCACTTTCGCATGACATCTTCGGTAAAACGCTTGTCATTGTGCATGAGATTGGGTGACTCGAAGCGAATACTCTTGCCCCGCACGATACGCACGTCGCTTTCGCGGGCGCCGATGAAGTGGCAGTAAGCCATGACCAGATCCCACTCTTTCAGGTCGCGCGGCAGCGGCGCCTCGCGAGGGTCGAACTCGACGGGCAGCATGTGGTTTTCGCTGGCGGTTTGTTGGATGAAGCACTTACCCTCGCCTGGCAGGCGCAGCACGCCCACGATCCATCCTGAATTAAGCATGCCGTTTGGGTAGGAATACGAATCGGCATTGCGCTTGGCGTCCATTGGAAGCACGGGAACTCCTAAAATAAGTCAATGAAACCTTGAACGGGGGCTGTGATGAGACAAGCAGCCCACTGCACAGCTCATATCGAAAGCGTAATGTTGTCCTTTGTAAATGATTATACAGAACACAGATGTGTAATACCAAGAGAAATCAAAATTGATTCTTTGCTCCGGATGGAAAAGATCGCAGGCGCAGCAATACACACTAGACACACTGGAATTCTAGGCAGACTAAGCCTACGCTGTTCCATTCAAGCGCATTTCAGGAAGCCCTTGCGTCTCTGACGCCGGGGCTTTTTGCTATGCCGCGCAAATTCCCACCCCATTCATTTCCTTAAACATGTAAGCCTGTCTGCGCACTGCGATCCTGAACCTTATACAAAGGCGTTCTGTATTCACGGATACCCGATCAATGCGAATTTTCGCTGGTGTTGTCTCTCTCCTAAGGATGCATCATGAAATGAGCGCTTCCCTTCCAACCTGTCCTTGGCGACATCGTATTCTGCAAATTCCCTGAAGCACTTGAAGCAACCTGCCCTCGCCCGAAGATCCGGCCGGCACTGGTGGTGGACGTGTCCAGGGATAGAAAACGCGTGTACGTCGCCTATGGCACGTCACAGAAGACCGAGCAGCTCTATCCTGGTGAATTCCAGGTGGATCATGCAGCGTCGATGGAAATGGCTGGCCTGTGTAAGCCGACCAAGTTTGTCCTGTGCCGCAAGCACTGGCTGGCGCTGAATGCGGAATGGTTTGTTGTTCCTCGCAAGCGTCGGTTTGGTCAATGTCCGAAGTTGGGCAAATTGTCGGAGTCGCTGGCTCCGCACATGGCTCACGCAGTCGAAACCATGAGGCCCATGTCCTATTTCAGCCGTTGCACAGTCTGTTCATGCAAGTCATTGAAAGGCTCGTTTCGTCCCCTATCGCGGAACTCCACCAGCAGTTCGACCACTTTATCGAAATTCTGCCGGTCTAGGGTGTAGAGCAGTTCTGAAATCTGATCAACGCCGGCGGCGCCCTGCTCGCGGTTGTGGTACACGCCGTGCGCGGCCATTGACGCGGGATTGGGCGCGATTTCCAGATGCCGGCAGACGCGCTCGAGCAACTGCACATGGCGGGTCCGAATGGTGCTGACGATATCCTTGTCGCCCTTGCCGTGGCCAGTAACGTGCGCGTCGAAAAAACGCAGGATGTGGTCCGGGGTGACGGTAGACAAGTTGACCTGTTCGCCGGCCATCCATTTGACGAACTTGGCAAACATGGTGATCAGGTTCTTGCGTGTGCAATCTCGCAAGGGACGCTTTTCCTTGTTGACGTCAGTAGGCGGTCGACGGCCATGGTCGACGTAGGCCTCGGATTTGACCAACTCGGCAAAGGCCTCGCTCCGCTCATGGCGCCAGCCATCGGGGTGATCGTATAAACCGAGCGTTTTCATATCCATCTGAGGACTCTTCTGCAAGCAGGGCGGCGCAGCCGCCTTGCATTTATGACTTCTGTCTTGTTCGGTGGGATGCCGACTGGAGGGGAGAATAATTACTGGTCAAGCATACAGTAATTCAGGCTCAGGAGACAAGAACGCAACAATCTATCCATCACCGCGTCAAAGCCTTAACCCCGCCGATCGACCCATCCACTTCGAAATACCTCTCATAAATTTTGACCGTCCGTAAAACTCCCTTTCCCCCATCTCTCCCCGATGCGGCCGCGCCCTAGAGAAAAAAAAGAAAAAAGAAAAAAAGGGATTCATCGGACGGTGGCCACTAAATCGAGCGCAAATACGCAACCAAAGTAAAGCGCCGGTAGGTAAGCGGAGCCGATATCCACGCCTCAGGGATAGGATCGAGACGACCGATCAAAAGGAGAAAGTGAATTCAGAGCGCCGCGGCGTCCGGTCCATGGTCAACGGACAGCTTGCCGACGGCACAGGTCGCAGGGGTGGCGCTTGCGCCAGAAAGAAAAGAAAGAGAAGAAAATAAAGGGGGGTTAGAGGAGACGGAGCGGTCGGTGGAGTCGGCTGGGAGGTAGCCGAAGCCAGAATAGAGAGGCTGGACAGGGATGGATTGATTGTTGCATTTTATGCTGACTGGTCAGGACTTACCTGATCCGTCACTCGTCGACGCGGCTCTGATTGCATTCATGCCGCGCCGAGTAGTGCTTGCAAAATGGGGAAACCATCGATCACGAGGTCGCTTATTTGCCTTTTGCGGGCGGCGGCGGTGACTTTGGTAAGAGATTGCCGCGGCCTCCGTCAGATGGCTTTCCAGTTTTGCTCGGACCGTTCGGCACCGGTCCACCGTCGGCTGAACTGACTCACCACCTGGCACAGGAAGAGCAAGCCAGTAAAAATCATCCCAACGGCACGTTACCCAAAACGGTACTGGCGCCCGGCGGCGAACTACAACTCGATGTGCCGCGCGACCGGCTATCGAGCTTTGAACCCACGCTGGTAGCCAAGTACCAGCGGCGCATGCCTGGCTTTGACGATCATGTCATCAGCATATACGCCCGTGGCATGACGGTACGGGAGATCCAGGGCCACCTGCTGGAGTTGTATGGCTCGGCGGTCTCGCCGGACCTGATTTCCACCATCACCGACGAAGTGATCGAGGAAGTCGCGCAATGGCAAAGCGGCCGCTGGAGCCGATGTATCTGATCGTGTACTTCAATGCATTGCGCCTGAAGATCCGCGATGAAGGAACGGTCAAGAACAAGGCGGTATACCTGGCACTGGGCGTGCGCGCCAATGGGCGCAAGGAAGTACTGGGATTGTGGATTGAACAAACTGAGGGCGCCAAGTTCTGGCTCAAGGTGTTCAACCGACTTGAAGAACCGGGTTTGCACGACATCCACATTGCGGTGGGCGACGGTCTGCGCGGCTTCCCGGAAGCGATCGAGGCAGTCTATCCGCAGGCCCAGATCCAAACCTGCATTGTGCATCTGATCCGCAACTCGACGACGTTGGCCGCATGGAAAGACCGTAAGGAACTGGCAGCGGCGCTCAAGCCGATCTACCAAGTGGCCAATGCGGATATGGCCGCTGCGGCGCTGGACGCATTTGCTGCCGGGTCATGGGAAGCCAATTCCCGACCGTGGCGGTGATGTAGCAACGCCAATGGCAACAAGTCATTCCATTCTTTGTGTATCCGCCTGTGGTTAGAAAGATCATCTATACGACCAATGCCATCGAAAGCTTGCATATGCGCCTGCGCAAGATCGTCAAGAACCAAGGCCACTTCCCCAGCCACGAGGCCGCTACGAAGCTGCTGTTTCTGGCCTTGCGCAACATTGAAAAAGACTGGAAGATGCCACCGTAGACATGGAAGCAAGCGGCCAATCCACTCGCGATGATATTCGGCGAGCGCTTCACCAACGCTGTCAACTAAACCGGCCTCGTACACAAAAAACTGATCGTCTCCCCAGGACGGACAAGAGCCGGGCCGGCCCGCATCTTTATCCCCTCGATTGCCTGTCCTCGCATCCGGAACAAGCAAAGCCGACCCCGAGCCAGCCGCCGCCGCTGCCCTACCCTGGAGCAAGGGCTTATGACACAGGTCAGCTTGTTGAGCGGATGGGGAAACGCAGTTGATTTAGGAGCAAGGAATAAGATGGACAACGGTAGGCCGTCAATAGAAGGAACTGGATCGGAGCCTGGCCAGGTCAAGTCCGGTTCTGACGCTCGACCAGGTCGCAAAGCCATCACCGGCCGGAAGTTCGCCCGCGTGCGCAAGTAGGTAAGGCAGCCAAGTGACCAAGAAGAAAAAGAAGCTCCGAACGCTGGCCAGCACTGGCGCCACATGGACAAGTCAGTCATCTACGCATCCGGCACAAGCAACTTTCCCGACAGGCAGTACTGGGATGCCAACGCCTACTTCCCCAGGCAAAGAAAGACGGGTGATGCAGATCGATTAGCCCAATGAGGCAAGCTCCACTCCGCAGGAGCGGAACAGTCCAGGACCTTCTGACACGGGTCAGGTTGGCCAAGCCCGCCGGGAGCCTAACCAGTCAGTCTCGGGCGCCAGCCAGTCATGACCATTTTGATACAGGTCAGGATGACTGCCAGGTCTATGAGGCAGACCCGGCCGGGAGATTGTGAAAGGGAAAGAGAAAAGAGAGGACTCAGTGGAAGTCAGTCGTCCTCAGGAAGCATTTCGAGCAAGACAGCAGAGGAACGACCGGGCTCGGAGTCGGGACTATCTGTTCGGTTCTCCAAGGCTTGGAGAAGCCCGTCTAGATTCGCGTTCATGGCCACCAGTTCTACCTGATTGGATGTGCTTAGCGCTTCAGTCATCTTGAAGTTCTGAATCTTGCCCAATGCCCTGGCGCGAAGCACGAGGAGTGTTTTGCTCATCCGCATGAGGTCCTTGACCACTGGTGAGTCCGCTCGCCATTCATGTGACGTTTTCACGACCAGGACTAGCGACTCCAACTTGACGCGTTCAGCCCGCCACAAACCGGTCCTTCCATAAATCCATTTCACCACAGAAGGAACAAGTTTTCCGCGTTTTTTCCACCACTGAATGCGCAGTTTTCCGCTCTTCCAAGGCTGTAGTTTACCTAGTGCTTCATCGATTTTGGCGAGTTGGATATCGATCTGGATGACGAGTTCAACGAGGGTGTTTGCGGTGGCCTCGACTTCGAGAACGAGAGCCATGATTTCATCAAGGTTGCGGGGGGGTCGGAACGCCATAGTTTAAGTAAGGGTTAGGAGGGGATCGGAACTATGCAAAGATTCCCGTAGATTATGATTATTTATGTTGTGAATTGTCAATTTTAGTTAGGTATCGTATCATTCGTTCGGTGATGAGGAGGTGCCACACGGCGTGTGACACACGGCGCGAGGCACACGGGACACGGCATGTCGCACACGGGACACGGCACGGAGCCAGTAATTAGTAGTGTGCACTGGCTCTTCTCCAATACCTGCAGTGGAGTCCGAACCCTCACCTCTTATCTCAACTTCTTACATAGGAAATATCAATGCACGGTCAAACCATCATCGGACTCGACGTTGGCCGAAGCGCCGTCAAGGCAAGGGCCTTTGCCAAAGGGCAGGAATTTGAGCTGACCTTCCCATCGCTGGTCTGCCACGCGATCATGTTAAGTGACGAAAATTCGATTCGTACTGCAGAACCCGAGACGATCGTTGTGGAAGGTAGAAGCTACTTCACTGGTGATACTGCACGTCTTCAGGGAGGCGTTACTTCATCCGCAGGACTTTCACACGACTGGACTGAAACCCAAGCCTATCAGGCGCTCGTCCTATCGACCTTGAAGCGCCTTGCTCGCATAGGGGTAACGGGACTCGAATCCCCTTATATCCTGGTAGGCACGCCTGCTGCTCTCTATGGCAAGCAACGTGAGCGGCTTGAGGAACTCACCCGAAAAGCAGCACCTAATGCCGATGTAAAAGCGTTGTCGCAACCAATGGGCGCATTTCTATCGTTTTTTCTGAACAAAAAGGGATACCCGATTTCAGAAAATATGATTGATGAAATCGGTCGTAAGAAGTCCTGGGCCGTCATCGACGTAGGGCATTTCACGACCGATTTCTTGTTGATGAAGGAAGGCGTCCATATCGATCGCAAGTCTGAATCTTGCGAAGGCATATTTCTGGCAGCGGAGCAACTCGGCCGTATTTTGTCGGCCAAAGGTATAGACGCCTCCCCGGTTGCTTGTGAAGACGCGCTGAGAACGAAAAAAATACGGCATTTTGGTGTGAAGTCAATTGCCGACGAGGTAGCTGAAGCAGCCGAAGTTGTGGTCAGCAAGATTATGACCAAGACAAACGATCTGCTTGCGGCTGAGGCGGCAACTGTCGACGGGATTCTGCTTGCCGGAGGCGGTGCCCCAATTATTTACGACAGCCTGCTTAAGCAATGGCCTCACATCATGCTTCTGCCTGAGCCACGAATGGCAGTTGCGGAAGGGTTTTGCAGATATGGGAAAGGTCAACTTCTCAAACGTGCGGCAGCCATCACGGTTAAGGAAAAGGTGGTGGCAAATGGCTAGACCTATCCTGATATCGGATTCAAGTACAACGTTAATGCAGGTGAACGCCTTGACATTATTTCAAATTAGCCGACTGCGTTCAGTTGCAAGCGACGTGCTGTCTGTGCAATGCGCTGTCAGTAATTCAAACAGTTGAGGAGCAGCCAATGGCTCGGTACATCAAACAATACGATCCAAATGAGACACACAGGCGGATCGGAATCGAAGTTCAGGAAGAACGCTGCCCGGGCCTGCTGGAATTCCTGGCAAGCCTACCTATGGGTGTAGAAACCCCCGCCATTAGGGCGGTCTTTTACCAATGGTACTTGGAGCATGTCCAAAATGACACGCTTGGTGAGGCGCTGGAAAAGGCGATCAGTGGACCCGGCGGCGTGGCTCAAAGCCGCCGTCGGACAGAAATGGCGCGCACAGGGCGCGTTCCTGCACGCAAGCGAGTCACTTCTCCGCCCAAATCCACTCGACGCTCAGCGATTCCTGTTGCTACAGTAGACGATAATGAGAACCCAACTGCTACTCCGAAAAATCCACCCCAGGCAGCTTCTCCGCGGAGCGAGTCCAACAACGAAGTACCATCGGAGGTGGCTATCAATCTGCCAGCGGTTGTGGAACAGGATAAACAGGAAGCCCCTCCAGTCGCGTCGACCCTTAAGCCTGCATGGGCGCCATTTACCTCAACCGTACCGGAGCAGGTGCATGAATCGTCGCCCTCCCATATGCAGATGCCAGCGCAAGCAGGCAATATGGTTGCTGCAGTATCCAACGCTCGTCAGGCTGAAAACGATAACGCTCCTGTAGATATTTCCAAACTATCAACAATAGAATTCGATGGGCTGATGAATCTCGATACGATGTTCAACATAGGTTAGTTCACGGAGAAACATCTCCCAGTGCTTGTTGCAACCTCAAGAGACGAATCACGCGACAGGCTTTTTCCTGTGCGGTGGCCTTGTCTCAACCGGCAAGATCAAATAACCAGTACTACTCTGCCATGTGAAGACGTAGAATTTCTGAATATGGCTGCTGTCTGGAAGGATATTCATGGATACCGTGATTCCTGTCGGACGGACTGGCATGAGGATTTTCAGCAATGGCTTAAACCATTCTTAGCGGTTTTTTAGCGTTCCGAGCGACATTGCTGGGCGCCGCTCTATTTGCAGGGACTTTTGGGTCTCGGGGCCCGCAAGAGTGTTGAGCCAATGACCGAACATGCGTGCCCTGGGCAAACGCAGCAACTCCACCACTTTGTGTCGACCTCGCCTTGGTCCACCGCCCCTTTGGAACGGGTGCTGCGTTAGCCGGCTGACGCTCTCTGGTGGGCGGCAAGGACGCCGTGCTGATCGTGGACGACACGGCGCTGCCCAAGCAGGGCAAACACTCGGTCGGGGTCAAGCGCCAGCACTGCGGCGTGCTGGGCAAGCAGGCGAACTGCCACGTATTGGGCTCGCTCACTTTGGCGCAAACGCAGGTGCCAGTACCAAAAAGGAGGTGCCAGTACCAATTGCCTTGCGGCTGTACTTGCCTAAAGACTGGGCGCAGGACAAAGCGCGTCGTGCAGAATCCAAGGTACCCGAGTCGATCTCGTTTGAAACCAAGGACGACATTGCACTGGCGCAGATCGATAGTGCCTTGGCGGACAGTGTGCGCTTTGGCATGGTCCTGGCCGATGCTGGCTATGGCAGTTCCGCAGAATTTCGTGCCGGGCTGACGCAACGAGGGCTACGTTGGGCAGTAGGTGTGCAGCCGACATAGAAGGTCTATCCGGCTGATGTAGAACTTAGTATGCAGGCTACAAATCCTGGAGCTGGGGGGCGTGCCAAATATCCACAACCTTCGACACCAAGCGTGTCGGTGGTGCATATGATTGACATGTTGGATTCCAAGGCGCTACGGCGCTGTTCGTGGCGCTGCGGCACCAAAGACATGCTCAGCGCGCGGTTTGCCTGCGTGCGGGTGTGCGTTGCTGAAGGTACCTTGGTATCACATGGGCAGCATCTTCCTGGGCAAGCTGCATAGTTGGTGTGCGAAGCGCGCTCCAGCGGCAAGTGCAAATATTAATTCACCAATCATCCGCCTAATACGCCGCGCAGGACGCTGGTACGCGCCATCAAGGCCCGGTGGGCATGCGAACAGGCGCATCAGCAACTCAAGGATGAACTAGGCCTGGACCAATACGAGGGCCGATCCTGGCTGGGACTACATCATCACGCGTTATTGACGATGATTGCGTTCACCTATTTGCAGCACAGACGTCTAACCAGTGCATTACAGGCGGGGGAAAAAACCGGCACCAATACACCAGGCCCGCAGCCAGAGGAACGAGAAAATATCTGGTTTGGCAAGAGGAAACGGAAACATATTTCTCGCTTAACTGTTGCAAAATTGAAATATGTTACGAAATGTAATTTACTTTACTGGTAGAAATGTTGAAAATCATTCATCTTTTTAACAATTTCACCTGCCATTACTCCGCCATGAAAATTGCCATCCTCGATTTAGATATTGCCCAAGCAAAGTCTATGTGCGAGATTCTCACGCGGGGGCGTTACCAGTGCCACGCATTTACGAGCCTGCCGGAGTTTTTAAAGCAGTTCTTTATCGATGCCTATCATCTATTGGTCGTGAGCCTGCACAATGCCGAGGACAAACGCAGAATCGTGCAAGAGGTCCGAACAAAGATTGCCGCGCCACTCCCTATCCTCGGTATTACCGGCACTCATGATGAAGACCAGATCCTTGGCATGCTGGCCGCCGGCGCTGACGATTACTTGTTGCGACCTTTGCGGCGCGGGGAACTGGCCACACGAGTATCGGTACTGCTCCGTCAGGCCTATCCAGCTCAGATAGAGGGAGAAAAGCACACCTTCGGCTCGTACGCCTTTGAATCCCGCTTCGACCGCGTCACCATCTCAGGTAAGCCCGTAGAGATGACGAAAAAGGAGTTTGAACTGGCGCTGCTCTTTTTCCGTAGCCTTGGCCAGCCGATTTCGCGCAGCACGATCATTGATTCAGTCTGGAAGGGCATATCGCCAGAACTGTCCCGCACCGTCGACACGCATATATCGCGCGTTCGCGCCAAGCTCAAGCTGAACCCGGAGCACGGTTACCGTCTGTCGCCCGTCTACGGTTTTGGATACCGTTTGGACGAGTTGAAGGGGCGTGATGCGCCCTGAGTTTGCCTGGGCCTGATGTGGCAGAAACACCTGCCGTTCCTATTCGTTTTAGTGATAACGGGTAATACGAACCACAATTGGAAAGGTGCCGTGTCGAGGCCTATATTGGTCTCATCGAAACGTTTTTACCTAAAGGGAAAAACCATGAGCACCGCCGTATTGACCTCCTCCAGCGTCTCCGTTCCTTCGTTCTCCGGTACGAAAGCAGCAGCCAAGCTGGGTCTGTCTCTGCGCGACTGGCTGGGCGTAATCGGCAATGCCCTGGCAATGGCCAAGGCTGTGCCTGCAACTGGCCGCGTCAGTGCCAAGCAAATGGCCCGTGTCCGTGTAATGGCTGAATTCATATAAGTCAACACCGCTGCGCCGGGAGGCGCTTTCAGTGTGAAAATCAGAACGCCAGCTTGTCGCTGGCGTTTTTGTTTTTGGGTCAGCCGATCTCTACATTTGGCTCTAACACGTTAGGTGCGATGGCGTGAACCATCTTGGATTTGACTTGCCAGATATAGCGAAACCATCCATTTTTAGGAAATGAACAGATGCAAAATGCTTTCTTGGACCAGCCGATATTGAGCAGCGCTGAAATTGCCGCCTTCTTGCGTAAAAGCGGGCTGGATTTCGACCTGTGGCCGCAATCGGTCTTGCCCGAGGAAATGCTAAAAGCGCTCGACGCCGGCACGGACGAGGATATAGAAATGCTGACCGCCCACAGCGCCACCACTTCGCCATCGTCTGACGAACACCGTGCCAAGCTTGGCCAGTACCGCGCCGAACTGATTGCGGAAAACCATGCGGCGCGGGCGGTTTTAAGAACGTCGTGGGGCCTGCTGGTGGGCGAAAAGGTTGCTGCAGACATGGCGCCGGACTTGCCGTTTTCCCGGTACAGCGTCGAGGTGCAGTGTGACAAGGGCTGGAACAACCCTAACCTTGGTACTTACTGCGACGCCTGCATGGAAATGCTCGATGACAGTCTGCAGGCATTCCTGAAGCAGAACCGGTCCGTGGATATTGAGATGGGCGACGCGGACGTCGACGGCATACTGGAGTTATCAGTTTTTGTTACCCCGACGGATGACAAAAACGCGGAACAAGTCGCTGTTGATGGGCTGGCACGCTACCTCATTCAGATTCTCGAGGACGGAACGCTGGACCGGATCATTACGGCCGGCGGCCCCGCTACACGCGGCTCAGTGCAATCCTGATGCCCTCGCTGAGATTGCCCTTCCCCAGCTTCACGGCGCGCGCCACGCTGGCGGCATCGAGATAGACATTTTTGCGCCCGCCTCTGTCAAGTTCTGCAGGGCGGCCGACCTGGCCAGTACCAGCCGGCCAGGGTATCTGGTCTAAAGCCTCATGCCAGTTGTTCTCGCCACCCTCTGGCGCGTCGAATTGGTGGATGGCTAGGAAATCACGCTCTAGACGTTTGCTGATGTTTTTCGGTTTATTCGCGACCGCTGGCGCCAGCCAGGCGCTCACCTACACTGCTCAGTTAAGCTGTCCGAATGAAAGCCCGCCGGTGGCATCGCCAGGCACTGGGTTTGCCATTGTCGACTTTGATGCGACCGCCCACACCTCGCGGGTCAATGAAACGTTTTCCGGACTGCTAGGAAATACGACTGCATCGCACATTCACTGTTGTCTAGCAACGCCTTGTACGGGTAACGCCGGTGTTGCGACGCAGGTGCCCACCTTTGTTGGATTTCAGCTAGGTGTAACGGCCGGAGCGCATGACAATACATTCAACACATTAGTACCTGCAACCTGGAATCAGGCATTTATCACGGCCAATGGAGGTACTGCTGCTGGCGCAGAGGCCGCGTTAGCTGCTGGCTTGGGAGCTAGAACAGCTTATATTAATATTCATAAAAATCTATTTCCAGCCGGCGAGATTCGGGGTTTTCTGACCCAGGCGACGAGTGGCCAGGTCCCGGAACCGGGCAGCATGGCGTTGGTGGCGATTGCCTTTGGGGCGCTGGCAACCAGTCGTTGAAAGAAGTATTCCTAAGCCTTCGTAAGTAAATGTGCTACTCACATGCATTGGGTGAGGCCGAACAGGAGAATGGTTCGCGCCACGATGAACCATCTCCAAGTGGAAAGGCCAATGCCATAGATGGCCGCACATGTTTTGCCAAGCCCCATTTAAGGATAGTAACGGTGTGAAGGTCATGGCGATAGATTTGCCCTTGAATTAGGGCTGTTGCCATCCTTGCTGATGCAATATGCTGGATGGCGGGTCAATCCGTTGCCTGTATCTGGCGGCGCGTTAAAAATAACAGGTTGTGGGGAACGCCCTATCTTGTCAGTGCGTCATGGTTGCCTGTGCAATCGGTAGAATCAAGTATCGGTCCTGTTTTACTGGGCGGCCTCGGTCAGGAAGCACAACACTAATCTTGCAAGGTGTTGTACCTCCTACCTGAGGCCGTCCCGGTACATTTGCCTACAAGACCGGCCGACTCTCGGAAAAAACACACAAAGAGAGGTAGGCAAATGACTTTCTTTTGCGGCTATTGCGCCGCCCGTGGCTGCAGCCGGTCGGCTGACGCGACCGGAAAGGGAAATCCGAGAACGGTAGATTCGCTGCGAACCTGATTTTGCGCCTGGCATTTATGCGTGCAGGCGGTTGCAGGCGGAGCGACCTCGGTGGCATCCTGGCCCATTACCTGTCCCATCCGGCCGCCGCTGGCAACCCACCACTGCGACACGCCGCCACAATGCAGCACTTTCGCATAGGTTCCGGTGCGCGTAAGGATATTGTTGGTGCAGAGTGGCTCGGCGACGCGGTCGGCGAATTGCGGGCTGTCCCGTCCGACAAACTTCCGCGAGTAATCGTTACCGAAGTTGATTCGCGGGCCTACCTTGATATAAGTTTCCTTATAAGGAACCAGATCGCCTTCGCGGTCGCGGAAATTGCGGTTGTCAAAGTAGAAGGCGCTTTGCGCTAGCACGTGCGTAAACATGGTCTTCGTTTCATCCGCACGCGCCACTTCCATCTGGAACAAGCCGCCATTGGCGCAATCCTTCGCCTGAATGCGCATGGTGACGCCCGGCCCAGAGCGGGTAAGCACAATGTCGGCCGAGCTGCTGAGCGAAACCGAGACGTCCTCTGTCAGTACGAGCCCACGATGGTCCGGCATCTTACTCTCGAAGACCTGGGTCGCCACGCCGCCGGTGATATCCAGCGCATTAGACGCGCCGGTCAGGATGTAATTGCGTATGCCAAACGTGGGCCCATCGACATCGAACTGCACATACTTGCCCTGCACGCGAAACACAGTGCCAACCAGGTTTGCCGACACCGTCGCACTTTGCGATCCGCTCTTCCCCAATACTTGGAAGCCGCCGCCTTCACACCCGCTGGAGTCCGCAGCAAAACTAGTTTGGGCCAGGGTGGTCATGACCAGCGCGGCTGCGCCTATAAGACTGCCTAATTTCATATTCATCTTTGTTAATCCCGATTGGTTATCATCCGCCGAGCGCCGTGCCTGCTTAGCGACACATTTGCCGGAAAGAACTATATTCAATAGGAAACATAAGTGCCACGGCTGATGGGTGGGACTTTGTTCCGTCTTTAGGCTCGAGTTCTTCAGACTTTAGTCGGATACCCGCGTGAATATTGAGATAGAAGGCTTGCCGGTGGTACCCTGCAGAAACAAAACAGGAGGAACAGTGTTTAGATTCAAACAGGCGAGCCTTTCGCAACAGTTCTTGCTACTGTGCTTTCCCATCCTGCTCGGCGGCATGGTCATCATCGGCTCGCTGATTGGCCAGCAAGTAGAAGAAAGCGTCGTTCACCGGATGGGCGGCGTCACCGGCATGTATGTCGACAGCATGATCGCCCCTCACGTGCAAAGCCTGATCACCTCGTCCACTTTGCCGCCCACCAACCGTAAGGCGCTCGACGAACTGCTCAACAAGACATCGCTGGGCCAACGCATTGTCGCCTTCAAGATTTGGCGCCCGGACGGCACTATCCTCTACAGCGCGGACGCGTCAATGATCGGCAAGCAATTTCCGATTGAGGAAGGGTTGAGCGAGGCGCTGGCTGGCAATGTCCATGCGGAGATCAGCCCCCTTGCCTTTGCGGAAAATGCCAGTGAGGCTGCGCGATTTGCGCGGCTGGTCGAAACCTATACCCCTATCCATGCGCTAGGCAAGGGAACGGTGATCGCTGCCGCCGAGTTTTATCAGCCAGTCGACGAGGTAATGCACGAGTCCTTTATCGCCAAGCGCCAGAGCTGGCTGGTGGTCGCCCCAGTGATCGCAATCATGTACATGCTGCTGTTCCTGCTCGTTCGCCGCGGTAGCCATACAATCGAACAACAGCAGGCTGATTTAAATGACAAGGTAAAGCAGCTAACCGACCTCGCCGCCCAGAACGAGCTGCTGCACAAGCGCGTATGGCGTGCGGCAGCCGGCGCCACCGAACTCAACGAGAGCTACCTTAAGCGCATCTCGGCCGATTTGCATGACGGCCCCGGTCAGGATCTTAGCTTTGCCCTGATGCGGTTTGGGTCGATCGCCGAAGAGCGCAGCCGCTGCAGTTGCGCTGCCACTGGTCAATCGCGTGCCGTGGACACCCAGTCAATCAATGCGGCGATCGACTCGGCGCTGAAGGATTTGCGCGCGATCTGCGCCGGCTTGCGCTTGCCAGAGATCAGCGCGCTGAGCATTATCGACATCGCCAAGCGCGCGATCGGCGATTACGAAGGCAAAACCGGCATCGAGGTCGCGCTTGACGCCGATAATGTACAACGGGCAGCGCCGGTACCCGTACGAATTGCGCTCTTCCGCATCCTGCAGGAGGCGCTCGCCAACGGGTACCGGCATGCCGCAGGCAAAGGGCAACGAGTCAGGATTTCCCAGGAGGCCGAGCGAGTGCTGATCGAGGTCAGTGATGACGGCCCAGGGTTCGATTCTGCTGCCGCAGCATATAAGGGGCGGCTCGGCTTGATCGGCATGCGGGATCGGGTGGAAATGCTTGGTGGGTCGTTCGACCTACAGAGTGGACTCAATCGAGGCACCGCTGTCCGGGTCAGCCTACCCCTTACCGTACCGGAGGTTTAACATGAATGAAAAGTTACGTGTACTGGTGGTTGATGACCATCCCTTGTTCAGGCAGGGCGTTGTGAGCTCCTTAAACGCAGAACCCGACATGGCTGTCATCGGTGAAACGGCATCGGGAGAACAGGCATTGGCCATGGCACAGGACATGCTGCCGGACGTCATGCTGCTCGACATTAGCCTGCCCGGCTGGGATGGCTTGATGACGGCGGAAAAAGTCACCGCCGCTTGCCCGGCGACGGTGGTTCTCATGCTGACGATGTGGGATGACAAGGACAAGCTCCTTGCCGCCCTGAAGGCCGGCGCGCGCGGCTATGTACTCAAGGGCACATCCGCCAGCGAGCTAGCCCAAATCGTTCGCAATGCCGCCAACGGCGAGGTCTATGTCTCTCCATCCCTGGCAGCCGACATGCTGGTGTCCCTGACAAGCGAAAAGCCCAGTGACCCGCTGCAGGAACTAACGGTGCGCGAGCGCCAGATTTTGACTGGCATCAGCGCCGGTCAGACCAACCGCGAAATCGCCGAGACGCTGTTCTTGTCAGAAAAGACGATCAAGCATTATGTCTCGAATATCTTTCAGAAACTTCAAGTGCGAAGCCGGGTGGAAGCAGCCCTGTTTGCTGCGCAACATAAAGGATTGGGCAATCGCTAAATGAAACTCCATAGAGAGGTGGCCCCACTTATTGCCGGGTCAGCGGCAAGGCGTGGCTACGGTCAATCATTTCTTTGCGCTCACCAATCCCGCTTTGGTGAGCGCGCTCCCTAAAAATCGAATTCCAGCGCCTGCTGCCCTATCTTCGCATTCAGCACTTTCACGTCCGGCTCGTTCTCGTTGCTGTTAGCCGTGCTGTCGAATACGTCAGCAGCTCGCTCCAGCAGTCGCCGTTTCCATTCCGTCACCTGGGTCTGATGCACCTGGCAGTGCTCTACAAGTTCGGTGGGCGTCTTATCGCGACGCAGTGCTGCTACTGCCATCTTGGCCTTGAAGCTGCCTGAGTGATTCCGTCTTGTTCTCTTCGTCATGCTCTTGCTCCCGTATTCAGTCCCACGACTGAGATTGTGAAGCAAGGCCTCCACTTATCCAACCGTCCGAATTTCCGGAGTCGCCTCTGCCATCGTACGGCGCCATGCCGCAATAGTCCGCGTGCTCAAGAGTGGATATGTTAAGCAATACCTTTAAAGCGGTGAATTTAACGTGTGCTCATAACAGGGATGTATTGTGCTTGAACGCTTACACGAATAGGCGTTTATGCGTAAATAATGGTAGTGTGACACCTGGCCTCGCCAGACAGGCGTAGCGCCCGCAAAAAACAAAACACAATCGAGGAGATCAGCATGCGCTACAAAAAGACTTTGTTCATTGCCGCTATCGCCATCGCATTCGGCGCTGGACTCGCAGCTTCGCCGCTGCTTCACGAAATAGTTCCAGCTGCGCATGCCCAAGGGAACGGGCTCGCCCCGCAAATGATCGACCTGCTTGCTTTGAAGCACGCCGACTTGCCTGAAACACCCAACCCCGAGATGCATAACCGGATGCTGGTCAACACGGACAATGCCACCGTCGCCCTTCAATCCGGGAATGTCGCCAAGCACCTTCACCCAAAAACTGACGAAATTCAGTATATCGTCGAGGGCAGCGGTGCAATGTGGCTGGGCAATGAAAGAAAGGAGTTCAAGCCTGGCACTTTGATCATCATCCCTAAGGGCACTGCGCATGGAGGCACTATCGTGGCAAACGGCCCGGTAAAGGCAATCGCCATCAAGATTCCGCCGCAGCCCAAAGACGATACGACCTTTCTGCAGTGATTCAGCCGGCCGGTATTGGCTTACTTTCGGGTCGGATCCAAGGATGATTATCGCGGCCGGATGCCGCCTTCGTCCAGCTTGCATGCCAAGCGTTTTCGAAAATTGGCGTAACGCCGACGAATGTGCCAATGGCAAGACCTGCAGCGCTTCGAAGCTCAATCCGCGCTGCAGGCATTCTTAAGAGCGTAATGAAAGCGCTTCCTAGTGTCCTGAATGAGAATTTGTTGAATTATGTTTGGTTTTTGGTGTGAACCGTAAAATACTTCTCAAATAGTCGTTCTGACTGGCGCAGGCCTTCTTCAGTAAGGACAACTGATTTCGCTTTGTTGACAGGGTCATCAATAAGGCCCCGCTCATGGAGCCTGTTCAGGGTGTCCCAATCAAAGCCTTTCCATGCCCGTTTGCGATCATGCAAAGTCAAGTAAAGAAGTGCCAGCACGGCGTCATCAATTGCATCGGTATTGATATTCATGCTCATAATAATTTTCAAGAAATATCTTGAATTCTGATGCAAAATCGTTTGAGGCTTGCGAGAACTTGGTCGGCTGATTTGCACCAAACAAAGAATCGAGGATTGACATTATAACCATCCAGATAGCGACGGATTGCGTCTTCAAGTTGGCGTGTCGGGCGGCCCAAGCCGCTGAAGGGGTCCTTGCGACGTTGGTAGAGATCGATTCCCTAATACTTACACAGACCATCTGGGCCCTTGTGATAGTAGCGGTAGTAATCCTGGTTATTGGCCTGTTTGGACTGGCTGGGCGCCTAGGGGCTCCATAGCATAAGACAGGTTCGTCTAAGCACTGCATCCGCCTTTGATCTTAACAATCTCAATACGCCGCTTGGTTCGGGAACAGCACGCCAAATGACTGGAATCCATGTGACCGACCGGCCGCGCGACAACGCGGCGCTGCCGCTATTGGCCGCTGCTGTCTATACCGAGGAACACCGGCTACCGCAAGGAAGAGGAAGACTGCACTTATCACCTAATGCTCAAGCACAAGCGCGGCTAAAGCGAAGCCTGAGCGGGCAGCACCCGCTAGCGCGGTTCAGCGTAGTTTGCCGGCCGCAGCGCCCTTAAGCTCAAGCGCACAGGCTGCTCGGCACCAGCTGCTCGATCTTGGCAATGTCGATCGCGCTAACCGGCGGGCAGATGGTACTCGCCTGCGGCAAACACTCACCAGCAGCGCCACTTCGACAGCCAGTAGCAATGGCTGCCTGCGATATGGCGATACGCTGCTCGGCCTCGACTAAGGTGAAGTCGGCTTTGGGCGGATAAGGTAGGTTGATCGGGTTGTCTCGGACGGAACGACTCATAGAATACCTGTGCAGTGTAAGGAATAATCAATCGCTAAAACATTATAACGAGTAATTTCCATGATGCAACAACAGCCGGATCGCCAAAGCAATTTTTTAGAGGCTTTCAATGACTTGCGTGTCTTGGCAGATAAATGTGTCAATGCGAGGCTGCGGAAGGTGAATCTGTTACCGCGCGACCCGTCCAGTCTGCGTGGTCGTCAGCCTAGAATGGGCACGTACCAAAGGTCATGCTACCTTCGTGGATTGTTAGCAGTTCAGCGGCTTGCGCGTCATCGCCGTGCGCGCTTTTTGGTCTAGTAGCCGCCATACGCCATAGTGACTGCGAAGGCAGCAGCAAGATGTAGCAGATGCCGCAATTGGCGCACCGGTACAGGGTGTCCAGCAGATACGCGTTGAGACGATATGGCGCCGTGCCGCCACCATAGTAAATGCCATCTCCAGCACCCCGCCGTGTACCGGGCAGCGCCCTATCCTTCGTAAATGCTGAACGATGCCTTGATAACCTCAGTTCGGGATAAGGGCAGGTATCAGAGAGTTGGCGCTGTGGTCGCTACGGGCAAGCGTGGCTTGTTGGGCGCAAGACAGTAAGCAACGACACCGGCTATGAGGTTGACGACGAAATTCAAGCAGGAACGGTGGCGAGTATGCTCAATCTGGCACAGGTTCTTCAGCTCATCGAAGACGGTTTCGATGAGCGAGCGCTGCCGCAATAGGGCTTGATCAAACGGTGTGAGCTCAATCGGCTTCATGTTCTTTCGCACTTTAGCGATGAGGTGCACATCCTGCTCTGCCAGCAGGTCCGATAGCCATCTGGCCAGGTATCCCTTGTCGCCAAACAGCTTGCCGAACAGGCTCTGGCACAGTCCCGCTACTGGCTTGTGGTCGTCGACATTGCCCGGGGTGAGGCGAATTGCCAGGATTTCGCCTCGATGGTTAATGACCACATGCAGCTTGAAGCCGAAGAACCAGCCGGTCGAACTCTTGCCTCGGGCAGCGAGCCCGGCAAAGACCTTGTGGCGCGGAATGCGCAGGTTGTCGCACACGGCAATTGGCGTCGAGTCCACAATGGAAATGCCTGAGCACTGGCCCTTGAGCGTGTCAAACAGGGCTGCCAGAGGAATGGCTCAGCGCGGCATGAGTTCGACGCAGCGGTGATAGCTGGGCAGATCGGGAAACTCCTGACGCAGAAATCGGCATACGTAAGCCAGATAAAACGTCTTGAACTGGCGAAACCGGAGCTGGTGAAACAACACGGCCAAAGTCATCAGCTCGGACAATTGCAGTCTCGTTTGGCGACGTCGATGTTTCTGTCCATCGTCCAGCAAACGCTGGTTCCAGGCCGGTTCAAATTTCACACAGAAGTCGTCGATCAGGCAAAACAATTCCGTTAGACTGTCCATGAGCGCCTCCTGCTTCGTGGCGATTGATCGGTGTGCAAACCCAATCTTACGAAGCGCAAGGGAGGCGCTCAATCATGTCTTGGAAGAAAATCCTTATCCCGAACTGAGGTTTGATAGCAACCAGCCAGGCATGATCTGTAATACCCAACCATGCACTGCCTGTCCTGTGCAGCGTTTCTGGAATTAGCGAAACAAACAAAACGCGCTGCGCGTTGCTAACGCTTTTTACCGCAGTAAAGAATTGCTGCCCTGAAGCCGCGCTGTCTCAGCGTAGCACTGGTAATTCGTTCATCGGGCTGAAGGTGCTAGTCAGCAGGTTGTCTCTGCATGGACACACCCCACAAGAAAAGGTGCTGCACTTCCTATTTGAGGCCGCCCAAGCATCACTTTGGACATAGAACCAGATCTATCCATACGGCCTTCAAATGACGCTTACTGTGCTGGACGCTTACCGTCTGCTGAGACGCTCTGTCGTTTTAAGCTATACGTTCTAAAAGCGTCTTTGTGCCGTGCATCAATTGGACTTGCCGATCGACTATTTTGACATGGCCTTGGAGCCTGCCATCCGCTGCTATCGATCAGAGGTTTGATAAACCGAGGCGATCATCTATCACATTACGAGTAAGGCGGCCCATAGCTGACCGCCATACATGCATTTAAACCTGCTGACCGATTTCAAAGTTTGCCAGTTTCTCTAACGCACATACCATCGCGGAGTGGTCCCACCCTTTGCCGCCGTGGGCGGCGCACGCATTGAACAGTTCCTGTGCATTTGCCGTGTTGGGCAGAGAAACACCAATGGCGCGGGCGCTTGACAGGGCTAAGTTAAGGTCTTTCTGATGCAGTTCAATACGAAAGCCAGGATCGAAAGTGCGGTTAACCATGCGCTCACCATGCACTTCCAGAATGCGCGAAGCGGCAAAGCCGCCCATCAATGCTTGGCGCACCTTGGCCGGATCGGTACCCATCTTGGCTGCAAATAGCAACGCCTCACCGACGGCTTCGATGTTAAGTGCAACGATAATCTGGTTAGCTACCTTACAGGTCTGCCCGGCACCATTTTCGCCAACCAAGGTAATGTTCTTGCCCATCAGTTCGAGCAACGGTTTTACCTTCTCGAATGCGGTTTCGGAGCCGCCTACCATGATCGTCAAGCTGGCAGCCTTTGCCCCGACTTCCCCACCCGACACTGGCGCGTCGACGTAGTCACAACCCAGGGCTTTGATACGTTGGGCGAACTGTTTAGTCTCAACCGGTGAAATTGAACTCATATCGACAACAATCTTGCCAGGGGTGAGTCCCTCGGCGACGCCATTCGGGTCGAACAGAGCGGATGCGACGTGCGGCGTATCCGGTACCATCGTGATGATGATCTCTGCGTTCTGTGCAACTTCCTTGCCAGACGTGCACGCTTTCCCACCGGCTGCTGTAAGCGCCTCTGGCACACTCGGGATGCTAAACAAGTACAGGTCGTGACCTGCCTTGATCAGGTGCTCGGCCATCGGGGTGCCCATAATGCCAAGTCCAATAAATCCAACTTTACTCATCGCTTTCTCCATATCTTGAGGTGGTAGTTAATCTGCCGAGTACTTGTCTCGAAGGCCCTGGGTTGCAGCACGAAACAGGCCTTGATCGCTGCCAACAGCAACCATAGTCACGCCCATTTCCATATAGCGGCGCGCGTCCGCTTCGACCGGGGCAAGGATACCAATTGGTTTGCCGGCCGCCTTCGCCGCAATGATGACACGCTGCATCGCCGCTTGCACTTCTGGATGGGACGGATTCCCCAGATGACCAAAACCAGCGGCTAAGTCTGATGGGCCGATGAATACCGAATCGACGCCATTCACGGCGCAGATTGCATCAATGGCATCGACCGCCTTGCGGCTCTCAATCTGCACCGAGACGACAATATTGTCGCCGACAATATTGTGATAGTCCTTTACCGTCCCGTAACGGTTACTGCGCATCGCAACTGATATGCCGCGCTTACCGTGCGGAGGATAACGGGTGGCCGATACGGCGTACGCCGCCTCGTCCGCCGATTCGACGAATGGCACCAGGAAATTGTAAAAGCCGAGATCGAGGAGACGCTTGATTTGCACCGGGTCATTGGATTGGATGCGGACGAAAGGGGCGCTTGGACTGTCTTTCAGCGCCATCAGCTGCAACATGAACGAATTTATATCGTTGGGCGAGTGTTCACCATCGAGCAGCAACCAGTCAAAACCGGCCAAACCAAGGATTTCGGTAGTAATTGGATTTGCCAGAGAAGACCAGCAGCCGATGAGCTTTTTCCCGGCGAGCAGATCCTGTTTAAATTGATTCGGAAAGGCGTTATAAGGCGTAACGTTCGTCATGATTGTCTCCATTTATCGAACAAGGCTTGGACGTTTGTTATTAAATGTCCAGCCGGGTATCAAAAACTGCATCGCTTCGGCATCATTGCGGGCACCCAATCCCATGTTGTTGTAGGCTTGATGGGCTTTTTCTACCTCAGCCATATCGATTTCAACGCCCAGACCCGGCTTACTCGGCACGTGGACTTGCCCTTGCTCGATCTTCAGGGGCTCTCGGGTCAGGCGCTGCCCGTCCTGCCAGATCCAGTGGGTATCAATTGCGGTGGTTTTACCCGGAGCAGCAGCGGCAACGTGGGTGAACATCGCCAGCGAGATGTCGAAGTGATTGTTGGAATGCGAACCCCAAGTCAGCCCGAACATGTCGCACAGTTGCGCAACTCTTACCGAACCTTGCATGGTCCAAAAATGCGGGTCTGCGAGCGGAATGTCAACGGACTGTAACTGGATTGCGTGTGCCATTTGACGCCAATCCGTGGCAATCATGTTGGTCGCGGTCTGCAAGCCAGTAGCGCGGCGGAATTCGGCCATGACTTCGCGACCAGAATAGCCGTTCTCAGCCCCACAAGGATCTTCGGCATACGCGATGATGCTATGTTTATCGCGGCACAAGCGCACCGCTTCATCCAAAGACCATGCCCCGTTAGGGTCCAACGTGATGCGGGCCTGAGGGAATCGTTCATGCAGCGCAACGATCGCTTCCATTTCACGCTCTCCCGACAATACGCCTCCCTTGAGCTTAAAGTCGTTGAAGCCGTAACGCTCCTGTGCAGCTTCAGCCAGGCGCACAACCTTTTCCGGGGTGAGTGCCTCTTCGTTACGGAGGCGAAACCAGGCATTGTCGGCCTCCCCTTCGCTTCGATAGCCCAGCGTGGTTTTCGTACGGTCACCAATATAAAACAAATAGCCAAGCATCTTGACCGCATCGCGCTGCATGCCTTCGCCCAGCAGCGCAGCAACTGGCAAGTCCATGAACTGGCCGAGCAGGTCCAGCAGCGCGGCTTCGACGGCAGTGACTGCATGAATAGTCACGCGCAAATCGAAGGTTTGAAGGCCACGGCCACCGGCATCGCGGCCGGCAAAGTTTCTGCGCAGCGTCGTGAGCACGTTTTGGTAAGCGCCAATCGATTGCCCAATTACTAGGTCGCTCGCGTCTTGCAAAGTCTGTCGTATGCCTTCGCCACCTGGGACTTCGCCGACGCCGGTATTGCCGGCGCTATCCTTCAGGATCAGTATGTTGCGTGTAAAGTACGGCCCATGCGCACCGCTCAAATTCAACAACATGCTGTCGTGCCCCGCAACCGGAACGACTCGCATTTCTGTTACAACAGGCGCACCGCGCGACATGTGTGCCGGATCTAGAGTTGACATCATTTCCCCCAAAAGAATTTTTCGATCTAATATCAGGCCATATCCAATTGGCCGCTTGCTCCGGTTTAATCAGCCTCGATCTTGCCGACCTCGATTACCTGTTTCCATCGTGTCAATTCCTGTGCTTGGAACTTCAAAAATTCTTCAGGAGAATTTGCCACGATCTCGAAACCCTGTTCTGTCAAACGTGGCTTGACATCGTCACTGTTGAGAGCCTCGACAATCGCGCCATGCAACTTCGTCTTGACGTCGGCAGGCAAGCCCTTGGGTGCGGCAATGGCCTGCCAAGAATAAACATCGACATCCTTTACGCCAGCTTCAGTCAGGGTAGGTACTTGCGGCAGCAGTGGTGAACGCTTCTCTCCAGTGATCGCCAGCGCCTTGAGCTTTCCCGACTTAATATGATTGATCACTGCGTTAATGTTTTGAAAGGATGCATCAGCATGGCCGCCAAGTAAATCGGTAATCGCGGGTGCGCCGCCCTTATAAGGCACATGCAAGCCCTGTGTGCCAGTTTTTTGCCAGAAAAGTGCTGCAGTAAGGTGGTCCGAAGACCCTGAACCCGACGAAGCAAAAGTGACTTTATCTGGGTTCTTCTTCAGATGGGCGATCAGTTCTTGAACCGTGTTAGCCGACATGCTTGACGAGGTAACCAGCACGTTTGGCGCGCGTACCGCCACAGTCAGCAGATCAAAGTCCTTCGATGGATCATAGGTGACCTTTTTTTGCAAAACCGGGTTGACCGCGTAGACGCCGATCGATGCGATCAAAATGGTATAGCCGTCCGGTCGCGCATTTTTAACTGCGCTCGCCCCAATCGCGCCGGTGGCTCCTGGCTTGTTCTCGATAATGAATGGCTGCCCCAGCTTTTGGGTGATCTTGGGCGCGATTGCGCGGGCAATTGTGTCGGTCGACCCGCCTGGCGGAAATGGCACGATCGCAGTAATCGGCTTTTCTGGATACCCGGCAGCATAAACATTTGCCAAGGTTGCGAATGTCATGGCTGCAACGGAAATTATGCGTTTCATTTTAAATCTCCTCATTCCTTAGGGACTGATGTTGTAATAAATTAAGAACATCGCTTCACGCCAGGTTGACGCGGCACTTTACCGCTTTCGCTTATAGACCAGCGAATGCGGTGTGTCTATCGAACGGGCTCGTGGGATTACAGATTATGCTTTCATGTAAAGGCACCCCAGTTGCCAGTAATTTACCGGAGTCATTCATAGAGGACCCTATCTGTAGCAAGAAGCAACAAAGCGAGCCGCTTCGTACCGATATCCCAGATCAAGCCATACCGTCCTTGGATTAAAACACTAAAATATTAGTGCGTCAACGAGCAAGGCTAATTTAATATGAAAACGATTTAGCTTGCTTAAATGAATTAAAAAGACGCAACTATGGATGTTTCCCAATAGAATGGTTTGCAACATCCGGTTTCTCAAGTGTGAGTATATGTGCGCATACAAATTATTTCGCTAGCGTATAAGAGGGAAACTTATCTGATACGCAACAGGTAACTTTTCTACATATTTCTTTTTGAAACCGGGATCGAGATACTTTGTCCGGGGCATGCAACGGCCTGCATCATATAGTTGGTGCTATATGCGGTTGACTGGCAAATCAGGCATTGCTCTGGTTATAGATGGGTAGGCCACGTCAATGCCGCGGCTGCGATTTCTGCGCCATTGGCGAACGAAGTGCCGGTTGTGCTGTTGTCAGACCATGCCCCCCGCATGAACGGGGGGCATAACGAAGATTAGTCAAAACCGGAGGTAATATAAGGCAACACGTTACCTGCGATCGTCACACTTCTCTCCTATGCGTGTTCGCCGTCGATCACGCAGGTTGCAAATTTTCAACTCGCTGTGAGAATTACTTTCGAACTTAAGCAATAAAATGTACTCCCTTGTTGGTACAACGCATCTGCCGCTTCTTCGCGCAACGCAAGTTGACCACTTCATGGAGCGCCGATTCGGCGATGGTGCTACGGATTGCCATGGCGCGCTGACCACGCTATCTGTGGTTAACAAGTATTGGGCATAGATTTCCAAGTACCATTACGTTTTGCACGGATTTCGCCATAATGGTCTGTAGAATGCGTCCTCTGGGCCGAGGTGAACTATGTCGTGGAGGCTTTTCAGTATTCCCACTACTTCGCAACCCTGCCATGCAAGATAAACCATGTCGCGGATGTGATTATGTCCTGCACCGATCGACCGCTCGGTGCTGTCAGATGAGGAAACTTTTGCGCCAATTGGTCGAGCACGCAAAATTTCATCGGGATGTGAAATCAATCGGGAGTGCGGCTCGATAACCTTTGCGCTCCTTCGATAGCCTATTCGAGTGCACTTGAGCCCTTGGGAACAATGGTCATTTCCTGGTTATGCGGCGCATTGCTTTGGAACAAGATTGATTTGCCATTACATGATTTTCATATTGGCTAGTCCTTTTTAAGAACGCTAATAAAATGATGCCACGCCGAGGAGACGACAATTAAAATTTTCAGCATCGTGGCTTGCGCAGCGACCGCGGTATTGCTGACATTGTCCATGGCTATAACGCATCCTGTATCGACCCGAGCCTGCGACGTCCGCGTCGACGAGTTTGAACGGATTACGGCTTTGCTCACAACCCTGGACCGGCAAAGCAATCTTGACGAAGAAAGGCGCATTGCCAAGCGCGCGCTTAAGGCAGTCGAGGAGCTCTCTGGCGAGGCGCGTCAATGCGGCTGTGGAAACGCCGCCGTGAGGCTTGAGGCCGCCGCGCTTCGCCTAAGACAAGGTCGTGAGACGTCCAGCTATCGTCAGCTCTCCACCCATGTTCACGGCGCAATCCGGGAGATCAACGCTGGCATTAGCCCCATGGAAATCTGTGGCGCAAACTGATGCGTTTTGCATAAGCCCTTCCCTAGCTCGAGTGGGCGTTGCTCATGTACGGCGCGCGGTCAGATTTTGTCTTGGTTTACCCTCTCGACAGTCGGCTTAACCTCGCTGCTCAGGATAGGCTCGGAGTGCCATCGCTTGATCGGCAATGCAATTGGCTCGACCTTGTTCGTGCTTTCGCCCTCCAGAAGCTGGAGTTGACTGCCCGGCACTTCGCACTAGGACTTATCAAAGACGCCAGAGCCCTTGCCATCGTCGTGCCGTCAGCGCCCATCGACCAGCATAAGACAGATCGCCGGCAGGTAAGCGCTTCTGACCTACCTGCTGGCCTTGTGACAACGGCACGACGTCGGCCGCTGTCTGTCAGACAAGGAAGTCTTCATTGACCAAGCGCGCTTAGCGTTTCTTTAATTGCAGGGTCGGGTTAACTTCCGTTATACGATAGTTGCACGAACTCTTTCCAACTAGGAACAAAAATGCAGAAAATCATGGTGGTATTGGCGGTATTGCTCGTAACCGGTTGCTCTAGCATGGGCATGGGCGGTAGTTCAAACGCCACGTCCGGCCGCTCGGATATGAATATGACCCGCTCCTCAGGCTATTCGACGGATCGTGAGCCTGTTATCAAAAGCAATGGAAACCTCAGCCTTTATCACGGCGGCTAAAATTAAAGTTGTGCAATAGAAAACCCGCTTCGGCGGGCTTTTTTATTTCAGTAAACGAAAAACGACAATATTTCTAAACGGCATGCTGTTTATGAAAAATCGACTGGTGTGACAACATGGCTATAATCGTTAAGCAAACAGCTTGGCTAACAGCGAAGTTTAGTTTCTTTTGAAAAAATTGTTTTAGCCTCTAATATCCTGCCGACTTTTGTTCATCCGGTAAGGCGATTCAAAACAAAAAGCTCTTTGTTATATGAATACTAATCCGGAACCCACGCAATCGGCCGACTCGGACCAGCATCCGCCATTTGCCAGGTACGAGGCCGATGACTGGAAAATGCTGCACCAGTTGAGTATGGGACTGCTGCAACCCGGCAGGTTGGGACAAAAACTTAATATGGTCCTTGAGACCGTCGCAGCGTTCCATAATACGACGAAGGCTGTCTTATCAGTAATGAATGTTGCCTCGTCTACTCTTACGGTAAAGGCGAGTATGGGCTTCAACGACGCCGCGGTAAGGGACTTGTCGCGGATACGGCCCGGCGAGGGTTGCTGTGGCGTCGCGTTTGCGGAACGGCACCGCGTCATCATTGAAAACTTCGCGTCCTGTGAGCAATTCAAGAGCTTCCGACCATGGGCAGAGCTCAATGGTATCGGCGGTGTTTATTCGACACCGTTTAACGATGCCGAGAACAATACGATTGGCGTGCTGACCCTTTATTTTGATCATCCACATTCGCCAACCATCCGTGAAATGGAATTGACGGATATGTGCGCCAGCAGCCTGGCTCTGATGCTGGACCGTGAGCGCACAGAAGCAGCACGGCGCCGCGAGCGGGACCACCGCGATCAAGTCTTCGGTGGCATGGCGGAAGCGCTATGTATCGTGGACCGTGATTTCACCGTGATAGAAATGAATGCGGCGGCAGTCCAGTTGAACAAGCGACCGCTGCATGAGATGCTAGGCAGGAGTCACTGGGACCTTTGGCCCGAAACCAACGATAGCGAAGTTGGCCGCCTGTACAGAAAGGCAATGGCGGCACGTGTTACGACCTTTCTGGAAAACCGCTGGGTAGATCCGGTTGGTAACGTCGGCTGGTACGAGCTCACGGCACAGCCGATTGCAGAAGGCCTAGCCCTGTACATTCGCGACATCAGCAAAAGAAAAGCCGCTGAAGAAGAGATGCGACAGAGCGAGATGCGCTACCGTATTCTGAGCGAAACGGTTTCAGACCTGGTATGGCGCGCGAACGCTCACGGCAAACCCATCGAAGATACGAGTTCATGGCGGCGTTATACCGGCGACATGACGCCGGACTTGCAATGGATTACTTCGGTGCATCCGGACGACCGGGAACGTGTTAAATCGGCTTGGCAAGGCTATTTGGCCAAGGGGGAGCCGGCAGGCGAGACTTACCGGGTGCGTCGTAAGGACGGAGAGTACCGTTACCTCCATTCTCGTGCTGTCCCGCTGCGCAACAGCCTCGGCGAAGTCGTTGAATGGATCGGTATATGCACCGACGTTACCGACGTCATTATGGAGTCGGAAAGCATGCGTTTAGCCAACGCGCGGAAAGACCAGTTCCTGGCAATTTTGAGCCACGAGCTGCGCAATCCAATCAGTGCAACACGCATGGCTGCGAGCTTGCTTGAAAAGCCAGCGGTGGAAGAGCACAGAGTCGCGCACCTAGCACAGGTCATCGGTCGCCAGGTCGGTCATATGTCCCGGTTGGTAGAAGACCTGCTGGACGTCTCCCGTGTCTCGCTTGGGTATGTGATCCTGGACAAACAGCAATTTGACCTGCGTGCCATTGCGCACGATGCCGTGGAACAGGTGCGCCCGATGTTTACGCTCAAGCACCAAATCCTGATCGAAAACTTGCCCACGCAGGAATGCGCCGTCTTCGTGGACCGCACGCGCATGGTGCAGGTCGTAGCCAATCTGTTGAGTAACGCTGCGCGTTATACGCCGGACAGGGGCAATATCTCGGTAAATATCACCGCCTTGGAAAACGCTTTCGACGTGCGAGTCACAGATAACGGGATTGGCTTTGAACAGGAAAATGTCAAAGGCCTGTTTGATTTCTACGCACAGGCGGAACGCTCGGCCGATCGCAAAAACGGCGGCCTTGGGTTAGGCCTCGCATTGGTAAAAAGTCTTGTCGAACTGCATGGCGGGAGCGTACATGCTTACAGCAATGGTAAAGACCTAGGCAGTACTTTTACGGTTAGGTTGCCAAGGCGGTAGACAACGGGCCTAGTGGAAATGTCATGAAATCCTTCCACCTCCGAGGCGGGCTAAAGTATGAGCAGCTGCAGCATGGCAATCGTCGGAATCGGGCTGGACATTGCAAAGTCGCTGTTTCAAGTCCATGGCATACATGCGCACAGCAAAGTAGTGCTGAAGAAGTCCCTGTCGAGTTTGGAGATGGTGACTTTCTTTTCCAAATTGCGATTGTGCTTGATTAGGTTGGAAGCCTATGCCGGTGCCGACTATTGGCCTAGGGAACTGTGCCGCCAAGGCCATACCGTACGACTAATGACTGCCCAATTTGTAACGCCATACTGCAAGAATGACGCCAATGATACCGAAGCGATCTGCAAGGCCGTCGGGCGGCCCAACATGCGCTTTGTGCCGGTCAAGAGGGCAAAAGCGCAAGCAATATTGACGTTGCACCGAGCACGGGACTTCCTGGTATCGGAGCGCATTGCATTGTCTAATTAAATTCGCGGACTGCTAGCTGAATTCGGTATCGTGATCGCCACTGGCATGGCGAGTTTGCGCCGGCTTATGATGAAAGTGCAAACAAGTGCATTCACCCTGCCCGCACTGGCGAACGAGAAGAGCGCCGAGCTGTACGAGCGTTTGCTAAATCTCGACGGAAAGGCAGCCGAGTATAAACGCTATATTTCTATGCTAGCTAAGCAAGCGAGGCCTCTAAGCGCCTGATGAAAACTGAAGGGGTTGGGCTGATTACAGCCATTGCGCTAGTGGCCAGCGTGAGAGATGGCAAGATGTTTCGCAATGGAAGAGAATTTGCAGCATGGTTAAACTCACGCCAAGGCAGTATTTGAACGACAGCAAAAATCGGCTGGGTGGCATTACCAAGCGTGGCGACGCTAGGTTGCGAACCTTGCTAATTCATCGCACCAGTAGTTCCGTTTGCTCAATGGTGGAAAAATTCGATCGCAAGAGTCAGTGGGTGAGCGCGTTGCAAAAGTGCTCCTGCTCCAAGGTGGCAGCAGTCGCTTTGGCAGCCAGAAATGCCAGCATCATTTGGGCCATGCTGTCTCGTGGAACGGAATACAGATTGGCTGGATAAGCAAGAGCAAAGACGGCTAACGATCACCAGAAAGTATCCCGCCAACGATTGCGAGCAAGACGGGTTGATGGAGAAAAGAATTCGGACTCACGTAGACAAGAACCTGATAACAAACTTGGTCGAAACAAGACCGAACGGTAAAGAGGCAGCCTGCGAGCAGAAGACATCAGGGCCGACATCAACGGGTGCTATAGTAGGCTGGGTAAATTTGTGCAGTCAAAACTTAGTTCAACGTCAAAACAGTGGCTGGCAAAACGGAGGATGTTCAAAAATAGTTTGTCAAAGGCACATATGAAGGTAGTTCGTCCTTCCCGCTAGGGATTTCGCCGGAGTGGCCAGTACGGGAGGCCGGGGCTTAGCGAAGCACGCATGCTAGTCGCGCGTGAGCCAGTGCAGAGGGGTCAACTGTGCTTGCATCGAGCGCAGCAGGCGGGGCCAGCGACATCGCACTGGCAAACGGACAGCTTGGGGGTGTTTTTGCACCGGGGACTGTCCCGATTGTGCAGTCGCGCTTGCTGCGCTTCCTGCCACCAGCAAAAGGCAAAGGCACAGCACACCAGCACCCAATGGCCGCGAATCGCCTGGTTACTGCAGACCATGAAGTCAGCCCAGCCAAGCTGATCTTTCAATTGGCGTACTCACACCATTTCGTCGCGCCGTAGGCAGGATCGCCAAAGGCGCCGTTGTTGCAAGCGATCGCGCCGGTGGCCGACTTGTATGCGAAAGAGCCATTCGCACCGTATCGCACCTGGTGAGTGCCGCTGAAACTGCATGTGCCACCCTCTCCTGCACACCACGTCCACACAGTCGGGGCAATCACAGGTTGTGGCGTCGTAGGCGTTGTTCCGGACGTCGACTCATACTCGCAGGTCTTGGTCAGTCCAAATGCAGGATCGCCAAAGGTACCGTTATTGCAGCCAATCGAACCGATGGCGGTCTGGTAGGCAAACGAATTGTTAGCGCCGTAGCGCACCTGTGCCGTGCCACTGAACGTGCATGTGCCGTTTTCACTTGCGCAAGCCGTCCACACAGGTAGTGCGGGGGCTGTGGTCGTAGGCGGCGTCGGGCTGGAGGTGGTCGTGCTGGATTGCGCATAAGCGCAAGTCTTGGTCAGGCCATAGGCGGGGTCACCAAACACGCCGTTGTTGCACGCCAGATAGCCAGAGCCTGACTTGTAAGCATAAGTGCCGCCCGCGCCGTAGCGTACCTGGCGCGTGCCGCTAAAGGTGCAGGTTCCTCCCTCAGTGGCACATTCAATCCAGTTCACGCTTGGCGAGGGTGACGTGACCGGCGGCGTTGTCGTGGTCGAAGTTGGATCGGGCATCTTGACCGTCGAAGTGACCGGCTCAACCTCGTAAGCGCCGATGTCGATCTGGCCGTTGACAGGCCTTGCCTCATTGCCGGCCACGTGCTTGTACTGGAAAGACGGTTTGAGGGAAAGCCCACCGGCGGAAATACCCGGCACAGAGCCAGCATCAACCATCGGCGATACGGCTGCGGGATGCAAATCGAAGTTGGCACGATCGACAAAAGCAGCCGCCACGCTACGATAGTTTGTTTTGTCGATAGCGCTGGACTGGGTATTGACGTTGCCGGTGCCGGAGAAAACATTGTTCTGCATGAGGACCGGTGTGCCAACCGAGCCGCCCACCATGATGAACGTGCCGCGTGAGCTATCGTCATTCAGGAACGTGTTGTTGACGACATAGAGGTCCTGGCCCGAATTTGTCGCGCCTTCTTCGCCATAGGCTACCAATGCGGGGTTCTGATTGTTGGCCGGCTGGTGGATCACATTGCCGATCAGGTAGGTCGTGCCGCCATTCGGAAAATCCACTTCATAGCTGGGCTGGCCGCTTGTACTGGAGAAGCGGCTGTTGACGACGGTATTGGTGTTGGCTCGGGACTTCAGGTTGTGGCCGATATTGGCATCATGGGAGTAGCTCGCCCTGAAAATCAGGCTGTTAATGTGCCCGATATACAGGTTGTGAGAATAGCCGTCCCCATACCCGTTGTAGGCGAACTCAGTGGTTTCGATGGTGACATTGGAGACCCCGTCGTTGTTGGTGAGGATGCCGTTTTCGTTATGATGCAGGTAGCTGCCACGCAACGTCAGATGCTGCCCGTCCAGCCGCAACGCCGCGCCATTGCGGTCGTTGACGCGGGCGCCGAACATTTCGACATTCTCAATGCTCGTGTTGTTGCCTGAGAGGACCCAGATGCCCTTACCCATTGCATTGCGACCGCCGCCATCGATTTTGGGCCGGCCGTTCACGCCACGAATCGTCAGGTTGCTGGGATAGATGCCGCACACGTCGCCAACGTAGGAGCCAGCTGCGTCGATTTCCACAATATCGCCGTCCCTGGCTGCCCCGAACGCTGCACAGGGAGCGCTATAGTTTTTACCTGGCCCTACTGTAATAGTCGCAGCCGACGCGGTAGCAGCGGCGAAGAGAAAAAGAAGGGCTGCAGTCGATGAGACAGTGTGCCGGTAAAAATTGGTGGTTCCTATTGCAGTCATTATTCGCGTTCCTCGCCAAGTCTTTCGTTTCCTTGAGGAAATGATAGTATGTTGACGACACGAAACGCAAGGAATAATTTCTTTTTGGAAAATTAAATAACTTGAAAATAGCTAAGTTTCGCGAAGGTCTAGGTACCGTGATCATCAGCTGCTTTGATCGCCTACTTCGCTGCTTCGAGCTTAGAGACGTCGTATTCGACCAAAATTGATCGGGTGGATTGCTTTTTCGTCACTGCTTGGAGTAGTTTCAAAGGACGGTTTGTTGCCTTCTTAGTTTTTCTTAAAGACAAGACCGCCCTCAATCTTTGCTACCGCATCATCCGGAATACTGCACAAGTCCCCCGTCAGGATCACTATTCACCATTGACAGAGGCTGCCCCAGTCATGTCTGATTACGCGAAGCAATGCTGCCAATGTTCAGCGATATCAGGCAGCAGCTGACTCAGGCGGCAGTGGATTTTTATAAACCATGCGGCATGTCAATTCCCTAGAACGGGCACGTCGAGACATTTCATGAATGGTTTGATACGCCCTGGTTTCTTTTCTAGCTGAGAGAGAAGAAGGACGAATTACCGCAGAAAACAGATGGCGTCACATGCGCATCACCGCCGCTCTAGCGTAATGCTAGTTGCCGGAAAGTCGCCTTGTAGTCGGGTAGAAGCCGGGCCTTGCAATGAGCCTCATTATTGTTGCGATCCTAGCTACCTGAATGATTGAGTCGGCTACTTGGTACCAGCGTTAAGAGCGCTAGCGTTCGACTTGTTTTTGCATCGGGCGATAGTCAAACCCAGCATTCCAGTCGGATCTGCTAACTGAACCGATTGCTTAAATCGGACATTTTGACTTTGTGACGTACTGGTGACCTAAGCATTGCATTGATACCTCAGGAACGACATCGGAGATAACTCTCCATTCTTGAAATCCGTGAGTGCACAAATCAGCAATCCATTGCCTGATGAAAGAAAAGCAATAACGACTTGACTCAGAACGATAGCGATGTCGCAGCGAATAATGATTACCTGAAACGGGTTTATTATCAATTCTCTGATCAACCGACGTCTTGAACATTTTCAACCTTGGACAGCCAATCAGTGTAACTAGCTGGTACAGCAGTGCTATCTCGTTGCAAACGTTTGGTGCAGAGACTAAGATGAAAGACGATTTGAAAAGCTTGGTACACATCCCAGCCGATTCCATCACAGTCGCGGGGATGCTTGAACTTCCTGCCAATGCTTATGGATTAGTGCTGTTTGCTCATGGAAGTGGAAGCAGTAGGCTGAGCGCACGCAACAATCATGTTGCTGCCGTTCCTAGGCAGGCCGGGCTAGGCACCCTGCTAATCGATCTGTTGACGGTGGAAGAAGACCGCCATTATCAGACAAGGTTTGATATCGATTTGCTGGCACGCCGTCTGGACAGCGCTGTTGCATGGCTGCATATCCAGGACGCAACCGCTGGATTGCCGCTGGGGTTATTTGGCGCTAGTACTGGCGCTGCCGCCGCACTTCGGGTTGCCGCCAAGCGACCAAGCGAGCTTACTGCCTTGGTGTCACGTGGCGGACGGCCAGACCTTGCAGGCAAGGACAGTCTGGCTGCGGTGCGCACGCCGTGCCTACTGATTGTTGGCGGCGACGATCACGGCGTGATCGAATTGAATCAACAGGCCTATGGCTTGCTGCACGGCGAGAAACGGCTTGCGATCGTGCCAGGTGCCACCCATCTTTTTGAAGAACCGGGCAAGCTGGATGAGGTAGCGATGCTTGCTGCTCACTGGTTTGAATACCATTTCAGGGAAGCGGGCCAAAAAGCGGCAGGCCGGGAGGCATGACAGCAATGAATCGCGCAGTACTGGGAACACAACCGAGGCAAAACCCCACGCGAGGCGTGTGCGAGAAAAGCGAGAAAACGCTGCAGCAACATTTGCATTATCCGCGCTGCGTTTTCCACCGCACTCGCAACAGCGCTCACTTTAGGGTGGCAGTGTGAACCAGCGCGCGTCTACCAGGCGAAAGTTTGCTGACCACCCCATTGCTTTGCGCAATACCTGTCCTGCTGGACGGTAAAAGGATTAGCAAATGACAATAACCTCCTGTCCCTGCCATTCAATCAAAGTGCTTGCGCTTGCGTTGCATCGGGTGCAGCCACTGGCGTCACTAGTGGAAGCACCTTCATTCGAATGTCAGCAAAGATAGCCAGACCATCATCAATCGAAAATCGCTGGGCGTGGCGCTCAAAACATTCACGCGCTTTTTGGGATTTCGCATCCTTTGCTCGGTAACCCTGATAAGTCGTGATCAAGCCATCACAGGCATGCACAATCTGATCCGCCGATCCATGGCCAATATAGGCGCCCAGCGCCTGCAAACGGTGCAGCGCGTCGGACAACCACATCAGGTCTTCACGCTGCCTGGGTCGGTCGCCGTTGTCGGACCGCAGCGCGTAAGCGCTGCATACGCCAATTGCGGCCGCTACCTTGCCGGAAAATTCAATCAGGCGCGCCAGTTCAGGCGTCAAGTTTACTGCAATCGGCTCGACCGGCGGTTCGTCACTATCGCGCTTGAAGTTCAACGCACCAGAAGCCAGCCAACCCAGCGCGCCGAGTACCCCGGCTGACAAAAATACTTTTCGTGCGTTGGACATCAGGCTATTTCCTTATCGTGTTAAACCACCTATAGCGATGCACGAGCGCATCGGCAATAGAAGGCAGTTAGGGACCCTGTTGATTTTAACGCTTGCTGCATGAGATGGATGCATTCGTTGCAAGGATTCATCTCCCGATTCTTCAATCAAAATAAGGCGGTCGCTCTTGCCTGCTCTGCCGAGTTGGCGCCTGGTTAGAAATCGACGGCGAGCAGGCCGTTTAGTGTCCCGTTAATAAGTAAAACGGTTTATTCATAATTTCCTTTGAATAACTTATTTGCGTGATACCTGAGCGCACCTTATCATGCCAGCATTGTTGCTAGAATAAAAATTAAACGCGTCGCTTCGATAATTACATCTATAAAAACCAACCGAAACGCATGACTCTAAGAGAACAGGCACAAAAAATAAAAGCTTGTTTCGCGGCTGCCGTACGGTTTTCAGATCCGAGCGAGCGGGAGACCCGTTACTCACTTGGTACAATGCTCTGCGCCCTGGCGATTCTGGTGGTGGTCTCCATTGGCATGCTATGGCTGGGAGACAAGCTCAGCGCTAAGGAGATGGTGCTGACGCGTTTCATGGCCAAGGGACAAGCAACCCTGACCGGCCAAATCCACGACGCGTCGGTAGCGCGCGATCAGATCACGGTGGTGATGTACGACCAGCAGTTTCTCACTGAATCTCCCCATGCCTAAAGGCAGGGCCTATTTTCAGAACGCCGAAAAGGTATGGCCGGACGCGGTGCGTTTCTATGGTGAGACGCAGGGCTGGGATGAAGCGAAGAAGGTTGCGGCGAATTGCAGCAGGAACTTCCGCCGCATGTCGGCGCAGTGTACGCAGGCGGCGAGCAGCCCGGCTGAATGAAATCGCCGAAGCCGAACGCAAGACCAAGCAGAAGGCGGATCAGATCGCGGAAAAGATCATGAAGAAGAAGTGACCGGGAAATGATCAAGTCAGCGCCGGGCCGCCATCTTGCGGCTCAGGCGCGGCCGGCATGCATGGCGGCCGTTACAACACCGCCTTGACCAGCATCATGCTGCCAATAGCCGGCATCCAGATCAGGAAGAAGCGGCGAAACACATCCGGCTGCATGCGATGCCGGATGCGCTGGCCCAGCATCATGCCCGCCATCGCCGGCAAGAGCGCCAGCAGCGCGCTTAAGGTGACCGACATCAGCATACGGCCGCCCATCATCCGGCCCAGCGTTAGGCCGATCGCGCAGGCGCTGAAAGCCAAGCCGAAGGCCTGGATCAGTTCTTCCTTGTCCAGCTTCAGCGAGGCCATGTAAGGGATCAGCGGAATCACTGCCAGTCCGGTGAAACCGTAGAGCAGCCCGGACAACAGGCCCCCTACCGGCGCCAGCGGTGGTGCCAGCCGCGGCGGCACATGGAACTGCGGCGCCAGCAAGCCGAAGAGGCCGTACACCGCCAGCACGGCGCCCAGTATGTCGCCCGCAAAGCTGGCATGGGCCAGCGTGGTCGAACCGAGGAACCCGCCTGCCGCCAGCGTGGCCAGCAAGGGCGCAAAGTGGCGCAGCAGCCGGCCGAAGCCGGGGCCGGCCAGAAGTTGCCAGGTGTTCTTGACCAGGATCGAAAACGTCAGCAGGGCAACCGCTTCCGGCGTGCCCATGAGCAGGCCAAGCACGCTCATTGCCACCGTTGGCAAACCCATGCCGATAATGCGCTTGACATGATGCCAATGCGCAATGGCGGCAGCCGCACCTACGATAACGACTTCTATAATATCGGCGCCTCGCCAATGCCGGAGGACCTGGGCGTGGTCGGTAGCGAACCCGAGGTGCTGCAGAAGCCGGGCCGCCCGCTGTCGGAGAGCAAGCTGTACGCCCTGCTGGGCAGCGGCGCACCCTCCCTGCTGGGCAATGGCTTCGACTTGTCAAAGTATGTACAGCCCAAGATCGACGAAGTCAGCGTGGACGGCGCCTTCAAGACGCCCGGCCTGCGCAATGTCGATTTGATCGGGCCGTACTTTCATAATGGCAGCAAGGCAACGCTGATGCAGGTGGTAGAACACTACAACGCCGGCGGCGGTGCCGTGGGCGCACTGAACGAGGCCGATCTGCATCCCGACATCCAACCGCTGAACCTTGAGGAGGAAGGGAAGAAACCCTTGTCAGCTTCCTGCTTGCGCTGACCGACAACCGGGTGCGCATGGAGAAGGCGCCTTTCGACCATTCATCGCTTTGCATACCGGCCGGGCATGTGGACGAGCCCTTGAGTAGCACCCAGTCCGGCACCATGATGAATGCCACCGATGTCACGCTGTGCATGAAGGAGGTGGGCGCAGCAGGGCGGGCGACACCGATCAGCCCATTCATGAGGCTGTCGCGTCATTTCCGTTAGCAGCCGCCGGTAACGGGCCGTGCAGGCGCAACCATGTGCCTGCACGGCAGCATCACTCAAAGGGTGTACCGCCGCATTCGGCGCAGAGCCTGTCAGCGATGGCTTGGGAAACCGTTACACCGGCTGAATCGAACCGGGCACTTGCCCCGAGGCGCGGCGTATTTCGCCCGCTTGCCTCCGTTGCCGGTTGCCGGGGACCAGTTCCCTGCCATGCCGTTTCCAACTCGCGCGAGCGGGCAGCGCTCCTGCGGATGGACCCTCATGCCGCGCACGTTAATTTTCCTGGCGATGCCTGGCTGCAAACCAGCTTCGCTTTAATACTGTCCAGTACTAAAGGAAAACCGCCAGGATTTATGTGTAATTAATAAAGTGACAGCACCGCTGAAGCCAACTCATCCATAAAACGTCCATCTCCTTACGCTGTCCGCGCATCCTCGGCATCTCGTGAATAAGCTGCCGGCACGATCATTAAAAGCCCTTGAAAAACCAACTCTGCAACCTCATCTTCGATGGAGACGAAAAGCACTGTAGGAAATTTTATTTTTATTTAGAAACAGTGCTTTATGATTTTCTTCCAATGTTTTCCCTTGTGACTTTCTGCTGAAAATTTCAGCAGAAACTACCAGAAAGGTATTGCAATTGGTCGCAGATTTGGTTAACATAGGCACTGTGTTTATATACAGCTCCTTTCACAATCACTGATCGGCAGGCACATGCCGAAATTTCCTTAATTAATTGACATGGCAGCTCTGCCTTAAGGCTGCCTGAATAGTCGTCCGTGGCTGTCGCGTCAACTCTCGCAGGTCAGGCCGTCGTCGTGTCGTTAAGCGCGGTCGGTGGCAGGTTGGCGCGTGGCGCTGCCAGTTGCTGGCGCAGCAGGTCGAGCATCAGCTCGCGCGCGTAGTCGGGTTGGGCGCGGAACAGGGTCAGCGCGGTGTCGAGGAACAGTCTTTCACGTTCATCGGCCGGCGGCGCGGGCCTGTCGTGTTCCCTGTCCATCCAGCCATGCGGCAGGTCCAACGCGGTTTCGATCGCGCGGGCCACGCTGTTGCCGATGTTCTTGCGCTGGCACTTGATGTGGCTGAGGTAGCGGTCGGACAAGCCCAGTTGCTGGGCGAACTGCTTGAGCATGCCGCGTTGCGGCTGATCGGGATGACGGGAGATGTAGTCGTTGAACAGGGCGTGGAAGTTCTTGTGCCTAATCTGGCTGCTGTTCATCGACGTTCTCCCCCGATATGGATTCTTCACGAATGGCGTGCGGCGCCCGGTCCGGGATGGTTGCCACGAATGCCGCCTAGTGTAGCCGAGGAGCCCGGATTTTTCGTTGTTGTATTGCAACCAATTTAGGCGTTTTTTGTGCTGGCACAAGAGCCGCCGAGATTCATCCGATCACTGAGGAAGGTTAAGCCTGGAGTGCCATGAAAAAGCTGAGAGTTCGTTATTCCCAACCGATCAATTCGGACACATTTGAAGTCAGCCCGCCCGCCCAGGCGCCGCAGGGCGTACTGGTGGACGCGATACTGGTGACGTCGGAAATCTGCGGCCAGACGCTGTCGGCGGCTGCCGCCAGGATACTGGCGGGCGACCTGGCGGACTTCGACGAGACTGCTATCCTGGGCGCGCTGTCGCGTTGCCGGATGGAGGTGCAGGGGCGGCTGAAGGTGTCGGACATCGTCGTGCGCATTGCTGACGGCAGGCCAGACGCCGAGGAAGCGTGGGACATGCTGCCCCGTGACGAGACGGCATCCATCGTCTGGACCGAGGAAATGGCACGGGCCTGGGGGCTGGCGCTGCCGCTGCTGGAAGCCGGCGACGTTGGCGCCGCACGCATCGTGTTCGGCGACAACTATGCCCGGGCGGTGCAGCAGTCCCGCATGCGGCGCGAGCCGGTGCGCTGGATGCCCTCTCTGGGCAGCGACGTGAAGGCACGGGAAGCGGCAGTGCTGGAAGCGGTGCGCAAGGGCCGGCTGACGGTCACCCAGGCCAGCGCCCTGCTGCCGCCCGGTGACCTGCTGCCGGTAGCGGCGAACGACGCTCCGGCACGCGCGCGCAAGCTGCATTAAGGCAAGGCTGGCAGGTTTGCCCGATACAGCGCCCGCGCCTATTGCTGAGCTACCTTTTAAGTAGCTCTTTAAGCGGAATGCAGGCGTAATCGGCCGGCACGGGAGGTGACATGGACGAGCAGGACAGTAGAGACGATGGCGGCATGCAGTGGTTCGAGGAAGTCGGCCGTCGGCAACAGATGCAGGAAACCCAAACTGAAAGGAAAAGAGTCATCATGGCTGGATTTGAAATTCATCGTGCTACAAAGCGCCGCGCCAAGCTCCGTCTGGGCATGTCCGGACCGGCCGGCAGCGGCAAGACCTACTCCGCACTGCTGATCGCCGGCGGTTTGGGTGGACGCATCGGGATGATCGACACCGAGCATGGCAGCGGCGACTTGTATGCCGACCTGCTGCCGGAAGGCTACGACGTGCTGCAGCTGACGCCGCCGTACACCCCGGCCCGCTATGTCGAGGCGATTCATGCGCTGGAAGATGCCGGCGTGCAGACCATCATCGTCGACAGCCTGACCCATGCCTGGACCGGCGAAGGCGGTTCGCTCGACCGGCAGGGCAAGATCGCCGACAAGTCGGGCAACAGCTGGCAGGCCTGGCGGCAGGTGACGCCGGAGCACAATGCGCTGGTGGAAGCTCTGCTGCAAAGCAAGTGCCACATCATCGCAACCATGCGCGCCAAGACCGAGTACGTGCAGGAAAAGGATGAGCGGACCGGCCGCCAGACCGTACGCAAGATTGGCCTCGCGCCCATCATGCGCGACGGCATCGAGTACGAGTTCACCACCTTCCTGGAACTGGACCTGCACCACATGGCCTTTGCCGGCAAGGACCGTACCCGTCTGTTCGACGGCTCGATCTTCAAGCCGGACGTGGAAACCGGGCGCAAGCTGCTGTCCTGGCTGGATGCGGGCGTGGATGCGCCGGTCAAGCGCACCGTGTCGGAAGAGCAGAAGGCCGAGATGCGCCAGGCCATTTCCGGCGCCGTTACCTTGGACGACCTGTTCAAGGCGTTTTCCGCGGCCTACCGGGTGGCGACCGCGCTCTCGGACAACGAGACCCTGGCCGACCTGACCGCGCTGAAGAACGAGCGCAAGGCCTGGCTGGAAGCTCAGAACGAAGAACAGCTGGGCATTGCAGCATGAACCCGGTGTTCGAAGCCTTCGAGCTGGCCGCGCAGTATCGGCGGCTGGCCGAGATCCTGGCCGAGCAGCATGACGATCCGAAACTGATCGCCGACACGCTCGACAGCATCTCCGGCCCGCTCGACGAGCGCCTGGAAAACCTGGCCAAGATGGTGCGCAACGTCGAAACCGCAGCCCGCGGCGTGGAGCAGACCATCGCCGCGCTGGAAGCCCGCCACGCCGGCCTGCTGCGCGCGGCCGAGCGCGGCCGACGGCTGGCGCTGGAACTGATGCAGACCGCCGGACGGGACAAGGTAACCACCGCCCTGTTCTCGCTGGCGGTACGCAAGAACCCGCCGCTGGTGGTGATCGACCAGGAGGAGGCATTGCCGCCGCAGTTCCTGGTGCGCCATGAACCGCCGCCGCCGACGCCGGACAAGAAGGCGATCGCGGCATCGCTGAAGGCCGGCATGCCGGTGCCCGGCGCCCACGCGGAACAGCGCGTGCGGCTCGACATTCATTAAGCAGTCAGGCAGTAGTCAAAAAGCAGTGAAGAAGCAGTAATAAAGCAGCCAACAAGCAAGCATTACGTACCCTGAAGGAGAATCGCATGAGTACCTTGAATAAAGTCACCCTGATCGGCTATCTCGGACGCGACCCGGAGACGCGCTCCACCGCCGCCGGGGACAGCGTCGCCCAGTTCACGCTGGCCACCACCGAGACCTGGAAGGACAAGGCCACCGGCGAAAAGCGGGAAGCCACCGAGTGGCATCGCGTGGTGCTCTACCGCAAGCTGGCCGAGATCGCGGGACAGTACCTGAAGAAGGGTTCGCTGGTCTACGTCGAAGGCCGCCTGCAGACCCGCAAGTGGACTGGCAAGGATGATGTCGAGCGCTACGTAGTCGAGATCATCGCCGACGACCTGCGCATGCTGGGTGGCCGCCCACATGGCGACGAGTCGCATGAAGCCGGCAAGCCGGGCGCTGAAACGACGTCCGGCACCACCCGCAAGTCAAGCCAGCCGGCGCTGTCGGAATTCGAACTCGAAGACGACGCGATCCCGTTCTGACCCTGATGCTGTCGTACCGTGCCCCGCACGGCAGCACAGCCCCGCCGCCGCCCAGGTCGTTTGACCGGGCGGCGTTTTCAATGGCTCTGATTGAATTTCTTCCATGGACCAGGTTGCAGGCATTCTCTCATCGCTCGTCGTCTACAACGACAAATGGGGCCGCGGCAGCGTGCGCCTGGATGACGGCAAGCGGCTGACCTGCGTCGGCGAGGCGCTGGCCGGTCTGTCCGCGGGCAACCGCTACCGGCTGGACGGACGCATCGTCAACCATCCCAAATACGGCCCCCAGATATTGGTGGCGGCCGCCGCGGTCGACCTGCCCTGCTCGGCCGATGCGCTGGCCGCCCATCTGAAGGCGAACTTCCGCGGCTGCGGTGCAGCCACCGCCCGCAAGCTGGTTGCGCATTACGAGGATGCGGGCCAGCTGCATGCACTGCGCGACCTGCTGATCGAAAATCCGCATGCGGTGGATTTTTCGCTGGTTACCAGGCGCCGCATCGCGGCAACCGAAGGCCTCGACACCGCCGCGCTGATCTGCCGCGACCTGTCGGGCCGGATCGGCGCCACCGGCATCAGGCCGGCCGTGCTGCGCCGCCTGGCCGACTGGCTGCTGCCGCTGGTGGCCGATGCGGCCGAGCCGGTGCGCCAGGCATGGAGCGTGTTTGGCGCCGATCCGTATGCGCCAATCCGGCAGGTGGAAGGCTATGTGTTTCCGGCGGCCGACCGGATCGCCCTGACCTGCCTGGCCTTTCCGCGCTTTCACCATGCCAGGCTGGCGGCGCTGGCCACCCATGCACTGCGCGACGGCTGCGAACGCAACGGCCACAGCTTTCTCAATGCAGAGGAACTGGCCGAACGCATTGCCGCCTGCGATCCCGATGTGCCGCCCGAGGCGGCGCTAAAAGCGGCGCAAAAGACGGGCGAGCCGCTGGTGGTAAAGGACGGCTGCCATTACCCGGTCCAGCTGTTTCACTGCGAGCAGGCGCTGGCGCTGCACTTGGCGCGGCGGGCGCTGCGCATGGCTGCGCCCATGGTGGCGCTGGATGCCGCTGCGCTGGAAGCGGACATCGGCGCGGCCGAGCAGGCCATGGGCCAGCACTTCGCGCTCGACGCCGGACAGCGCAGTGCATTGCAGCGCATGCTGGCGTCATCCCACTTGGTGCATACCGTGACCGCCGGCCCCGGCTGCGGCAAGACCGCGATGATGGAAGTCCTGGCGCATGTGGCGCGCGATCGCAACATCCTGTTCTGCGCACCGACCGGCAAGGCAGCCAAGGTGCTGTCCGGCCGGGTGCGGCGCTACGGCCGCAGCGCGGTGACGGTGCACAGCCTGCTGGGTGTCAGGGACGAGGGCTATCTCCATGACGAGCAGCAGCCGCTGGAAGCCGACATCGTGGTGGTGGATGAATCGTCGATGCTGGACCTGGTGCTGGCCCGCGCACTGTTCGATGCGCTGCCGGCCGACTGCCATCTGATCCTGCTGGGCGACACCGGCCAGCTGGCATCGGTCGGCCCCGGCAATGTGCTGGCCAACATCCTGCTGCTGCCCGGCGACCATCACCGACTGCACCAGGGGCACCGCAACGACGGCGGCATCCATGAACTGGTGCAGCAGTGCCGCCTCGGCGCGGTCGACTGCCATGACCGTCCCGGCGTGCGCTTTTCGCGTTCGCTGCCGCCGCCGGACGATGTCGGCCTTTCGCGCGTGGTGCATGCCTACCTGGATGCGGTGCGGCGCTGCGGCCTGGAGCGGGTCGCGCTGCTGATGCCGCGCCGCAGGGGCGATATCCACCTGCCGGGCTGGAACACCACCTACATCAACGAAGCCCTGCGCCAAGTGCTCAACCCTTCCGGCAAGCGCATTCCCGGCAGCGCGCTGCGCCTGGGCGACCGCATCATCATCCGCCGTAACCTGGCGCTGGATGACGAGGGACTGGCGCTGGTGGTCAATGGCGACACTGGCACCCTGGTCGCCTGCGAGGTCGATGACGCCGGCACCAGTGTGCTGCACCTGACGCTGGCGCTGGACGATGGCCGCGAGATCCTTTATCCGGGCGGCGCGCTCGACAGCCTAGTGTTGGCCTATGCGCTGACGGTCCATGCGGCGCAAGGCTCGGAATACCAGGAAGTGATCGTAGTCTGCACCGTTGGCTCACCCGCCTTCGTGCATCGGGGCATGCTCTACACTGCGTTTTCCCGCGCCCGCGAACGCCTGACCGTAATTGGCGACCCGGTGGCGATCCGGGCCATCTGCGCGCGACCGGCGCCGCGGCGCAATGCGCGGCTGGTGGAATGCACGCGGCACGCGATGCGGCGCATGCATCATGCGGGGCATCGCTGATCAGCCCTGCCTGACCAGCAGGCGCGGGCAGGCGAGCCGGCGCAAAGCGCGGCATTGCGCGCCGGGTTAGCATAGGCAACGTTTTTCCACCTCAGCCGGAGACAATGCCTTGAACCAGGTCCGAACCCCATACTCATCCGACGCCTCGCTGCAGGGCGGCGCGCAATGGCTGGTGGCCTTCGCCGCCGGCTTCATCGCGGTGCTAGCGCTGCATCAGCCCGTACTTGGCTTGCTGGCATCGGCCGGCATCACCCAGGTCACGCCGTATGCCACCAAAGCGGTCGGCCCGCTGGGCGTGCCGCAGTTCATTTCGGCCGCCTTCTGGGGCGGCGTCTGGGGCATCGTGCTGCATGCGCTGAGCCGGCGCTGGCCGCTTACGCCGGGCTTCGTCGTCAAATGCCTGCTGTTTGGCATGGTGTTCCCGACACTGGTGGCCTGGTTCGTAGTCGCGCCGATCAAGGGATTGCCAATGGCGGGCGGCTTCAAGCCCAATAATATGCTGACCGGGCTGTGCGTGAATGCCGCCTGGGGGCTAGGCACAGGACTACTGCTGGCGCTGTACCGGCGCTTCAGGCGGTAAGACTGCACGCGGAATAAAACTGCTTTCGGCGCCTTCGACGCTTTCGTGAGGTGCAGTTTGCATTGAGCATTGCACCATTCGTCGCAAACCGGGATGGTCTTGCAGCAGGACCTCCTTGACTGACCAACGGTGGAATGCCCCTTCGAAGTATTCCATCCTGCGGCGGCGCGTCGCAAAAACGGCTGGCGGTGAGCGCCGCGCCGGCCCGGAAGCCGGCTGCGATGCCGTCACGCCAACGCTCAGTCGACCTTCACATTAGCCGCCTTCACTACCTTGGCCCACTTGGCGATCTCGGCGGCCTGGAAGTCTGCCAGCTGCTGCGGCGCCATGCCCGACGGCTCCACGCCCAGCTTGGCTAGGCGCTCCTGCACATCCGGCTGCTTGAGGATGGCCGCGACTTCGGTCTGCAGCCGCTGCACGATAGCCGGCGGCGTGCCGGCCGGCGCAAACATCGCCTGCCACGACACCACTTCATAGCCGGGCACGCCGGCTTCGGCCATGGTCGGCACATCCGGCATGCTGGCCACCCGTTTGGCCGAGGTCACCGCCAGCGGTCTCACCTTGCCGCTCTGGATGAAGGGGCCGGCAACCACGGTGGTGTCGAACATCAGCGGCACCTGCCCGCCGATCACGTCCTGGATCGCCGGCGCGCTGCCCTTGTAGGGGATATGCACCATGTCGATGCCCGTCATGGTCTTGAACAGCTCGGCCGACAGATGCTGCGAGGTGCCGTTGCCGGCGGACGCGAAGGACAGGCTGGCCGGCTTGGCCTTGGCGGCAGCGATCAGTTCCTTGACCGACTTGAACGGACTGGCCGGATTGACCACCAGCACATTGGCATTGGTGCCGATCAGCGTGATCGGCGCAAACGACTTCAACGGGTCATAGGAGAGCTTGTACAGGCTGGCATTGATCGAATGCGAGCTGATGGTGCCACCCATGATGGTGTAGCCATCGGGCGCTGCGCGCGCCACAAGTTCCGAGCCGATATTGCCGCCGGCGCCGGGACGGTTGTCGATGATGACGTTGGTGCCCAGCGCGGGGCCCAGCTTCTGGCCGATCAGGCGGGCCAGGATATCGGTGGTGCCGCCGGCCGGGAACGGCACGACGTAGGTAATGGGCTTGCTGGGCCATTTGTCCTGGGCCTGCGCCGGCAGGACGATGGCGGAAAGCGCGAGTGCCGAGAGGGAAGCGGCGATCAGGGTGCGGCGTGCGACTTGCATAGAGTGTCCTTCATTGATCTTGTCGTGAGGTGATGCGAGGGGGTAGTGCGACCGGGATGGCGTGTCAGGTCACCGGCGCCGGGTTGAACAGCGTCAGCGCATTATGGAGTTTCCAGTGTTCTGCCCAGGTCTTCCTGCCGCTGGCCACGTCGAGCAGCAGGCGAAACAGTTCCCAGCCCACGTCTTCGATGGTGGCCTCGCCGGTGGCGATGCGGCCGGCGTCCACATCCATTAGGTCATGCCAGCGGCGCGCCAGGTCGGAACGGGTGGCAACCTTCACTACCGGCACCGCGGCCAGCCCATAAGGCGTGCCACGGCCGGTGGTAAAGACATGCAGGTTCATGCCGGCAGCCAGCTGCAGCGTGCCGCAAATGAAGTCCGAAGCCGGCGTGGCCGCATACAACAGGCCTTTCTGCTTGGCCTTCTCGCCGGGCGCGAGCACGCCGGAAATCGGGCTGGTACCGGATTTGATGATGGAACCCATCGCCTTTTCCACGATGTTGGCCAGGCCGCCCTTCTTGTTGCCCGGGGTGGTGTTGGCGCTGCGGTCGACACCGCCCTTCTTCAGGTAGTCGTCATACCAGGCCATCTCGCGGATCATCGCGTCGGCCACCTCGGCATTAACCGCGCGCGAGGTCAGTTGGTCGATGCCGTCGCGCACCTCGGTTACCTCGGAAAACATCACGGTGGCGCCGGCCCGCACCAGTAGGTCGGTGGCGTAGCCCAGCGCCGGGTTGGCGGTCACTCCGGAAAACGCGTCGCTGCCGCCGCACTGCATGCCAACCACCAGGTCGGATGCCGAGCAGGTCTCGCGGCGGCGCTGGTTCAGTTCAGCCAGCCTGCGCTCGGCCATCGTCATGATGGAATCGATCATCGACTGGAAGCCGATGTGTGCATCATCCTGCAGGCAGACAGTGTTGGACGGCTCGTCGCCGCGGATAGGGATGCTGCCGGCCGGAAACAGCCGCGCCGGCTGCAGCTTCTCGCAGCCTAAGCTGACCACCATAGGCTGGCCGCCGAAATTCGGATTGCGGCTGATGTTCTGCAGGGTGCGGATCGGCACCACGGCGTCGGGCGCGTCGATGGCCACACCGCAGCCGTAGCTGTGTTCCAGCCCAACCACATCGTCCACGTTGGGATAGCGCGGCAGCAGCTCGGCCTTGATGCGCTGCACCGCATGCTCGACCACGCCGGCCACGCATTGCACGGTGGTGGTAATGGCCAGGATGTTGCGGGTGCCGACGCTGCCGTCGGCATTGCGGTAGCCCTCGAAGGTATAGCCTTCCAGGGGCTCAACCTTCTGCGGCGCCCGGTTGGCGATCGGCAGGTTGGTCAGTTCGCGTGCCGGCGGCATGCGCACCACCGATTCCTCGATCCAACTGCCCTGTGCTATGTCGCGCATCGCGTAGCCGATGATGACGTCATAGCGGCGGATAGCGTCGCCTTCGGCAAGATCGACCAGCGCGATCTTGTGGCCTTGCGGCACCCTGGTTTTTAGCACGAATTCGCCAAGAAATTCGGTGCCGGCGGGCAAGCCGCCATCATTGGCGACAATGGCCACGTTGTCGTTCGCATGCATTTTGATATACAGCGGCTTGACCGCCGCTACGCCCTGCTCTGATTCGGTGTGCCTGATTTCCATGGGATTCCTGAAAGATTGCCGCTGTACCGAACGCCGCACCGATAAACCGCCATTGCGCCGCGCCTGCTAAAGTCGGTTGCCGTGATTTGATACGGATATAGTTATCAGTCATCAGACAACATATGACGGAGTATAATTAGCCGATCCGAAATTGGCAACTGTTAAGCGATTTAACTTCCGTCCAGGCCGACAGCATGAATACCGTCCCTCTTCCCGTTCCCCCAGCCCTATCCCGCAAACCGCGCAACCTCGCCCAGGGCGTGGTTGCCTATATTGCCGACGGCATCCGCAATGGCACGGTCAAGCCGGGTGACAAGCTGCCCACCGAATCGGAAATCATGCGGCTGATGGGCGTAAGCCGTACCGTGGTGCGGGAAGCGATTTCCCATATGCAGGCAGCCGGCATGGTGGAGACGCGGCATGGCATCGGCACCTTCGTGCTGCAGCCAGCGCCGACACCGAGCCAGACACTGGGCATTGACCCCAGCACCGTGGTCACGATGCGCGACGTGCTGGCGATCCTAGAGTTGCGCATCAGCCTGGAAACCGAAGCGGCCGGGCTGGCGGCCCACCGCCGCACCGCGGCGCAATTGCAGGCGCTGCGAGACGCGCTTGATCGTTTCCAGCAAGAGGCACGCACCGGCGGCGACACCGTAGCGGCCGACATGGAATTTCACTTGGCCATTGCCCAGTCTTCGGATAACCGTTACTTCCATGACATCCTGGGCCAGCTCGGCACCAACATCATTCCGCGCTCGCGGCTTAATTCGGCCAAGCTGGCGCAGGACGATCCGATGGCCTACATGGAGCGGGTAATACGGGAGCATGAGGATATCTTCAACGCCATTGGCCGCCAGGACCCGGAGTCGGCGCGGGCGGCCATGCGCACCCATCTTTCCAACAGCCGGGAACGGCTGCGCCAGGCGCAGGAACGGGCGGTCTCGAACTGATCAGGGTTTGAACAGACGTCTGAATTCATCCAGGTGTTCTGCAGCGGCTGCCGGCAGGAGACAGTCGTTACAAGAGTGGACAATGCGGCGTCTTTCTGTGCCTGCTTGCAGCCAAGAACGGACATTCATCTTTCACTGGGACGGTCTGCGGGTCCTTGAGCAAACGTTGGCTGGCTGGTCGCATTGAGCCGGTTGGCTTCTATCCTTGCGCAACGGATTTCACCGGTCAGGCAGACAGCAGGAAATCAGAAACAAGCAATTCATCTCTCTGCTGCTAGGCACTCAACGTTGCATAAGATTCGAATTCAGCGCGAATAGAGGCTGCCAACGCAGAGAGTGCTTCAGGCCGTAACCGGCCCTTTTTCGTGATCTCGTAGAAGCTCAAGGACACTGACGGTTCCGTCAGAAGCGACATCTGCACCTGGTAACGCTGGCACGCTGGCGCAATAAAGGAAGGCAGAACCGTTACGCCAAATCCGGCTTCCACCATTGCAAGCAGGGTCTGAAAGTTTTCGTACACCGGCCTGTCCTCGTCGCCCCGACCGATGATGCGCAACTGCTCTTCTATCAGTTCTTGAACCGGGTTGTCGGACGGCAGTCCGAGCAATGGCTTGTCATGCAGCGTCGCCCATCTGGTCTTTCCTGACGCTGTACCGTGCCTGTGGGCTTTTGCCTTCCTTTCCAGGGGTGAAACGTAGGCCAGCATGAACGCAGCCAGCGGCGTGCGCTCGATACCCGACTGTGCCTTGAAAAAAGCCCCGAACCCGGCGTCGAGCTCGCCGTTGGCCACGCCATTCTGTATTGCTTCGCGGTTGATATCCCTGATGTGCACGTTGATATCCGGGTATTTTCGTTTGAAAGCGGTAATGGCGGCAGGCATGACAAAAGCGGCAATGATGGGAGTCACCCCTACTCTCAGTGTCCGCTGCGCGCGGCTTGATATCTGATTGATCGTGTCCGTGATCGACTCCAGTTCAGCCACGATGCGACTCGCCACAGGAACCAGCTGCAGACCTTCCGTGGTGAGGGCAACGGAGCGTGTGGTGCGGTCGAACAAGCGGCATTTCAATTGCTCTTCAAGGTCGCGCATCATCGCGCTCAATCCCGACTGGGTGATATGCAGACGCTCCGCGGCACGCGTGAAACTGGTCAGCCGCGCGATAGCGAGAAATGCCTGCATTTGCCGCTGCGTCACATTCATGAGCTTTACTTCTTAATTAAGAAAATAATAGCGATTATATTCTTGATCAGGATGGGGTTAAATGCAGCACGATCATTCAAACCGAACCATACGGAGACCCCATGAAGTTCTCACAGTACCTAGGCATCGGTGCCCTCGCAGTGTCGATATTTAACGGCGGCGCCCACGCGGCCGGCTATCCCGAGCGCCCAGTAACGATTGTTGTGCCTTTTGCGCCAGGCGGTGCTACGGATGCAAGCGCTCGACTGCTGGCCCAAGCGTTCCAGAAGCAGTCAGGCGCCACCTTTGTTGTCGAAAACGTTGCAGGCGCCGGAACGACGATTGGAGCAGCGAAAGTGGCACGCGCTGCCGCAGATGGCTATACGCTGCTGTGGGGCGGGCTGACCTCCAATGCAATGGCGCCACACCTCTACGCTAAGCTGTCCTATGACGGCATCACGTCCTTCTCGCCAATTTCCCTAATCGCCACACAGCCGTATGTGCTGCTTGTGAATGCCAAATCACCCTTTGCCAAGATTGGGGATCTGACGACGAAAGCGCAGGCCGAGCCGGGCAAGCTCAATTTTGCCAGTCCCGGTGAAGGCAGCTCGCCGCACCTGACCACGGAACTCTTTCTCAACGCAACACGCCTCTCAATGCAGCATGTTCCCTACAAAGGTGCGGCGCCAGCGATGAGCGGCCTGCTGGCCGGCGACGTCGACATGATGGTCGATACGCCGACCGCGCCGCTGCCCATGATCAAGGCGGGACGCTTGCGTGCGCTTGCCGTGACGAGCAAGCAGCGCCTGCCGGAACTACCGGAAGTCCCCACTGTGCAGGAAAGCGGTTTGGCGGATTTCGAGGCGGCGACCTGGTTCGGCCTGTTCGCACCGCGCGGCACGCCGCCGGAGGTGATTGCCACGCTCAACCGCATGGCTACCACGGCGCTGAAGGAACCCGCTGTCTTGGAGCAGATGAAGCAGGCCATGTTTACGCCGGCACCTTCAACACCGGAACAATTGGCCGAGAAGGTCAAGTCGGAAAGTGCAAAGTGGAGCCGCATCATCAAGGAAAAGAACATCCGTCTCGAGTAGGCGCGAGTGCTGCCACGCAACGCGGCCTGCCATGCGTGGGCCACCGATCATGTTATGAGGATTGAGGTCAGGAATGAAAAAGACACAACGTATTCTTATTGCTGGCGCTGGCATTGGCGGGCTGACAGCGGCCTTGTCTTTGCTCAGGCGTGGATATGACGTAAAGGTCTATGAACAAGCCGTCGAACTGCGTGAGGTTGGTGCAGGCCTACAATTAAGCCCCAATGGCTTGCGTGCCTTGTACCAGCTCGGGCTGGGCGACGCACTTGGAGCGCTTGCGAGCGAACCGGAAGGCAAGGAGATACGCCTGTGGAGCACTGGCCAGACGTGGAAACTGTTCGACCTGGGCCAAACCTCCGTGGCGGATTACGGCTACCCCTACTTCACGATTTACCGCCCGGATCTGCTCAAAGTGCTCACCGATGCCGTTCGTGCAATCAAGGCCGATGCCATTACGTTGAACGCGAAGTGCAGCGGGTTTAAGCAGACGGCAGAAGGCGTGGCCCTGAAGCTGGGTGACGGACGAGAGGTGCTGGGCGACATGCTGATCGGTGCCGACGGCGTTCACTCCCCCATTCGCGGCCAGCTGTTCGGTGCCGACAACCCATCCTTCTCCGGCTGCCTCGCATGGCGTGGCGTCATTCCGATGGAGCGCCTGCCGCAACATATGCGCCGCACTGTCGGCACCAACTGGATTGGCCCCGGCGCTCATGTCATTCATTATCCACTGCATGGCGGTACGCTGATGAACTTTGTCGGCATTGTCGAACGTAATGATTGGCAGGTTGAATCTTGGACGCAGAAGGGCTCGCATGATGAGTGTCATGCGGACTTCAATGGATGGCATCAAGACGTGCATGAAATGATCAACCACATTGACGTCCCCTACAAATGGGCACTGATGGCGCGTCCACCGCTGACAAGGTGGTCTGTGGGCCGGGTCACCCTCATGGGCGACGCCTGCCATCCAACGCTGCCGTTTCTCGCACAGGGCGCGGTGATGGCGATTGAGGATGGCTATCTTCTTGGGCGCTGCATCGGGCAGCACGAGGACAATCCGGCGCTTGCCCTGGCAAGGTACGAGCAAGCCCGTATCGAGCGCACCACCAGAATCGTCTTGCGCTCAACGGAGAACGGCAAGCGCTTTCACAATCCCGCCCTGGCCTCGCCCGAGGGAGCGGCCGCTTATGTGGATCGCGAATGGGCGGAAGACAAGGTAAGGGAACGGTACGACTGGCTATTCCGTTACAACGTCGACGAGGTCGCGGTGTGACTAGTAGGAACCGGTAAGAGCGACACCTGCTTCGTTTTATCTTGTGGGAATCATCGCCTGCTAACAATCAGCGAATCAAAGCTGTTCTCCGCGCAAAGGTCATTCAGAAAAGACAGGCGACCAACGGGTGTCAGGTCAATAGCTGCCGGTCGCCAATTTAAATTGAATGACTGCAACGCGTGGCCTTGTTGAAACTTCCCTTAATTAGCTCGTCACGATGTGACGTCGCTGCAACTTGCAGGGAATTGCGCTTAACCTCATTTCCTGCTCGATTGAAACCCAGAACAGCGCGCCAGGGTGCTGATCAGGGATGGCGCCATGGTCAAGTCCAGTCATCCCAAATAGACGAAAACACCTGCCGACCCTTCAAATTGACCTTTCTTGGATTCCTGACAAGGTAGCCTTTATCCCTGCTCCTATCATCAAGAGACTATTCACCCAGGAGACTGAAATGAAGAAGGCAATGTTTCTACTAGTATTGTTTGTCGCAGGAGCTTCTTTCAGCAATACCAGTTTTGCCCGTGAAAATGAGGAAAAAAATGTGGTGGGGCGGACATCCGATCGGGTTACGCCACCCCATCGTCACGCGCGTAAGGGCACCGTAGCCAACAAAGTGAAACGTGCCCATCCAATTCGCAGGTTGGAAGGCAAGTGACAGTTTTCCTATCGGTTACACGGGTTTCATTCTGTCGTGTGGCCTGGTAGAGCGGACATGCACATTCATCGCCAATTTGGATGCCCGCTTTTTCTAGCGAACAGGCATTTGCAGGATGGCATAAAAGACGGCCCTGAATTGATCACCTGAAGCCGGCCAGCCGCCGCCCGAGTGCTGCATGGATCTACAGCCCGGAAAGTCCGACATGCCCTTTAGCGCTGATTAAGGACTTCCCGTTCGGCACGCCTCTCAACGCGGATAGGTGAAGCCGGTGCGGATATCCATCGGCGCCAGACGGCTGCCTTCGCGCACCATTAGCCGTTGCGGCGGTTCATCGCCTGCCAGCGCGCGCGACGCAATGGGCAGTCCTTCGCCCTTGCGCAACATGGGATCGCATCGCTCGTAGACGTTGGGACACCCTGTGGCTTTCAGGAGCGCCTGCACGACGGGCACCTTCCATAGGTCGACGCCACCGGCATTGAATTGGCATATCAGATAGCCTGCGGTGCCGCCATAGCTGTGCACCAGGAGACCCGGCAACCCATCCTTTTCGCCATCGACCAACTGCACCAGTGCCTTCGGGTCGGCGCTGCGCAGCGCATCGGCACGCAGAGACACGGCAGCCTGCACGCGCCGCTTGATCATCGCGTGGTCAACCGGCTCGTCCTCGCGCAAGGTCCAGACGCGGGCGGCGATTTGTGATTTGGCGTTATAGGCTGCGCGGGCAAGGAACTGCCGGGACGACGACTGCACAATCGCCGTGGCGCCCGGCCTGTTGCGCTCTTGCGGCTTGCCTTCGACCTTTTCGACGGCGGAGACGTAAATCCACGGGTCGCCGGAAAGCAGGCCTTTTCCTTACCCTGTTTGATGGTGATGATGAGCATGTGCAGCTTTCGTTTTACGGAACGGGATGATACAGCAAGGTGCCCGCCTTGCTTTCGCTGCCTGCCGGGCATGCATTGATGAGCACTGCGGTAGCTTCCAACTTGCGTCATTGTCGAGCATGTTGTACGATGACTGATAACATTTCGTTAGTTATCGTATAACGGCGTGTTCCCGTGTTGCTGGCCCTTTAACTTTTAACCGTGCCTTCCCAATCCATGATTACTCCACAAGACCTGAAACAAACCCTGTCGTCCGGCCTGCTGTCCTTCCCGATTACGGATTTCGATGCCAATGGCGACTTCAAGGCCGGCACCTATATCGAGCGCCTGGAATGGCTGGCGCCCTATGGCGCAACTGCGCTGTTCGTGGCTGGCGGCACTGGCGAATTCTTTTCGCTGACGCCAGACGATTATTCCCGGGTGGTCAAGACGGCGGTTGAAACCTGCCGCGGCAAGGTGCCCATCCTGGCAGGCGCCGGCGGCCCGACCCGTACCGCGATCGCCTATGCGCAGGAAGCCGAGCGCCTGGGCGCGCATGGCATCCTGCTGATGCCCCATTACCTGACCGAAGCCAGCCAAGACGGCCTGGTAGACCATGTCGAGGCAGTCTGCAAGTCGGTCAAATTTGGCGTGGTGGTGTACAACCGCAACGTCTGCCGTCTCGACGCGGAGTCGCTGCTGAAGTTGGCCGACCGCTGCCCCAACCTGATCGGCTTCAAGGACGGCGTCGGCGAGATCGAGTCCATGGTCACCATTCGGCGCCGCCTCGGCGACCGCTTCAGCTACCTCGGCGGCCTGCCCACCGCCGAAGTCTATGCCGCCGCTTACAAGGCGATCGGCGTACCGGTGTATTCCTCGGCCGTGTTCAACTTCATCCCGCGGACCGCGGTAGAATTCTATGAAGCGATCCGCACTGACGACTACGCCACCACCGAGCGCCTGATCGACAGTTTCTTCCTGCCCTACTTGGCAATCCGCAACCGCAAGGCCGGCTATGCGGTGAGCATCGTGAAGGCTGGGGCCACCCTAGTCGGCCGCGGCGCCGGCCCCGTGCGGCCGCCGCTGACCGACCTGACCGGCGAGGAATGCGAGCAGCTGGATGCGCTGATCAAATCGCTCGGTTCGCAGTAAAAATAAGCAGGATCACCGGAGGACGACTTCACTGTCTTCCGGGATGACACCGGGCAGGGGAACCAGTCGCCTGACTGCTCCCCTCCGTGCCTTGCCACCCGGTCTGCATGTCCGCGCCGTGTGGACGAAGCAAGCTTTCCACGCCTGCGTTGCGATGGCCTCTATTTAGCTTCCAGATTGCGTTTATTCATCAGCATCGCTCCATGCGCCGTAGCAGCCATGTATTGGCTCGACTGCCGACATCCACTGGCGGCTGGCGGGGCCTCTTGGCGCCATTTCCGCTTCTTTCACGCGCTCAGATATCCTTTCTCTCGGTCTAGCAGCAAGATGTGGATCGCCACCGTGATGAGTCGTAAAACCGGTTCTTGGTCTTGTGAATGCAAGTGCGTAGGTTTCTGTGACCTGAAGCCCATCCCACGAATAGGCTATGTCGACCCTGCAAAATAGATGCTATAAATCAACTTTTTTCGAAAAGCTTTTATGAGTGATCTATATTGCCTAGCGAGATTGGAGCGGCATATGTATCCGCGGTAAGTTGAATGTGCATACAACACTTCCCGGACAAGCTGCGACCGGACCACTGCCGACACAGAGCAGTCCATGCTCAGTTAAAGGGGTGACGGAGGTGTGTTCGATTCACCTCCAATGGAACACGCTGTCACGCTCGGTTTTCCCGCCTTGCTCCGTCGGTCGGTCCAACGCGATGCCTTCGGTAGTGAAACACCGGCGACTGCCCATGAATCGCTTATATCCCAGCCAATAACAGTCGCACCAATAGTCATTGGCTGCCTGCGGGCCGCCAAGCACAGGGAATATCCATGCCACGCACGAAAAAAACCAGCCCTGCCGAAGACCTGCTCTATCTCATCGCCCTGCTGCCCTGGTGGGCTGGCGTGGGAATGGCCATCGTGGGTTATGGCGTCCTCCATGCGCTGGCGGCACCAGGGGCCGTCCCCATTGCACAGCCGACTCAGCTCGGCCAGTACCTAGGAAAGATGCTGGGGAAGACGCTGGCGTACTACGGGCAGTTCATCGTGCCGGTTATCTGCCTGGCCGGCGCCGCACTGTCGGCGTGGCGTCGCCGGCAGCGCCGCGCCTTGGTCGCCACGGTCACGCAGAACCCGGCGGCCGGCGTTTTGGACGGTTTGTCGTGGGAGGAATTCGAGCGGCTTGTCGGTGAAGGATTTCGGCTGCAGGGCTATAGGGTGATCGAAACCGGCGGCAGCGGGCCGGACGGCGGCGTGGACCTTGTGTTAAGCAAGGGTAGCGAGACCTACCTTGTCCAATGCAAGCAGTGGAAAGCGTACAAGGTCGGCGTCGAGGTAGTGCGCGAGCTGTACGGCGTCATGGCGGCAAAGGGCGCGGCAGGCGGATTCGTCGTCACATCAGGACAGTTTACGGAACCCGCCCGCGAATTTGCCCGGGGCCGGAACCTCAAGCTGGTGGATGGACAGGTGTTGCTGCGACTGCTTCAACCGGTGCAGACGGCACGCTCCGGAAACTCATCTGCGATGAGGGCGCCGACGATTCGTGCGGCGGCCGATCCGTACCCTGGTATTCCGTCTTGTCCAGCCTGTGCGAAGCCCATGGTGCGCCGGACAGCCAGGCGCGGTAGCCAGGCTGGGAATGGGTTTTGGGGATGTGCGCGATATCCGGTATGAAAGGGAACACGGTCGGTTGGCTGACGGTACGGAAAGGTTGTTGGCTGGTTGATGGAATTGGTCGATTTTTAAAAGAATGTGCACATGCGAAAAACGGCTGGGGAGCGTTTCTTCAAATTGCCTTGAGGCTGAGGTAAGGAAGAATGCCCGATGTAACAGGCTTCACGTTCGTCGTAACAGGAAACTGGGCGCCGGCAGGAAATTGGCCGCAACCGCTTTGGCATTTTTTTCCAATCGCCAAGGTGTTTAATTGCTTGCTCCCTTTGCAAGCTGCTAAAGATTGTAAGCAAGCCTTGAAAAACTTTATGCGATGACGCGCAAATGGCCGATCTTTGTTTATCGTTAAACAGAAAAAATTGATGTCATATAAGCAGGCCTGTCCATCCGCATAGGTATATTAGGTTTTTAGCACGTGGCTAAAATCATTGCACGCCGGAATGCCGCCATTGCGTTTATTTCCATCCAAAAAAGAGAAGCGGCTAATAATGACCAATAAAAAAAATCCCCGGTATCAGGGAAGAATAAGCGCCTGGAAGGACGATCAGGGCTTTGGATTCATTACGCCAAACGGCGGCGGGCCGACCGTTTTTGTCCACGTAAAATCGTTTTCTCACCAAGGAGTTCGTCCTGCAGGTAATGAAATCGTTACGTATGACCTGGCTGTGAACGAAAAAGGACAACCTCGAGCCGAAAACGTCGCTTACGTCCACCATCGATATGCAAAGCAACCATCTTGTCGCACAGGCATGAATTCGCAGATTGCTGCCGTCGCTTTTCTGGGATTCATTACTGCTTGTCGTTTTACTGGTAAATTACCTGCTCTGATCCTCGGCCTATACATCGCAATGAGCATTTTGGCTTTTATCGCTTACGCCAATGACAAGTCCGCGGCCCGGAATAATCGGTGGAGGACCAAGGAAAGTACTTTGCATGCAATTGGTCTTGCCGGAGGCTGGCCGGGGGCTCTAATTGCCCAAAAAGTTTTCCGGCACAAGTATAAGAAGCAAGCTTTCCAACAGGTGTTTTGGTTTACTGTCATTGCCAATTGCAGTGCTCTTGCCTGGCTTCTTTCACCTTTCGGATTCAACTCACGACAAATCTTTCTTGGGGCACTATGACTTGAGTAAAACCAGACGTGATTGCGTGCCCAGCGGCAAGCGGCGTCAACATCAGCAGGCCAAAAAACCGGGTAAGGAGGACGAATCCAACCACGCCATCCTAACTGATAGCGAATTTAGCCACTCCGGTGAGGTGCTCCTTCTTATGGCGACCAAAAGCGCATCGGAATGGAATCTTATTCTCAGCAAAATGTCGAATTGCTACCTGTACGCAGACCTGGCAGACGGAGCCGACATGAACTGGGACATTGTTGAAGGGAATTGGAAGCAATTCAAGGGGAAAATCAAGGAAGAGTGGGGCAAGCTGAACGACAACCACCTGGACAAGATTGCAGGGGTACGAGATCAGGTAGCGGGAAGAAAACAAGAGACGAGCGGATTGGATCGAGTTGAAGCCGATAAAAAAGTCAAGGCAGATGACCGAGCAGATAAGGGCGATCTTCACTAAAAATCACCACGTTTCAAAGGTGTTTTTTCACCCGTCGCTCAGCACGCTGACCCGCATGTCAGCAAGCAGCGACACAGCGCCATATAATCATTGCGGCATGATGAGTAGACGTTGGTGGTTTCAAGCAATCGGTGAAGAGAATCGGAAAACTGCGGGCGGTCCCTCATCATTAACCGTTTCCAGTAGCCATTTATTTAGTTACCTGGCGCCGGCATCATATTTCGATTGCAAGTAAGTCGATAGGTCGGCGCCTTAAGGCGACTACTTTTTAATAAGCCATGCGTATTCGGATACCACCCACCATGCCAGCGATGGCGCGGTTTACAGCAATATGCGTGGATATTTTTTGCCAGCGTAAATTCCTCGTGGCTGGCCATCTCCTTGCCACGATCCCCGAATCAACGCTCGATAGCGTTCTTGGGAAAGCTCGCACACATTTCTTGTCAGCGTGTTGATCATTGTTTTTGTATCCTCATCCAGTACCTACAGGAGGCAAGAATTTTCGATTTAATCGAAAGCGGCGTTGATGAAAATGATATTCTGCGATGAACCTTTAATGATGGAGAGTGATATGTCTATTACAAAGGCATTTGAAGAAGGCCAGGAAGCGGCGGCATTAAATAAAAGTAAAACCGATTGTCCCTATGCATCCGACAGTCAAGAGGGCAAGGATTGGCATGAAGGTTTTGATGATAGGAACGACACTAACGATATGTAGAAAAATTCCGGCTTTTACTAAAGAAAGACACAAAATTGCGCTTTAGGCGGAGCAAAAACGCACAATGCCGGCATTCGATGCCGGCATTGTTGACCGCAGCTGAAGAAATCTTATGGCCAAGACAAAAGAGCTCAACGAGAGTGCTGAGCGCTTCCAGGTTTGCTTCTGGTAAAAGACGCCCTTGCCAGGAAGTTCGTGCCAAGGACGTTTTGTCGATAACCGTGCTTCACACCTGGGCAACGCCCTGCTTTTAATGAGTTGATCGCTTCGCGTGCCTGATTTCCAGCCCGCCTCCTTAAGAGCAGCGCTGCCTAGTCGACGTAATGATCCGCCCGAAGCGGGTCACGCCTTTGATAGCAAGGCGTAACTCGACCTATCACAACTGGTCTTCAATCAATCCCTGCGGCAGGTGCTCAAGCTGGGCCGGAGGACCTTCCAGGGAAGAAAAGGCGCTCAGTTCTTCTTGCTCGAAGGAAAATTTTTCTTGCGTCGCGGCGATTTGCGTGAGGTGGTCAAACATGATTGCTCCTTAATGTCGGTTTACAACCTGTAGAGTACCGATGTCTGCTGCGGTGCACCATTCCGCACTATCTCTTCCGTTAGTAGGCATGCGCTGACACGTTTCGGATGGTGAATGCATCGTGCACGATGCATACTGCCGCCTTGCCATACCCGGCCAAACTCACAGTTCATGGCCAAAAATTCGCAAGCTTAGTAGGTCGCTCTTATGGTGGCGGACGCTGCTCCGCTTTAAGAAACGGCAGGCGCCAACAGTGCCTGCCGCTGACAGCCGCCGGGCCAGCACAGTGGGCTGCTCCCGGCGGTGCACACTTCAACGCTCCCTATGAACCTTACGTATCACGGCTTTGCATTCAGCAGCGAAGGCTGAATGCCACTGACCCCGGCCAGGCCCAGGACGGTCAGCAGCACGTTCTGCGGCCCGGCATGCGCATTCACCGGCGCCCACCATTCATTCTTCGCCGAATGGATGCCGGAAGACGCGCCGCCGCCGCTCATCGTGATCGCCGGGATGCCCAGGCTCATCGGCAGGTTGGCATCGGTCGAGTGGGCAATGTCGAGCGCAGGCTTTCTGCCCTGTACCGATGATGCGGCCAGGGCGATCTGAACGATGGGGGACGACACCGCCATCTTGCCAGCCGGCCTGTCCCCGATCAGCGTGGTTTCCACCTTGATGGCGTTGCTGTTCCAGCGCTTGTTGGTCTCATCCGCGCCCTGCTGCACGGCGGCCAGGATCTGTTTTTCGATTGTCTGCAGCGCTGCCTTGTCTTCCGAACGCATGTCGACCAGCATCGATGCTGCGCCTGAGATGGTGTTGACCGACTGACCGCCTTCGATCACGCCCACATTGAACGTCACCTTCGGGTCGGTGGGAACGCGCAGCTCGTCGATATGGGCCACCGCCCTTCCCAGCGCATGGATCGCCGAGGGCAGGCCGAAGGCTTCATAGCTGTGGCCGCCCGGTCCCTTAAAGCTGATCTTGTAACGCCGGCTGCCGGTTGCAAGATAAGTGACCGGCTCGCCCTCGTCGCCGCCCAGCGTCGGCTCCAGACCGACGAAGGCCCTGATCTCGTTGTTCCTTGCGAAGATATGCTTGACGCCCTTCAGGTCGCCCAGTCCCTCCTCGCCAACATTGCCGCAAAAGATGATGTCGCCTTCCGGCTGAATCTTCGCCGCTTTCATCGCCTCGGCAATGGTCAGAATGGCTGCCAGCGACCGGGCGTTGTCTGCGATGCCAGGCGCGTACAACCGCCCGTCCTTTTCCGTCAGGGTGAGATCGGTCGCCATTGGGTACACCGTATCCAGGTGAGCGGCCAGCATGACCGTCGGGCCATTGCCGCTGCCTTTCAGGGTTCCCATCACGTTGCCCGCTTCGTCGATCTGCACCTGCTCCAGCCCAAGCGCCTTCAGGCGCGCCGCGAAGTCGGCGGCACGCTTGCCCTCTTCAAAGGTCGGCGCGGGAATGGCATTGATGGCCTTGGTGTTGGCCACGGTTTTCGCCTCGTTCTTCTCGATGAAGTCGAGCGCCTGCCTGACCGACGGCTGCCGGGCGAGCTGGCTCATCGGCGTATTGATGCCTGGTGCAAGAGACGGAACGGCATCGGCGGACAGCACAAGCGGCGCGGCCGAGATGCCGAGGAGAAGAGGGAGAAGGCGCAAGCTGGAATGCATTGGTTTGGTCCCGTTCAGTGCATTTGTAGACGCGGCAATATGCCGCAGCCCGCCGATTGTACGAGCCCGCATCAATGGTTGGCGGGCTTTCCTGCTGTTACGCGGATTCGGTCAAGGAAAGCGACTCGCCCTGACGGGCGGCATTGTCCGTCTGCCCTTGCATCAATCCACCGTAATCCGGTTGCTCTTCACCAGCCCCGCCCAGCGCGTCATCTCCGCCTGCACGAACCTGCCGAATTCCTCTGGCGTGCTGCCCACCGGGTCCAGCCCCAGTCCCTGCAACTTCTGGCGGGTGGCCGGGTCTTTCACTGCAGCCTGCACTTCCTTTGCCAGCCGCGCCACCACCTCGTTGGGCGTCCCTTTGGGAACGAAGAAGCCATTCCATTCCAGCACTTCAAAATCCTTGAAACCGCTTTCGGCCAGCGTCGGCACCTCCGGCATCGCGGCCATGCGCTTCGCGGACGTCACCGCCAGCGCGCGCAGCTTGCCCGACTTCACATAGCTCATCCCGGACGCGGCGTTGGCGAAATAGGAATCGACCTGGCCGCCCATCAAGTCGGTCAGTGCCGGCGCGCCGCCCTTGTACGGCACATGCAGCAAGTCGATGCCGGCCCGGGCCTTGAGCAGTTCGCCGATCAGGTGGGCCGCGCTGCCGGCGCCGTAGGAGGCATAGGTTAGCTTGCCGGGATGCTTGCGCGCATAGTCGACGAATTCCTGCACGGTGCTGTAAGGCGCGTTCGGCGGCACCACGAAGATATTGGGCACCGTCACCGCCAGCGATACCGGCACCAGGTCCTTCGCCGGGTCGAACGCCATCTTGCGCAGCGCCGGATTGACCGCGAAGGCCGAGGCGTCGTACAGCACGGTGTAGCCGTCCGGCTCGGCTTGGGCCACTGCCTGCGCGCCGATCATGCCGCTGCCCCCCGGCCGGTTGTCGATCACCACCGTCTGTCCCAGCGTGGTCGCCAGCCGGGTGGCGAGGATGCGGGCGGCATTGTCGGCGCCGCCGCCCGGCGAATACGGCACCACCAGCCGCACTGGCTTGGTCGGATAAGCCTGGGCCAGCGCCACGGCGGGCGCGCAGGCCAGGGCCAGCACGGCGAACAGTTTCTTGAATCGGGACATGGTTCTCTCCTCAGGTGACAGCATGTTCAGACCGTGGCAACCGGGTTCACCGGCGAGCCGACTGCGCCAGGAAGATGGAGCGGCGGCGCAGTCAGCAGGAAGGCATGGCGGCCGCGCTGGCGTAGCCAGCCGGCCAGTTCGGACAGGTACCACATCTCGCCCAGCGGCAGGCCGAGCTTAAACAGGCAGTGCTCGTGCAGCGGCAGCAACGCGCCGGCGTGGCCGTCGGGCAGCGCCTGGCGACGCTCTTCCACCGCATAGTTGTCGGCGGCGATAGCGGCGATGCCGGAGGCGCTGATCCAGTCCAGCAAGGCGGCGTCGGTGCCGTCGAGCACGGCGCATGCGTTGCGCAGCGCCTGGTGGTCGTCGACCGGACGCAGGTTCAGGGCCAGCTCGGCCAGGCCGGTATGCAGGCACAGGATGTCGCCGCTGCGCACCGTCACGCCATCGCCTTCGATGATGCGCATCAGTTCGTCATAGCCCACCGCATGGCGCGCCGTGCCGACATGCCGGTACAGGTCGATCAGCACGCCCCTGCCCTGCACGCCATGACGCGCCGGCGGCGCGACCGACAGCGCCTGCGCGCCGGTGTAGGCGAGGGCATCGTCGCCGGGCGCGATGGCGCCGATGCCAAAGCCGTTGTAGCCCACCGGCTCGGCAATGCCGTCGCCGTTAGCGTCAAACAGCTGGCAGACGTGGGCCAGCGCGTCCCATTGCGTGGAGTATTGCGGCGACAGGGTCACGCTGTCGTCACTGATCACGTCGGTGGCGCCGGGAATGTTCTGGCCGAGCGCATAGCTGAAGTACGGCGCGCCATTGTGTTGGGCGGGCTGCAGCAGCGGCGGCCGACGGCGCGGATTAAGCGCCGCCTGGCGCGGCACGTCCAGCGGCAGGCTGAGCGAGAACGACAATCCTTCCCGCACTTCACGCACGGCCGCCAGCCGCTGCGCCTGGCCGATCAGGTTGAGCCGGCCGAGCTGGTCGTCCGGCCCGAAGTCGCCCCAGTTCGAGCCTGGCGGCCTGTGTTTCCAGCGCTTACCTGTCATGCCGTCATTCCGCGCTGATCTGCTTTTCTTGGGCGATGGTGCGCCACTTGTCGAGCTCGCGCCGCACATAGGCGGCGAACTGACCGGGCGTCACGCCGGTGGCCGGCTCGGCCCCTTCCTGGGCGAAGCGCTCGCGCATTTCCGGCGTGTCGATGATGGCGCCGATCTCGCTGTTGAGACGTTCCACCACCGGCGCCGGCGTGCCGGCAGGCGCGAAGATGCCCCACCAGATCTCGACCTCGTAACCGGGCAGGGTCTGGCTGAGCGTCGGCACGCCCGGCACCAGGGCCGACGGCTTGGGCGAAGTCACCGCCAGCACCCGCACCTTGCCGCTTTTCATCTGGCTCGTGGCCGATGCCGGCGACGCCACCATCATCTGCACCTGACCGGCAATCATGTCGGTCAGGGCCGCCGCGGCACCCTTGTAGGGCACGTGGATCATGTCGACCTTGGCCATCGAGTTCAGCATCTCGGCCGACATCTGGTTGATCGAGCCGATGCCTGCGGAGGCATAGTTGATCTTGCCCTTGTTGGCGCGGGCGTCGGCGATCAGATCGGCGGCGGTCTTGTAAGGCGTCTGCGCGCCCACGGTCAGCAGCATCGGCCCGGTGGCGACCAGCGACACCGGCGCGAAGCCCTTGATCGGGTCATAGGGCAGGTTCTTCTGCACCGCCGCCGAGGTGGTGAAGGTGGAGGAAGTTAGCATCAGCACTGAGCCGTCGGCCGGGGCGCGGGCAACGAAGCTGCTGCCGATCACGCTGCCGGCGCCGGGCTTGTTGTCGACGATCACATTGGCGCCGATGCGCGGCCCGAGCTTCTGGGCGATCACGCGGGCAAAGGCGTCATTGCTGGCGCCGGGGCCGAACGGCACCACCAGGGTAATGGTCTTGGGCAGCGGCGCCGGCGCTGCCGCCAGCACGGGGACTGCAGCCAGACAGGCGATGCCGGCCACCAGGCTGGCCAGGAAGTTGCGGCGTGGATGGGTCATGGTGTCTCCTTCGATTGTTGTGTGATGCGGTGCTGCTTACTGGCCGAGCACGCCAAGCGACTGCAGGCGTTCGATTTCCTCACGGCTGTAGCCATGCTGCTCCAGAATGGCCACCGAATGCTGGCCGGGGAGCGGCGCGGCAAAGGCGGCCGGGCCCGGCGTGTCGCTGAAGGTGATCGGCTTGTTGAGCCCGCGGTAGCTACCCACCAGCGGATGCGACAGCGTGGCCACCATGTCCTCGGCCAGCACCTGGGGATGGTCGAACATGTCCTCGATGCTGCGCACCGCGGCGCACGGCACCCGCTCGCCGAAGACCTCTTCCCATTCCAGCGCCGAGCGCGCCGCCAGCGCCTGGCGCAGGCGGGGCACGATCTCGCCGGCGGCTTCGGCGCGCTTGCGCACGGTGTCGTAGCGCGGGTCGGCCGCCAGCTCAGGCATGCCGGCCAGCTCGCACAGGTCGCGCCAGAAATGCGGCGTGTTGGCCGACAGGTAAAGACTGCCTTCCCGGGTCGGATGGATGCCGGTAACCCCGCCGGAGCGCATGTCGCGCGATACGTCGCGGGCTTCGCCGTCGGCCCAGATGAAGCGCGCCGACTGCATCGCCAGCGCGCTGCGCAACAGCGACACGCCGACATGCTGGCCGCGCCCGGTGCGCTCGCGGCACAGCAGCGCCGACGACACGCCGAAGGCCAGCATCGAGGCGGCATAGTAGTCGACGATGGAGCCGTAGGCGATTTCCGGCGCCTCGGCCGACTTGCCCTGCATGGCGCAGATGCCGGTCATGGCCTGCAGCACCTGGTCATAGCCGGCCTTGTCCTTCAGCGGGCCGGTCACGCCGTAGCCGGTGACGGCGCAGTACACCAGGCGTGGATTGACCTCCTTCAGCTGCTCCCAAGCGATGCCGAGCCGGGCTGGCACCGACGGGCGGAAGTTATGCACCAGCACATCGGCCTGCAGCACCAGCGTCTTCAGCGCGGCCAGGCCCTCGGCCTGCTTCAGGTCCAGCACCAGGCCGCGCTTGCTGCGGTTCACGCCGAGGAAGGCGCGGCTTTCCTGCGCCAGCGTGGACGGATACTTGTGCAGCGTGTCGCCGGCCGGCGACTCGATCTTGATCACCTCGGCGCCCAGGTCGGCCAGCAGCGTGCAGCCGTAGGGACCGGCGATATAGCTGGACAGGTCCAGCACGCGGATGCCCGACAGCGGGCCGGCCATGTCGGTGCCTGGCTGGTATGACTGATTCATCATCAAGATTTTGCGCGGGATACCCCGGCATTCATGCCGGGGAGGGATAGCGCGGCATGCGAAGCATGCCCTACACCCGCTGAAATATTGCTATCTATGTTGAACGAATAACCGTAGCCATCGGCTCGCTGCAGCATGGTGCAGTAGTGGTGACTGATTCCCTGTACTACCTCTTTACTCAACTGAATATAAAAATTGCCGGAGGCGCGAACCGCGACCCGGCCCGCATAGGTGCCGAACTTTTTTCCGGCTGTGACCGTGGCTCGTACCATGTCGCCGGTCTGGAAACCTTTGACAGACTTCTCACGCATCAGATAGCCACGCGGGAAGCCATACTTGTCCAGTCGGGTACGCTGATACGAGCCACGTCCGGTAGCCTTGATGGCCAATGTCGGCCGGCACCAACTCGTAACCGATTCCACCGCTCCAACGCACGCAGCATCCAGTGCATGCGTTTTGGGCACGTCCAGCCGACACCTGTTGTACTTGGCCCGGCCGCCCAAGGAGGCTTCGACTGTAAGGTCAGTAGCTTTCAGGCTGTTGAACAAGGCCCATCGGGTCGCATTCACGGCAGCGGTATCCCTCAGAGGCCGCTTAGCCTGCGCCAAAATCCGGGCTAGCCGGGTCGGATCCTTTTTTAAAAAGACCCGGATATCCAGTGCGGCCTTTTTGTGGTTGCAAGGCTGGCATGCGGTGCCGAGGTTGCTGATGCGATTCGTGTCACCGCTGGCGCGGGGCGTAATGTGCTCCATCTGCAACGGCACGTTTTCTTTATCGCAGTACATGCCTTTGCGACCCCATTTCTCCAGCAAGTATTCGCGCACCTCATACCCGGCCAGCGTTCCTTGCTGATATTCGACGCCGGAGATTTTGGGATTTTCCACCGCTTGCATGTCGAACCTGACCAGTTCAGTGCTCAGGGCCGTTACAGGTGCCCAGCGGCAGATCCGATTGACCCATGCCATTGTCGTGTCGACCCGGTGCTGTAGAGACGGCGCCAACCAGCCTTTTGGCTTGCGACGATTGAGGAACCGTGGCGCACGGTAGTGCGTGTTGCGGCCGCGCCGTGCCCGACGCATATTGCGTCTAGCAGGCAACGCTTCGGAGATCTGCCGACCACGATGGATTAAGTCGAACAGATTGAGCACGGCGATGCCGCCATTGAACTCTCTTACTCGCGCGATGCCAGTGACCTTGCTACCGGGATCTAGTTTGAGACGCAGCGGTTGAAACTCGCAGGAATTGGCATTCCGCTCCACGAGCCGGATCACAAATGGCAGAACATGATGGACGCGCGCACGACCACGTTCGAGGAGCAATCTCGCCCGCTTCTCCGTGCACGGCATCACCGGCCTGCCGTATCGCTCCAACACAGAAACCGCCAATTCCTTCTCCTAAAATTTTGCCCTTACAGGCCTTGTTACGGCGCCTTTCGGCGCTCTCTCCTCGACCATGTTGCAACGCAGCTTAGAGATTTCTCTCTTGCGACAGACCGTTTCGTCCTTACCCTATGCTTGTCTGCATCTGCCGCTTTCAGAGCTACGGACTGAAGAAGCATCCGTAGGTGAGTCTTGTACTTCGTTGCAACGTAGTAGCGATACCTTGCTACTGGGTCTGGTCAACCGAGCATGTCAGTTTCCTTTCATGCTCCGGCCTTCAGGCCGGGGTAGTTGACCTTGCTTGTCTCCTTCAGGTCCGGACCGGCGCGGCGGGCAGGATGCCAAGCGTGCGCGCCATGGCGACGATGGCTTGGGCGCGCAGCGCGAACGGGATATCGATCATGCGGCCCTCCACCAGCAACGCGCCGGTGCCGTCCTTCTGCGCCGTCTCCCACGCATCGGCCACACGCACGGCGCGCGCGATTTCCTCGTCGCTGGGGCGGAAGCTCTCGTTGGCCAGCGCCACCTGGCTCGGATGGATGCAGGTCTTGCCCATGTACCCCAGGCGACGCGCCTGGGCCGCTTCGCTGCGGTAGCCTTCCGGGTCGCGCACATTGGCATAGGCGGAATCCAGCGCCGGCAGGCCGGCCTCGCCCGCCGCCAGCCGCACGGCGAGCTGCAACTGCTGGATGGCCGTCGGATTGGCGCGGTCGATGCCAAGCGGCTCCAGCAGATCGGCAAAGCCGAGCTGCATGCCGACCACCCGCGCATCGGCGCCGGCGATCTCGGCCGCCAGCCGCAGTCCGCGCGGCGACTCGATATTGGCCAGGATGCCGATGGGCCGGGTGCAGCCATGCGCCTGCTCCCAGCGCGAGAGTGCCTGTGCAGTGCGCCGCACATCGTCGGCCGATTCCGCCTTGGGCAGGTTGACGACATCCACCGCCGGCCAGGCGCAGGCTTCGATGTCGCGCTCGAAGTGCGGCGTCTGCAGGCCATTGATGCGCACGATGATGGTCTTGCCATGGCCGCTGGCGGCGTCCGATTGCAGGAAGCCGGTCAGCGCTTGCCGCGCCTCGTCCTTGCGCTCTTCCAGCACGGCGTCTTCGAGGTCGATAGAAATGGCGTCGGTGTCGCTGGCCAGTGCCTTGGCGAACAGTGCAGGCCGGGCGCCGGGCACGAACAGCTTGCTGCGGATCAGCGGCAGCGGCTGCGGATGGGTCATGAAGGTCTCCTGTTCTTATGGTCGGCCTGCCTGGCGCAGGCGGCACGCGCAAACTCTTGCTATGGACACCACTATAGCCCCGGCTAGGCCCATGAAAAACTATACAATCCTACTTTCAAAAGATAGCTTTTCTACTGTTTTCATGGATACCCGATTTCTTGAAAGCCTGGTTGCCGTCGTCGAGCAGGGCTCGATTGCCGAGGCCGCGCGGCGTCTGAACCTCACGCCGGCCGCGATCACCCAGCGCATTCAGGCATTGGAGCGGGAGCTCGGCACGGCGCTGCTGATGCGCTCGGGCCGTACGGTGCGGCCGACCGAGGCTGGCGCCAGGATGGTCGAGCGCGGCCGCGGCCTGCTGATGGAAGTGCGCGACCTGAAGGCGCATGCGGTCGATACCGGCATGGCAGGTGAATTAAGGCTGGGCGCCGTCGCCACCGCCCTGAACGGCATGCTGCCCGACATCCTGGCGGCGCTGGCGCGCAGCTATCCGCGCATGACCGTCCACATGGTGCCCGGCACCTCCGACTTCCTGCTCTCGCAGGTGCAGTCCGGCACGCTAGACGCGGCCATCCTCGTCGAACCGGACTATGGCCTGGCCAAGACCTGCGGCTGGCGGGTGCTGCGGGAAGAGCCGCTGGTGGTGCTGGCACCACGGGCGATGGCGGGCGACGATGCGCATGCGCTGTTGCGCGAAGCGCCCTATATCCGCTATGACCGCAACACCTATGGCGGGCGGATTGCCGACCGCTACCTGCGCGCCCATGAGATACAGCCCACGGTGCGCTTCGAGCTGACCTCGCTGTCGGCCATTGCGCTGCTGGTGGACCGCGGCCTGGGCGTGGCCCTGGTGCCGGACTGGCCGCCCCCGTGGCCGGAGGGTTTGTCGCTGAAGAAGCTACCAATTGCCGATCCGTCCTGCGTCCGCAGGCTGGGCCTGCTGTGGTACAAGGCCTCGGCCCGGCTGCGGCTGGTCAATGCGTTGCTGGAGCAGGCAGCGCATACCGGCTGAACCTGAACCGCCGTCCAATGATGCCGGATCGTTGCGGGATGGACCCAGGTCGCGCTGGGCCGCGTTCCTCCTCTGCTGCGTTGTACGCCTTCCGGGTTTGTCGTCTGTGCTTTTCGGAGGCAGGATGCGGACAGCCAGCGCAAACGGGCATGTGAGCTGTTGCCCAGCTGCCTGATCTTTACGTGACAAGGCCCATAGTCATTATTCTGGTCGTCTTGCGTTGTCCAACATGGTGTCACCGGAAACTGCCATTTATTGTCCAGGACAAATAAATTGACTATTGGAAATTTACTTGGTTTAATGATGTTTTTTTAAAGCAACTAAATCTCGTTACACCCTTGAATCAACTATAGAAAAGAAGAGGAAGAATATGGAACTAGTCGGTTTCAACAAGGCGGACATCAATAACGTGCTCAGCAAAATGTCTACCCAAGACATAGACAAACTCGCATTTGGAGCGGTTGAGCTGGACAAAAATGGCACGGTGTTGCGGTACAACGCAGCCGAAGGTGCAATCACAGGGCGAAATCCGGCCACCGTCGTCGGCAAGAATTTCTTCCGCGATGTCGCTCCGTGTACCTCCAAACCTGCCTTCAAGGGCGTCTTCGACGCCGGCGTCAGGGCCAATGACCTCAATACGATGTTTGAATATGTTTTTGACTATCAGATGAAGCCGACCAAGGTCAAAGTGCACATGAAGAAGGCGTTGAGCGGAGACAATTTCTGGATTTTCGTCAAGCGCCTCTGATCATGACAGATGCCTTCACTTCAGATGCTGCGGTGACCTGGTGGCGTGATGAAGCGGTCATGCACCGTTTCATCTCCGACCTGGTCGCCTCCGAGCTGTCAGCCATGCGTCGAACCGCGCACGCTACGACAGGCGCCTTGACCCCAGAGACGCATCTGGGCAGGGACCTCGGGGTCGACTCGCTCGAACTGATGGGGCTGGCCACCGCGCTGGCCCAGGCGTTGCACATGCATGAGTCGGGTATCGAGGATTACCTGCTGGTGCACCAGACTTTGGGAGACTGGCGCACTATCGCCCAGGCCAGCCTGGAAAAGTTCTCGGCACGAATGACATTCCTTACTTCCGGCAGCACGGGGCAGCCCAAAAGCTGCGTGCATGCACTTCATGCGCTATGGCAGGAAGTACAGGAAGTAGCCCCTCTGCTTTCTGGATGCACAAAGTTGTTTGTGGCAGTGCCCAGTCACCACATCTACGGTTTCCTGTTCACCATCCTGTTGCCGCGCGCTCTGGACCTCGACAGCCGTTCCGTGCTGGACCTGCGCAAGAGTTCGCCGGCACGGCTATCGCGTGAGTTGCGTGAAGGCGACGTGGTAGTCGGCCACCCCGAATTCTGGCGCATAGTCATGCGGGTGATCCCGGCTTTCCCGGCAGCCATTACCGGGGTAACCTCCACCGCTCCCTGGCCAGTTGAGATCGATGCCGGCTTGCGCGCCGCGGGCCTGCATCGGATGGTGCAGATATATGGGAGCTCGGAAACGGCGGGCGTCGGCTGGCGCACCTGCATTGACGAGCCTTATGAACTGTTCTCCTTCTGGCAGCGTGCCGACCACGCCACTAATCTCCTGATTCGCCAAGGCGAGACGGAAGGCATCCAAACGCCCGACCTTTTGACGTGGCAAGGCGAACGCCGTTTCCTGCCAACCGGCCGTCTCGACCATGCGGTGCAGGTGGGTGGCATCAACGTATTTCCCCAGAAGGTGCGGCGCGCACTACTGTCGCATCCTGATGTCGTCGATGCCGCGGTGCGGCTGATGCGGCCCGATGAAGGCAATCGGCTCAAGGCATTCATCGTGCCCCGTGATCCCGGCACTGACGCCGTCAAGCTTTCGGAAAAGCTCGGCGTATGGGCAGGGCAACGGCTTGGCGCTGCTGAACAGCCTCGCGCCTTTTCCTTTGGCACTTCGCTGCCGCTCGATGAAAAAGGCAAGCAGGCCGACTGGATCATTGCGCCGCTTCGGTGATACCTGATCACCAAAGGCGGCATGGGCAGCCATGGGAGCGCTTGCCGCTACCGGCGCCTTGCGCAACAACAGCCGCCAGCGGAACGCGAAAAGCCGGGAAGATCAGGACTGGTGGCTGCCCGGCCCCGTAAGGACTCCGAACCGTATCCGCACCAGCAGCCCGCCGAGCGCCGCCCTGTCCATCATTACCGATGCGCCATGGCGGTCGGCGATGGCCTTCACAATGGCCAGGCCCAGCCCGCTTCCCCCTGGCGGCGAACCGGGCACCCGATAGAAGCGGTCGAACACCCGCTGCCGGTCCTGCTCGTGAATGCCAGGTCCGCTGTCCTCGATGGTCACCACGCCGGTATTGCCCTCGGCCTGCAGCGTGACGCGCACGGTGCCGTTTTCCGGGGTGTAGCGCACCGCATTGTCGAGCAGATTACGCAGCATGATCTGCCAGCCTTCGGCGTCGCCCACGACTTCCATGTCGCGCACGCCCTCGTACTGGATCTCGATGTTCTTCACGAGCGCGAAGCGCGCGGCATCGCCCGCCGCCAGTTCCAGGCAGGCCGGGATATCGACCCGCTTGACCGCGCCGCTCTGCAGCGGCGGGTCCTGGCGCGCCAGGTTGAGCAGCTGCTCCACCAGCCGCGAGGCGCGGTCTATGCCGCCCAGCAGCCGCTGCACGCCCTGCATCCGGGTTTCCTCGTCCTTGGCCCGCATCAGCGTCTGCACCTGCAGCCGCAGGGCCGTCAGCGGCGAACGCAGCTCATGGGCGGCATCGGCCACGAAGCGCTGCTGCGATTCCAGCGCATGCGACAGCCGCGTCAGCAAGGAGTTCAGCTCCGAGGTCAGGCCCGAGACTTCGGTAGGCACACCGCGCTCCGACACCGGCGCCAGCGAGCCGGCATCGCGGTTGGTCAGGTCTTCGCCAATGCGCTTCAACGGCGACAGCGCGGTGCTGACTACGCCCCAGGTCGCCAGCAGCAGCAACAGGGAGGTGGGTATGGTCGGCGACAGCGTCTTCAAGGCAAAGCTGGTCGCCCGGTCGCGCCGCACCTCCATGTTCTGCGCTACCTGGATGGTGCGGCCATGCGCCGTCAGCGCATACACCCGCCAGTCGCCATCGGCCAGCGCGACGGTGGCAAAGCCCGGTCCGTCCTGCTTGGGCGGAAAGTGCGCCACTGACGACTGATAGCGCTTGTGGCCATTCTCGTCCCACACCTGGATCGCGAAATCATAGGCATCGTCATTACCCACGCCGCGCCGGTACCAGTCCCATTCCTGGAAGTCGCTGTCCTGCAGCGCAGAAGCCATCTGCTCCATGTGGTAGTCGAACAGCTTGTTGGCCTCATGCCGGGCGGCGCTGTAGGACGTGGCGAACTGGATCACAGCAGCCACGATGATTTCGGCGCCCAATAGCAACAGCAGGCGCACGCGCAGCGAACGGATCATGTCTTGCCAACCATGTAGCCCAAGCCGCGCACATTGATCACGACCTGCTGCCCGAGCTTCTTGCGCAGGCCGTGGATGTAGACCTCGATCGCATTGCTTTCGACTTCCCCGGACCAGCCGTACAGCCGCTTCTCCAGCTGCTCGCGCGACAGGATGGCGCCCGGCCGCAGCACCAGCGCTTCCAGGATCTCCCACTCGCGCGCCGACAGCATCACCTGCTTGCCCGCCAGCTGCACCTGGCGGGTATCGATCTGCACCACGACGTCGCCGTTGCGATAGACCCGCTCGAAGCCACCGCGCACCCGGCGCATCAGCGCCTCCAGGCGAGCGATCAGCTCGTCGAGGTCGAACGGCTTGACCAGGTAGTCGTCGGCGCCGCTGCGCAGGCCATGCACCCTTTCCGCTACGGTGTCGCGCGCGGTCAGCACAAGCACCGGCATCGCATTGCCCTCGGCGCGCAGCTTGCGCAGGATGTCGACGCCGTCGCGGTAAGGCAGGCCGAGGTCGAGCAGCATCGCGTCATACGGCCGGCTTGCAATGGCCGCCTCGGCCTGCATGCCGTCCTTGACCCAGTCCACCGACAGGTTCTCGCCTTCCAGCGCGATCTGGATGCTCTCGCCGATCATCTCATCGTCTTCCACCAAGAGTATCTTCATTGCCTCCCCCTGCTCCTTCGCTGGCCCGTGCGGCCCGCCATGGCGCTGACATTACCATGGCAACCGCTACCGGCATACGCCTTACACGCCGTCGTCGCCCTTGTGATTGCCGGTATCGTCGAACCACTGGTACAGGGCCGGCAGCACCACCAGCGTCAGCAGCGTCGACGTCACCAGCCCGCCGATCACCACGATGGCCAGCGGCCGCTGCACTTCCGAGCCCGGCCCGGTGGAGAACAGGAAAGGCACCAGGCCTAACATCGCGACCGTGGCGGTCATCATCACCGGCCTAAAGCGCGAGGTGGCGCCAAGCTGGGACGCTTCCCGCAGCGGCGTGCCGGCCCGGCGCAGGCTGCGGATATAGGACACCAGCACCACGCCGTTAAGCACCGCAATGCCCCACAGCGCAATAAAGCCCACCGATGCCGGCACCGACAGGTACTCGCCGGCGATGAACAGCCCGAAGATGCCGCCGATGGAAGCAAACGGCAGCACCATGATGATCAGCGTTGCCAGCTTGAGCGAGCCGAACAGCAGGAACAGCAGGAAGAAGATGGCGGCAATCGTCACCGGCACGATGATGGATAGGTGGCCCAGCGCGCGTTCCATGTTCTGGAACTGGCCGCCCCACTCCAGACGGTAGCCTTCCGGCAGCGCCACCTGCTTTTCCACCGCCGCGCGCAACTCGGCCACGAAGCCACCGAGGTCACGGTCCTTCACGTTCACGCCCACCACGATGCGGCGCTGCGCCGCCTCGCGCGAGATCTGCGCCGGGCCGTCATGCACCGTGATGGTGGCGACGTTTTCCAGGCGCACCGCCGCGCCGTCGGCGGTAGTGATGAGCTGGGAGCGTATTGCCGCGACATTGTTGCGGAAGGACTCCGGCAGCCGTACCACCGCATTGTAGCGGCGGGTGCCTTCATAAATCTCGGTGGCAACTTTGCCGCCGATCGCGGTCTCGATCACGTCATGCACGTCGGCCACGTTGATGCCCAGCCGCGCAATCGCCTGGCGGTTGATGTCCACCGACAGGTACTGCTGGCCCGCCACCTGCTCGACCCGCAGGTCATAGGCGCCGGCCACACCGCGCGCCACGCGGGCGATCTCGTCGGCCTTCTTCTTAAGCGTGTCGATGTCCTCGCCGAACACCTTCACGGCCACATCGGAACGCACGCCGGTCACCATTTCATCGACCCGGTCCGAGATCGGCTGGGCCATCACGATCTGCACGCCCGGCAACTGCAGCAGCTTCTTGCGGATCTCCTCGGCGATGTCGTCCTGGTTCCAGCCGTCGGGCCATTCATCGCGCGGCTTCAGGCTGACGATGGGCGTGGACTCGTTCTGGCCCTGCGGATCGGCCGGCGACTCGCCGCGGCCCACCGACGACACCGCCGACTTCACGCCCGGCACCGTCATCACCAGGGCCATGGCCTTCTGCTCCATGCGGATCGATTCCTCTAGCGAGATGTTGGGCACACGGTTAATGCCCGGCACCACCGATCCTTCCTTCATCTCCGGAATGAAGGCCGTGCCCAGCAGTGGCACCACCGCCAGCGAACCTAGGAACACCACCACCGCGCCGATGAAGGTTTTCTTGGGTGACTCTAGCGCCGCCCGCAGCAGGGGCAGGTAGGGCTTCTTCATCGCCGCGATCAGCCGGGTGTCGTGCTCGCCGTCGCCAGGCTCAACCTTGAGCAGATAGGACGACAGCACCGGCGTCAGGGTCAGCGACAGGAACAGCGAGATGAACAGCGCAATCGCGATGGTATAGGCTAATGGCGCGAACATCTTGCCTTCCATGCCCGATAGCGTCATCAGCGGCAGGAACACCAGGATGATGATGCTGATGCCGAAGATCACCGGCGTGGCCACTTCCATCACCGCCGGCAGGATACGCTGCAGCCGGTTCTGCTGGCCTGCCGGCCGCGCAAGATGGACGTGGGCGTTTTCCACCACCACCGCCGGGCCGTCCACCATCAAGCCGATCGCAATGGCCATGCCGCCCAGCGACATCAGGTTGGCCGACAGGCCGAAATGATTCATCACGATGAAAGTCAACAGCGGCGTCAGCACCAGCGTGGCTACCACGGCCAGCGACGAACGCACGTCGCCCAGAAACAGGAACAGCACCACCACCACCAAAATGACGCCTTCGATCAGCACCTTGATCACGGTGTACAGTGCCGAATCGACCAGTTCCGAGCGGTCGTAATAAGACACGATGCGCAGGTCGTCGGGCAGCATGCCCTTGTCATTAATTTCCGCCACCCGCTCCTGGATGCGCGACACCACTTCCTTCGCATTACCGCCGCGCAGCATCATCACCACGCCACCCACCGATTCGGTAACGCCGTTCTTCACCAGCGCGCCGACCCGCACGTCGTGGCCGATCTGCACGTCTGCCACGTTGCGTATCATTACCGGCACGCCGCCGCTTTCCTTCAGCACGATATTGCGGATGTCCTCGGTGTCCTTGATCAGGCCCAGGCCGCGGATCAGGTACTGCTCCGCGAATTGCGGCAGCACGCCGCCGCCGGAGTTGGCATTGTTCAGCGCCAGCGAACGGTAGACTTCCTGCAGCGTGATGCCGTAGTGGCGTAGCCGATCCGGGTTCACCAGCACCTGGTACTGCTTCACGTAGCCGCCCTGGGAATTGATTTCGGCCACGCCCGGTATCGAGCGCAGCAGCGGCCGCACCACCCAGTCCTGGGTATTGCGGCGCCGGGTCAGTTCTTCCACCGACAGCGTGCGGTCGCCATCGTCGGCGCGTTCCAGGGTGTACTGATAGACCTCGCCGAGTCCGGTGGACACCGGCCCCAATATGGGCGTGACATTTTGCGGTAGCCGCTGGCCGATCTCGATCAGGCGCTCCATCACCAGCTGGCGCGCGAAATACACATCGGTCTGGTCGGTAAACACCAGCGTGATCAGCGACAGCCCGGCCTTGTTCAGCGAACGGATCTCGGTCATTGCCGGCAAGCCTGTCATCGAGATCTCGATGGGCGCCGTCACCAGCCGTTCCACTTCCTCGGGCGAGCGGCCCGGCGCTTCGGTGGCGATCTGCACCTGCACATTGGTAACGTCAGGGAAGGCATCGACCGAGAGTTTTCTTGCGGCATTTAGGCCAAAGGCCATCAACACGAATGCCAGCACGACCACGATCAGGCGCTGGTTCAGGGCGCCCTTGATAAGGGATTGGATCATGGTGGCGTCACTCGCTCAGCAGCATGCGCTTGCGTTCATTGTTGAGATGGAAGGCGCCTTCGACCACGACCCGGTCGTCGGGCTGCAGCCCGCTTTCCACCGGTCGCACGCCGGCGAATTCTGGCCCCAGCTTGACCTTCACCATGCGGAAGCGGCCGTTGCCTTCGTCCTTCAGCACATGGTCTTCATCGCTTTCCCGCACCACCGCGCCGGCCGGCACCGCCAGCTTGTCCACTGGACGGCTGGCGATCAGCATCGTGGCCAGCATCGCCGGCTTGAGCATGCGCTCGGGGTTGTCGAGCTCGGTACGCACGGTGACGGTGCGCCGCTCGGCATCGACCGTGGCGCCTACATACACCAGCTTGCCTTCGACGCGCTGGTCGCCCAGCGCTGGCACCTCGACCTGCACGCTCTGCCCAACCTTGATGCCATTGATCTGCTGCTCGGGCACCTCGGCCACCACCCAGACCCGCGACAGGTCGGCAATGGTAAATAGCATGTCCGCCGGCTGGGTCACCTGGCCCAGCGCGACCTTGTGCTCCACCACCACGCCGGGCGCGGTGGCGATGATCTGCGAGGTCGAGTTGATGGTGCCGCTGTTGCCCAGTGCGCGGATGGCGCCGGCGCTCATGCCTTGCACTCGCAGCTGTTCGGCGGCGGCGCGCTTTTCGGCTTCCGCAATGGCCAGTTCGCTTTCCCGCTTCTGCAGTTCGGCCGAGCCGATCACGTCGGCCGCCAGCAGTTGCCTGGCACGCTCGACATTGCGCTGGTTCAACCTGGCGCGGGCATCGGCGCTCAGGTAACTGAGTTGCGAGGTGCCGAGCTCGGTGCTGTTGAGCTGGGCCAGCAGGTCGCCCGCCTTGACGCTTTGACCGCGGGTGACATGCAGCTGGGTCACGCGCCCGGTGACGTTGGCGCCGATGCGCGCCACCCGGTATTGGTCGAAGTCGACATGGCCGGCAATGCGCTCGGTCTGGCTGATTGGCACCGTCGTCACCGGCTTGACTACCAGCTCGCGCTGCATCTCGGCGCTGGCCGTAACCAGGGTCGGGTCCTTGCGCTGCGCTTGGGCATCCTTGGTCGCGGGGGCCTTTGCCGTGTCCGCGTCTTTGGAAGAGTCGCATGCGGCAAGCAGCGCCAGCGGCAGCAGCAGCGCGGCGGCGCACAGGCCGGCCCTGCCACGCGCGGTCGGGAATGGGAAAGCGTTCATCGTTGTTATTCCTGATTCAGGGTTTGAATATCAATCAGCGCGGCGCGGCGCTCGAAGCGGGCGGAGATCAGCTCGTTGCGGGCGCTGCGGTAGACCCGCTGCGCATCGAGGTAATCGAGAATACCGCGCTCGCCGAAGCGATACGCCGCTTCCGCCACCCGCAGCGCCGCCTCGGCTTGGCGGATGATGCCGGACTCCAGGGCACTGACCTGGTTGCTGCCGATCTGGTATTGCTGGTAGGCGTTGGAGACCTGCTGGCGCAGGTCGAACTCGGCCTGTTCCTGCTCGAACTGTAGCCGCGACAGCTGGGCGGTGGCTTCGGCCACCGGTCCGCGTCGGCGGTCCCAGATAGGAATGGTGACGGTAACGCCAAAGCGGGTGCTGCGCACTTCCGGGTCCTCGTCGTAGCCGGCGCGCAGCGTGACAGCCGGCGTGCGCAATGCGCGCTCCAGCCCGAGCTGTTCACGTCCGCGCAGGGTCAGCGCGCGGGCACGCGCCAGGCCCGCATTGCGCTCCAACACCTGCGTTTCCAACGTGGCCAGCGGCGGCAGTTCGGGCAAGGGTTCGATCTCGGCATTGACGTCGAAATTCAGTGGTAGCACATTGCCCACACTGTTGCGCAGCGCGGCCTTGGCCTGTTCGACCCGCAGCCGCGCGCTCTGTGCCTGCTTCTGCGCATTGAGCAGTTCGGCATCGGCCCGGATGATGTCGTAGCGCGGCGCCTCGCCGGTGGACACCCGCACCGAGACCCGTTCCCGCACCTGCTCCGAGGTTTTCAAATCCTGCTCGGCGGCATCGAGCTCGGACTCCCGCCGCAGCACATCGTAGTAGCGCAGCTTGACCATACGCACCAGCTCCTGCCGTGACAAACGCAGCTGCGCCTGTTCGGCGGTCAGGCTGGCGGTTGCGGCACTGATGCGGGCATTGCGCTGGCCAGGAAGGTCCAGCCGCTGCGCTAGCGTCACGCCATGGGTATTGCCGGCGATGGCGGTAGGAACACGGGCGCGCTGCGAGCCGTTGGCCCATTCCACTTCGGGGTTCGGGTAAGCGCGAGCGGTATCGATGGCGGCGACTGCGCCATTGACGCCTTCGGCTGCCGCCCGCAGCCTTGGATGCTGCTCCTGCGCCAGTCCGACCAGTTGCGAAAGGGAATACTTCTCCTGTGCCTGGACCGGCGCGCCGATGCAGAATAGCGCGCCGACGCAGAGCGTCAGCCGCAACAAGGAAGCGACCGCGCGCGGCGCGGCCAGGGATTGATCATTGCCTGACATTGTTGTTGGCACTCCGTATGCGCTGCCTCTGCAGCCTTGCGAGAAAGGGATGGATGCGCGCCGGCCGCTTGGCGGCGGGCGCGCTCCCGACGCTGCGCATGGTAATGATGGAAACTTAGGGGGAACTTAATCCACGGCAGAAGGCGATGTTGCCGCGTTGCGCGGACAGGGTTTTGCTGGAATGGCAGCGTGATCGGCCTGATGCCGCACATCATGCGTACCCGACTGCGGGGCAACGGCGCGCCACCATGGGGCGCTGCATAGCGGGTCTGTGCCGGCCGTGAAGCGGTTTTGCGTTGTCAACGACATCTAACACGGCACCCGGTAAAGCTAGCTGCCCATCATCCCCGGCAGGCAGCCAGCATCGATCAGAATGCCCCTTGAAAAGGCTTCCTACCTATCATGGCGCCATGCATGAAGATCATGCCAAGGCTGCCCAGCATGGCAAGCGCCCCTATTGCTGCCAGAAGGATGACCACGCTGCGCACCACGCCTGACCAGACGTTCATCGCAAGCTCCTTTCCCCCTGTTAGGCAAGGAATTTGCCACGAAGTGCGCGCGACGTCATGGGTACCGCAGATAGGGCAAAAGCCGGCATGCGCCGGCTTTTGCTGTTTCAGGCCGGCCGCCCTGCAGGGCGCAGCCGGGTGCTGCTTCGAAGTCGATACTGCTTAGCCGCCGAAGTAGGTGTCGTTCACATCGCCGTAATGGCGGATGGAAGCAGCACGGATAGCTTCGGCGCGCACGTCCTGGCGGCTGCGGCTGCTGGAAGCGTAGACCGTGTCCTGGCCGTCATGCTGGCGCTGGGCAATCGCGCCTTCCGAGGCGGCTTGGGCCAGGTCCTGGCGCACTTCGGCGCGGGTGGCGCGGGACTGGAAGCCGGCGTCCGGGGCAACGAATTCGGTCTGCTGGGCAAAGGCCGAACCGGCGGCGGCGAAGACGGCAACGGCGGTGATAAGGTTCTTGACGTTCATGGTGTTCTCCAAATGAAGGTTGAGGAAGCGGGCACGGCGGTCAAGGCATTCAGGAGTCAAGTCTGCCCGTCGGGTCCTGCTTCGGTGAACCGCACCGGCTGGTGCGTTCATCGATGGACACAGTGTACTTATCCCTCTGGTTGCAATAAACAGCACACGAATCAATGCACCATTTCATTTTTAGGAATAAACGCACTTTTCCACAGCTGGGGTTCAAGTAATTTTCCTGCGGCAGACGGCGTGTCAAGCACAAACACAACTTATGCCGCCTCAGAGTTATTTTCCAAGGAGCAAAGAGGCCTGGTGACTTAAGTTGCCGTTGAAGTTGCCGTTCAACTTCCCAATGAGCGCGCCGGGACGGCAATGCAGGAAGCGGATAAGGTGCGGCGTCTGTTCGACTGGAGCGAAGCGGAGCGAGTTTGGCCGCGCCCCGCTTCCTGCATTGCCGTCCCGGGCACCCCGCGCAGCGGGCCGCGACCATGGGGTCCGCCTTTTTTGGCAAAGTAAAAAAGAGGAAGTCGCCTGCCGGGGCGAACTCCCGGCCTGGTCAGGATGCAAGTCCATGCGCAGTGTTCCATCAGCTCAAGGACATGCGTATTGGTACCCCACCCCAAACATGTGCGTATTGGTGCGCCAGGCATAACGATGTCACTGTGAAGCAGCATTCAGCACTGACTAGGCCCTATCCCTCATACTGCCGCCCCCTCTCCAGAATCCCCGCCGTCCCCAGCACTCCATTCAGCGCATCAAAGTCCAGCATCCGCCCTGCATTCCCCTGGTTGCTGCCAGCGTCGTGCAACTGCTGGAAGTAGGCGTCGAGCGCATGCGCTACCGCCCGCACCGTGCCGCCAGGGAAGATCGCCAGACGGTAGCCGATCTCCTGCAGTTCCTGCGCATTCTTCAACGGCGTCTTGCCGCCTTCGACCATGTTGGCCAGCAGCGGCACCCTGGCGCCAAAGCGCTCGGTGACGATGCGCATCTGCGCCACGTCGCGAACGGCTTCGATGAACAGTACGTCAGCGCCGGCCTCAAGATACATCTCGGCGCGGTCCAGTGCCGCGTCGAAACCATCAACCGCCACCGCGTCGGTGCGGGCAATGATCAGCGTCTGGTCGGACTCCCGCGCATCCAGCGCCGCCCGGATCTTGCCAGCCATCTCGCCGGCGCCAATCAGCTGCTTGCCATCCAGATGACCGCAGCGCTTCGGACTGGTCTGGTCCTCCAGCTGAATCGCCGACGCGCCAGCGCGCTCGAAGCGCCTGACAGTGCGCTGCACGTTCAGGGCATTGCCGAAGCCGGTGTCGGCATCGATGATCACTGGCAGCGCGGTGCGCTCGCGTATCGCGGCCATGGTGTCGCAGACCTCGGCGAAGCTGACCAGGCCGATGTCGGGCGCGCCCAGCCGGGTATAGGCAATGCTGGCGCCCGACAGGTACAACGCCTCGAAGCCTGCGCGCTCGGCCATCAGCGCCGAGAAGGCGTCATAGACGCCGGGCGCGATCAGGATTTGCTGCTGTTGCAGCTGTTGTTTCAGGGTCATTCCGTCTTCTCCTTGTCCTTTTGCTGCTGCGCCAGCTGCTTCTTCAGATGCGGCAGCAGTCCGCCGTCTTCCACCATCGCCATCAGAAAGCCGGGGATTGGCTCGCAAGGCAATGTTAGGCCTTGTTGCGGCAGCAGGATGCGGCCCGCCACCGGGTCGACCGCGATCGCCGCGCCGTCGGGTATGCCGCCGATATCCGGGCACACCAGCGCCATCAGCCCCAGGTTCAGCGCATTCCGGTAAAAAATGCCGCCGAAGGACTGCGCCAACACGGCGCGGATGCCCAGCGCCTTGAGCGCCTGCGGCGCCTGCTCGCGTGAGGAGCCGATGCCGAAGTTGCGCCCGGCAACTAGGATGTCGCCTTCGCACACTCCACCGGCAAAGTCCGGGCGCACCGCTTCCAGGCAGTGCATGGCAAGCTCCGCGATCGGCAGCTTCATGTACTGGCCGGGCGCCATCACGTCGGTATCGACGCCATCGCCGAACTTCCAGACCCGCGCGCTCATCGGCTTTCCTCCAGCAATGGCCGCGGGTCCGTGATGCGCCCCGCTACTGCCGACGCTGCCACCGTGTAGGGCGAGGCCAGCCAGACCTGGCTGCTGTCGGCGCCCATGCGGCCTTTGAAGTTGCGCGCGGTCGACGAGATCACGCGCTCGCCGTCGGCAAAGCGGAACTGGCCGTAGCCGGCGCAGGCGCCGCAGCCGATCGGCAGGATCTGCGCGCCGGCATCGGCCAGCGCGTGCAGCGTCCCTTCCGACTGCGCCGCCTGCTGGTCGCGCAACGAGGCCGGCGCCACCAGCAGGCGCTTACCCGCCGCCACCCGCCGGCCGCGCAGGATGCGGGCGGCCATGCGCAGGTCGGCCAGCTTGGCGCCGGTGCAGGCGCCGATATAGGCGGTGTCGATTTCCTGGCCCGAGGCGCCCTCGACCGGCCCGGCATTGGCAGGGCTGTGCGGCGCGGCCACCTGCGGCGCCAGCGCTGAGGCGTGGAATGCGTGGTGCGCCAGCAGCGGCGCTCCGGGATCGGTATGCCAGTCGGCATCCGGTCCGTCCGCAGCGCCCGCGGCGTGCAGCCAGGCGCGCGTGGTCGCATCCGGCGCCACCAGCCCGGCCTGCGCGCCCAGTTCGGCGGCCATATTGGCCAGCGTCATCCGCTCCTGCATCTCCAGCGCGGCCACCGCCTCGCCGGCAAATTCCACCGCCTGGTACTGGCCGCCATCCATGCCCAGCTTGCCGCACAGGAACAGCATCGCATCCTTGGCCGAGACACCGTCCGGGAAACGGCCCATCCATTCGATCAGGATGGTGCCGGGCACCTTTAGCCAGATCTCGCCGGTCACCAGCACGCCCAGCATTTCGGTCGCGCCTATGCCGAACATGTAGGCGCCGAAAGCGCCGCCGGTGCTGGAATGACTGTCGCCGCCGACGATCAGCATGCCGGGGCGGACATGCCCGCGTTCCGGCAGCACAACGTGGCAAATGCCCTCTTCGTCATGGAAGTGGCGGATGCCGGCATCGCGCACCCAGTCGCGGGTAAAGCGCAGGATCTGCTGTGAGTCCTTGTCCTCGGCCGGCACGTAATGGTCGGTGACGATCACGTAGCGGTCAGGGTCCCATACCTTCGCGCCCAGCGAGTCCAGCATCGGCGCCACTCGGCGCGGGCCGGAAGAATCGTGCGACATCGCCAGGTCGACCCTACAGGTAACGATCTCGCCAGGCTGCACCGTCTCCCTGCCGGCGGCGCGGGCAATGATTTTCTGCGCAAGCGTATGCATGGGCGCTACTCCGCGACGGCGCCGGAGAATTTCACGACCTTGGCCCAATGTTGCACGTCGCGCGCGACGAACTCGCCGAACTGCTGCGGCGGCATCGCGCTCGGGGTACCGCCGTCGGTTTCCAGCTTCTTCACAAAAGCCGGGTCCTCGATCGCCTTCTTCGCCGCTTCGTAGAGCCGCTGCGTCACATCGGCCGGCATCCTGGCAGGGCCGAACAGGCCGAACCAGGCATTGGACTCGAAGCCCTTGACCGTCCTGCCGATCGGCGGCACGTTGGGGAACTGCGGCATTGGCGTGGCGCTGGTCACGCCCAGCAGCTTGATCTTGCCGCTCTGCACATGCGGCAGCACGTTGAGCGCGCTGGCGAACATCAGTTCGACATGGCCGGCCAGCACGTCGGTGATGGCCGGGTTGGTACCCTTGTAGGCGACGTTGACGATATTGACGCCGGTCATCATCTTCAGTTGCTCGCCTGCCAGGTGCAGCGAGGAACCGCTGCCGCCGATGGCGAAATTGAGCGCGCCTGGATTCTTCTTCGCATAGTCCAGCAGTTCAGCCAGCGTATTGGCTGGCACGTTCTGGTTGGCGATCAGCACGCTGGGGACGGTGGCGACCATGGTGATTGGCGTAAAATCCTTGACCGGGTCGAACGGCAGCTTCGGGTACAGCGAGGCGTTGATGGTGTGGCTGGTGAAGCTCATCAGGATGGTTTCGCCATTGGGCGCGCTCCTGGCGACCGCCTCGGCGGCGATGTTACCGCCGGCGCCGCCGCGGTTTTCCACGATCACTGGACGTTTCAGGCTCACTTCCATGCCGCGCCCCACGGCACGCGCCAGGGTATCGGTGGTGCCCCCGGCCGGCGCGCCAACGATGATCTTGATCGGCCGGGAATTGTCCTGGGCCAGCGCGGACGCGGCGGCCATGCTCATGGCGGCAACGGCCAGGGCGGCCGCGACGCGGCGCAGGGTGGGTCGGTTAGTGTGCATGCATGTCTCCTTGATGTCTGATTCCTGATGGTTGCCAGCCGGTCTGCGCCGGCCTGTCTGCTCCCTTGTCCTTGCCGCTTGCTGGCGCCGCGCGGCAGCTGCGCCTACGGCCGCGCAGCCTCGTCCTTCTGGACCCAGACGCGCGCCTCCTCGTCGCCGCCGCGCCAAAGGTCCATCCGGTACGCGTAGCGGTCGGGCCGGTACAGGCCCTGCAGCCATTGCACCGGCCGGCCATCCACGTCCAGCACCAGGCGCCTGACCGCCAGCAGCGGCGCGCCCACCGGCACCGCTAGCAGCGCAGCGATGTCAGTGTCGGCCAGCCGCGCCGAAATGGTCTGTCGGGCGTGTCCCACTTTCACGCCCTGCTCTTCCAGCAGCGTCAGCATGGGCCGCGCGCGCAAGGCCTCGGCATGCAGGCGCTCGCCGATCGCCACCGGCACGAAGGTCGCGATATGCGATACCGGCCCCTTGTCGATGCTGCGCACCCGCACCGTCCTGATCGCGGCCTCCCCGGCCGCCAGCCCGAGTTCGCCGGCAATCTCGGGCGACGGCACGGCACGCTCCAGGCAGATCACGCGCACCGAAGTGTCCAGCGCCGAGCTGATGATGTTTTCCAGCAGGCCAGCGGCGCGCCGCTGCTCCAGCGTCTGCCTCACCACCGCCGGGTTGACGAAGGTGCCGGCCCCGCGTCGGCGGGTGACCAGACCCTCCTGCACCAGCTGGTCGAGCGCCTTGCGCATCGTGATGCGCGACACTTTGTACTGTCGCGCAAGATCGAGTTCGCCCGGAAGTGGCAGGGTGGCGTCGCAGTCGGCGACGCAGCGGTCGCGCAGGACCAGATAGATCTGGTGGTACAGGGGCACCACCGAGCCCGGGACGGCTTGCATGGGAGCGAGGAAAGAAAGTAAGGTGCGCCGATCTTATATATGACCTAATGTCCTGTCAATAGGACATTTAAGCCGACACTTGGCCAAATACATGCGCGCCCGGTCGCAGCCGAGCTTGCAGGCGCGCTACGAGACGAGAGGGGAACAACCGGAACAGGCAAATGAGAAGCGGCAGTGCCGGAAGCGGCGCCAAGCCGCTTTCCGGATACACGGACCTTAAGCAGCCCGGCCGTACACGGATTCCATTTCGCGCCGGATCCGCACCGCCAGCGACGATGCGTCGACGTCGACATCGCCCCAGCCAACCGCCTGGCCCGCCTTCACCGGATTCTTCAGGCGCACGCCATGCGCCAGCCCCAGTGGCAAGCCCCCCAGCCGCAGCGATTCCTGGGCTGGCAGCAATTTGCCATACACCGTGAAGCCGCCCTCGCCGTCCAGCATTTCGCCAACTGCGAGATCACGTTTGGCGGTGGCCACCACGTCGCCGTGCCAGCACACCGGCGCGCCGGTCGGCTCGCCGCGCAGCCCCACGGACGCCACGCTGATCCCCAGTTCCAGGCCGATCAGGTGATAAGGCTTGTACATGGACGAGTACTCGCCGCTGACATCGGTCTTCAGGCCATATTCGCTAAAGCAGCGCTTTACATAGTCGCTGCCCGCTGCGAAGGTCACATACACCCCCCAGCGCAGGTCGCGCGGCACTGGAGAACCGTCGCGCTGCAGGCTAGATATCACTTCCACCTGGCCGCGCTGCGCCAGGATGCCGCCGTCAGTCCGGGGCTTCAGGATCGCTGCTAGATCATCGACATCCACTGCCGGAAAGGCTAGGCCGTTCGGCGCCAGCAGGCCGGCGGCATTGGCCACGGCCGCCATCTCGATCGCGCTCTTGGTGCCGTCGAGGAAGCTGTTGAACATTTGCGCATTCATGCCGCCCTGCTTGGCGTCCTCGGCCGACAGGCCGTAGTGCTGCCATACCGTCTCGGGCGTGGAGGCATGATAGGTCGGCAGATATTTGGTGCCCTTGCCGGCCGCCACCACCTCAAAGCCGGCAGTGCGCGCCCAGTCCACCATCTCGCAAATCAGCGCCGGCTGGTCGCCATAGGCCAGGGAATAGACGATGCCAGCCTCGTCGGCCTTGCGCTTCAACAGCGGGCCGGCCAGCGCATCGGCCTCGACATTGACCATTACGATGTGCTTCCTGTGCTCGCAGCAGGCCAGCACGTGGCCAATGCCGGCGGCCGGGTTGCCGGTGGCTTCGATGATGATGTCGATATGGGGAGAAGCGATCAGCGCCTGGCTGTCTTCGATGATGGCAGTGGCGCCATTGCTGGCAGCCTGATCCAGCGTGCTCGCAGCGTAGCGCTCGGCGGTCCAGCCAAGGTTGGCGAGTGACTGTCTCACCCGCGTAGGCGCCAGGTCTGCGATGCCAACCAGGTGCACGCCGGGCGTGCGCGGCACCTGGGACAGATACATGGAGCCAAACTTGCCGGCCCCGATCAAACCGACCCGCAGCGGCTTGCCTTGGCGCCCGCGGGCTTCCAGTTTGGCGAAAAGATTCACGAGGTCTCCTTGATGTCGTTGTTGTCAGGAGCGCTCTTTATAACACCTCGGTCGTCAGTGCGTCATAGGACAATGCTCGGGCTTCACACCGCGCGGCGGACCAGCAGCTCCTTGATCTTGCCGATGGCTGCGTTCGGGCTCAGGCCCTTGGGGCAGACGTCGACGCAGTTCATGATCGAGTGGCAGCGGAACAGGCGGTACGGATCTTCCAGGTTGTCCAGGCGCTCGCCGGTGGCTTCGTCGCGGCTGTCGGCGATGAAGCGGTAAGCCTGCAGCAGACCTGCCGGACCGACGAACTTGTCCGGGTTCCACCAGAACGACGGGCACGAGGTCGAGCAGCAGGCGCACAGGATGCACTCGTACAGGCCATCCAGCTCCTCGCGCTCTGCCGGATACTGCAGGCGCTCCTTCTCCGGCGGGATCGTGTTGTTGATCAAAAACGGCTTGATCGAGTGGTACTGCTTGAAGAAGTTGGTCATGTCCACGATCAGGTCGCGGATCACCGGCAAGCCCGGCAGCGGACGCAGCACGATCGGCTGGCTCAGCTCGTTCAGGTTGGTGGTGCAGGCCAGGCCGTTCTTGCCGTTGATGTTCATCGCGTCCGAGCCGCACACGCCTTCGCGGCAGGAGCGGCGCAGCGCCAGCGAATCGTCCACATCGGCCTTGATGCGCTGCAGTGCGTCCAGCAGCATCTTGTCGGTGTCCTTCAGCTCGACCGTCAGGTCCTGCATGTAGGGCTTGGCATCCTTGTCCGGATCGTAGCGGTATATCTTGAATTTGACTGTGCGTGGCATGGTCTGTGTTCTCTGTAGGCGTTCAGAAGGTGCGGGCTTTGGGCTTGAAGGTCTCGACCGTCAGCGGCCTGGTTTGCACCGGCTTGTATTCCAGGCGGTTGCCCTCGGAGTAGAACAGGGTGTGCTTCATCCAGTTCTCGTCGTCGCGCTTCTCGAAGTCGCGGTGGGCATGCGCGCCGCGCGATTCCTTGCGCGCCGCCGCCGAGGTGATGGTGGCCTTGGCCGTCTCGATCAGGTTGTCCAGCTCCAGCGCTTCCACCCGCGCCGTGTTGAACACCTTGGACTTGTCCTTGAACGACACATGCTTCCTGCGCTCGTCCAGCACCATGATTTCCTTGTAGCCCTGCTGCAGCAGCTCGTCGGTGCGGAACACGCCGCAGAAGTGCTGCATGGTGGCGCGGATGTCGTTGGCCACGTCCTGCACCCGCTCCGAACCCGTGGAGGTTTCCAGCTTGGCCAGGCGCGACAGCGCCAGGTCGGCCGCATCCGCCGGCAGGTCCTTGTTGCTGCGGGCCTTGAGGTTGCTGCCCACCACATGGTTGCCGGCCGCGCGGCCAAACACCAGCAGGTCCAGCAGCGAGTTGGTGCCCAGGCGGTTGGCGCCGTGCACCGACACGCAGGCGCATTCGCCCACCGCGTACAGGCCGTTGACGATCTCGTTGGGGTTGCCGTTCTTCGGCGCCACCACCTGGCCGTAGATGTTGGTCGGAATGCCGCCCATCTGGTAATGGATCGTCGGCACGACCGGGATCGGCTCCTTGGTCGCATCCACATTCGCAAACTTGTGGCCGATCTCCAGAATCGACGGCAGCCGCTTCTGGATGGTCTCGGCGCCGATGTGGCGCAGGTCCAGCAGCACATGGTCCTTGTTGGGGCCGCAGCCGCGGCCTTCCTTGATCTCCTGGTCCATCGAGCGCGACACGAAGTCGCGCGGCGCCAGGTCCTTCAGCGTGGGCGCATAGCGCTCCATGAAGCGCTCGCCATTGCTGTTGATCAGGATGCCGCCCTCGCCGCGCACGCCTTCGGTGATCAGCACGCCCGCGCCGGCCACGCCGGTCGGGTGGAACTGCCAGAACTCCATGTCTTCCAGCGGCAGGCCGGCGCGGGCGGCCATGCCCATGCCGTCGCCGGTGTTGATGAAGGCATTGGTCGATGCCGCCCAGATGCGCCCGGCGCCGCCGGTGGCCAGGATCGTGGTCTTGGCTTCGAGCATCATCACGTCGCCGGTTTCCATCTCCAGCGCCACCACGCCCAGCACGTCGCCCTCGGCGTCGCGGATCAGGTCAATGGCCATCCACTCGACGAAGAAGTGGGTCTTGGCGCGCACGTTGCGCTGGTACAGCGTGTGCAGCATCGCATGGCCGGTCCGGTCGGCCGCGGCGCAGGCGCGCTGCACCGGCTTCTCGCCGAAGTTGGCGGTATGGCCGCCGAACGGGCGCTGGTAGATGGTGCCGTCGGGGTTGCGGTCGAACGGCATGCCGAAGTGCTCGAGCTCGTAGACGACCTTGGGCGCTTCGCGGCACATGAACTCGATGGCGTCCTGGTCGCCCAGGTAGTCGCCGCCCTTGACGGTGTCGAACATGTGCCAGTACCAGTTGTCCTCGGACATGTTGCCCAGCGAGGCGCCGACGCCGCCCTGTGCGGCCACGGTGTGGGAGCGGGTCGGGAAGACCTTGGACAGCACCGCCACGTTCAGGCCGGCCTCCGCCAGTTGCAGCGAGGCGCGCATGCCGGAACCGCCCGCGCCGACGATGACCACATCGAAGCGACGGGATGGGATGGAAGATTTGATTGCTGCCACGATTACACTCTCCAGAGAATCTGCGCCGCATAGCCGGCGCAACCGATCAACCACACGATGGTGGCACTTTGCAGCAAGAGGCGGGCGACGACGGGCTTGACATAGTCCATCCAGATGTCGCGCATACCGACCCAGACGTGATAGAACATCACGAGCAGGGTGACGAAGGTGGCGATCTTGAACCACTGGCGGGCGAACATGCCGGCCCAGCCTTCATAGCTGAAATTGCTGCCTGTGAGGAAGGTCGCCAGGATGATGACGGTATAGAGGGCCATGACGATGGCGGTGATGCGCTGGGCCAGCCAGTCGCGAAAGCCATAGTGGGCGCCGACGACGAGGCGCTTGGAGCCGATGTTGTTGTGCTTGAGGGCCATGGTGTCAGAACACTCCGAACAGTTTCAGGGCGACCAGGAGGGTCAAAAACAGGCTGATGGCCAGCACGCTGGCGGCCGAGTGGCGCGAGCCTTCCTTGCTCAGGCCCATGTGCATGTCCATGAACAGGTGGCGGATGCCGGCGGCGAAGTGGTGCAGGTAGGCCCAGGACAGGGCCAGGATGATCAGCTTGATATACCACTGCGAGGCAAAGCCGCGCAGGTAGTCGAACGAGATTTCAGAGGTGATGCTGCGTTCGAGCAGGTAGAGCACGAAGGGCAACAGCAGGAACATCAGCGCGCCGCTGATGCGATGCAGGATGGATACCACGCCGGCCAATGGCAGGCGGTAGTGCATCAGCTGCGTGACGTGGATATTGCTGTACTGCGGCCGGCTTTTGCTTGCAGTGTTTGACATGGAAGGCCTCATAAGCCCTGCGCGCCTGGCATGGTTGCCGGAGACAGGACGATTGGTGATTCATTCGGGAACCGTATTGTCGTACAACCGCGTTATACTGTCCAATATCTGGATGGTCTGCCTGATATATCTTTTAGAGATACCACAATGGAATTAAGGCATTTACGCTATTTCCTGGCGGTAGCCCAGGAGGGCAACGTGACGCGGGCGGCGGAAAAGCTGGGCATCGGCCAGCCGCCGCTGAGCCAGCAGATTCTCGCGCTCGAACGGGAACTGGGCGTGCCGCTGTTCCGCCGCACCGGGCACGGCGTGACGCTGACCGAAGCCGGCACGGCGCTGCTAGCCGACACGAAGCGGCTGCTCGACGATGCGCAGCATGCGATGCAGAATGCCCAGCGCGCCGGGCGCGGCGAGACCGGCCACCTGAGTCTGGGCTTTACCGCCTCGTCCGCCTTCAATCCAACCGTGCCGGCCCTGATACGCGACTTCCGCAATGCCTATCCCGGCGTCGGCCTGACCCTGATCGAAGGCAATACCACGCAGTTGCTGGTGCACCTCGAGGAGGGACGGCTCGACCTCGCCTTCCTGCGCCCTGGCACGCATTCCTTTACCGGCATTGCGCTGTACCAGATCGTCAACGAGCCGATGAAGGTGGTGCTGCCCGCGACCCATCCGCTGGCCAGGCACCGCAAGCTAGTGCTGTCGCAGCTGGCCGAGGAATCCTTCGTGCTGATGCCGCGCGAAGCCAGCCCCACGCTGCACAGCGAGATCCTGTCGGCCTGCCACGAGGCGGGATTTGAACCCAGGCTGGGCCAGCCGGCGCCGCAGCTCTCCTCGGTGGTGAGCCTGGTGTCGGCGGAATTCGGCATTTCCATTGTGCCGGCGTCGGTCAGCCAGATCCGGGCCGAAGGCGTGGTCTACATCGATATCGCCGGCGCCAGCGTCAGAACCCGGCTGGCACTGGCCTCGCGGGAGAATGATGGCTCGGCGAAGACCGCGAATTTTCTGAATGTGGTCAAACAGGCCCGTGAGGGCAAGCGAGAGAAAGCGAGCGGCGATGGCGGCTAAGGGCGGTTGTGGACGAGCCTGCCGCGCCGCCCGGATCAGGAATCACTCGATCTTCGCCCCCGAATCCCGCGACAACTTGGCCCAGAAAGGCGTGTCCTTTTTCAGGAAGGCAGCGAAGTCGGCAGGCGATGCCGACAGCGCCACATCGGTTCCCTCGCGCGCCAGTGCCGCCTTGACCTCGGGCCGCTGCACCGCCACCGCGGTGGCGTCATACAGCTTTTTGATCACGTCCGGCGGCGTGCCGGCCGGCACGAAGAAGCCGTACCAGAAGTCCAGCTGATACGCCGGCAGGCCGGCCTCCTTCATGCCGGGCAAGTCAGGCACCAGCGGCGAGCGCTCCAGCGTGCTGACCGCCAGGCCGCGCAGGCGGTTGGCCTTGATGAAGGGCAGCACCGACGGCGGTGTCGCGAAGGTGACTTGCGTGTCGCCGGCGATCACGGACTGTATCGCCGGAGCGCCGCCCTTGAACGGGATGTGGGTGATCTCGGTGCCGGCAAGCTGGTTGAACAGTACGCCGCCCAGATGCGGCGCCGAACCGCTCCCGGCGGAAGCAAAATTGAGCGTGCCCGGCGCCTTCTTCGCCGCGGCAATCAGCTCGGCGATCGAGGTGATGCCCAGCGATGGATTGGTTGCAATCACCAGCGGAGAGTTGGTGATCTTCGTTACCGGCACCAGCGACTGCACCGCTGGCAGGCGTTTCGGGTCGAGCGCCGGATTCACGGAGATGCTGCTGGGGCTGGCGATGAGCAAGGTATAGCCGTCGGGCGCAGCCTTGGAGACGAAGTCGGCGGCGATACTGGAACCAGCCCCCGGCTTGTTTTCGATGACCACCGGCTGGCCGAGCGCGCGCGACAGCGCCTCGCCGACGTTGCGGCCAACATAGTCGGCGGCGCCGCCAGGCGTGAAGCCGACCACCAGGCGCAGCGGCCGGTCAGGATAAGACTGCGCAACGGCGTTCGTGCACAGGCTGGCAAGCGCCAGCATTGAAACTGCAGCCACTGTTCCGGTTCTCATGTTGTCTCCTCGCTTCAGTTGGACCGCTCGCCGGACTGCTCGTTAAGCTGCTCCACGGCGATCACTATTTTCCCCAGATGGGCATTCGATTCCATTGCGGCCCGTGCTTCAGCGAGCCGGTCGAAGGGATAGACCTCCCCAATCAGCGGACGCACCCGGCCATCGGCCAGCATCGGCAGCACGTCCTGACGGAACCGTTGCGCGGCGGCGGCCCGCCCGGCGCTGCCAAGCTGCTTGTTGGATACGCCGAACAGCACCAGCCGGCGCGCATGCAGCGCCTGCAGGTCGATGTCGGCATGCAGCACGCCGTCGACATAGCCAACGGTGGCAAGCCTGCCTTCGAAGGCCATGCAGCGCAGGCATTCGGCAAACACCGAGCCGCCTACGCTGTTGATCACCAGGTTCACGCCAGCGCCGCCGGTCGCCTGCATGACCGCATCATGGAAGTCCGGGCCACGGGTGCACAGGCCGATATCCAGGCCGTGCGCAGCCAGCGCGTCGAGCTTGGCCTGCGAGCCGGAGGTGCCGATCACGCGGGCGCCCAGCGCATGGGCAAGCTGCAGCGCAGCCGTGCCGACGCCCGAGGTCACGCCGGCAATCAGCAGCCATTTACCGGCGGCGAGCCGGCCCTGCGTCATCAGCATGTCATGCGCAACCATGTAGGTAATGGGCGTGCCGGCCGCCTCCGCCCATGACAGGCCGCCAGGCACCGGCATCGCTTCGGCCTCGTTGATGAGCGCATACTGCGACAGCGCGCCGTTAAAGCGGCCCATCACTCGCTGGCCGGGCGCGAAGCGGCTTGCCCCCGGCCCTGCCCGCGCCACCACGCCGGCGCCGTCCAGGCCGATCGCCTTGGCGCTGCCGGCCTTGGTCAGGCCATGGCCGATGATAAATTCGCCGCGGTTGAGGCTGGCGGCATGCACCTTCAGCAGCAGCTGGCCCGGCCCCGGCTCGGGCACGGGAACGCTGCGCATTTCGATGCGCGGCTCGGCCGGCGCGGTATCCATCCACCAGGATTGCATGTCCATCAGCTTGTCTCCTCCACCCGGCGCTGTGCGCCTGTCTTGTAATTGCTTGCTACTTGCCCTTGAATACCGGCTTGCGCTTTTCCATGAAGGCGCGGCGGCCTTCGGCATAGTCTTCGCTCTCGAAGCAGTTGCGTATCAATGTCTGGCACAGTTCGCGGTCGAGGTCGGGCGAGGGCTTCAGGATCTCGGCGATGATGCGCTTGCCGGCATGGACCGTCAGCGGCGCATTGGCCGCTATCGCGTCGGTGTACTCGGCCAGCAACGCCTCCAGCGCCGCGGGCGGCGCGATGCGGCTGACCAGACCCAGCGATTTCGCCTCCTGCGCATTGATCCTGCGGGCGGTAAAGAACAGGTCCTTGGCGGCGCCGACGCCGATCAGGTCCACCAGGTTCTTCAGCGCGGAATAGCGGTAGCCCAGCCCGAGGCGGGCCGCCGGGATGGCGAACACCGCGTCGTCGGCGGCGATGCGGATGTCGCAGCTGATGGCCACATTGACGCCACCGCCGATGCAGTAGCCGCGTATCGCCGCCAGCGTCGGTTTGGCGCAGTGGTAGATGCTCATCAGCGCCTCTTCCGCCATCGCCTCGTAGAACGTCACGGCTTCGCGCGCGGCGCGCATGTCCTCGAACTGCGAGATGTCGGCGCCGGACACGAAGGCCTTCTCGCCGGCGCCGGAGAACGCCACCAGGCGGATCGCATCGTCCTTTTCGGCCTGCGTCAGTAGGGGCGGAATGGCTTGCCACATGTCGACCGACAGCGCGTTGTGGCGGGCCGGGTTGTTGAACCGGATGTGCAGCGTGGCGGCGTCCACCCAGGCTTCAACGCGATCGGTCGGGGACTGGTAGCTGGTATTTGAGTCAACTGGCATAGGGCTTTCCTGCAAGGCGTGTCGTGCAAATCGGAGGGTTGAACATGCAACGGGCCGGACCGGCCCGCCGCTTCAGAATACGCTGGCAGCGCGCAGCCGCTGGATCTCGGCGGCATCCAGGCCCAGTTCGGCCAACACCTCCTCGGTGTGCTCGCCGCGACGCGGCGCGGCCCGGGCGATGGTGCTGGGCGTGCGTTCGAGCTGGACCGGCTGGCCCACCAGGCGCTGATGCCCGAGATGCCTGGACTCGACTTCCTTGACCATGCCCAGGTGCTGCACCTGCGGCTCCTCGAATACGGCGCGCACGTCGTTGATCAGTCCGCAGGCCACGCCCCCGGCATTGAACTGCTCGATCCAGTAGGCGCAGTCCTGGTCGGCCAGGCGGCGGTTGATCTCGGCATTGAGGCTGTCGCGGTTGACCGAGCGGCCGGCCTTGTCGTGATAGCGCGGGTCCCCGATCCATTCCGGCGCGCCGAGGATTTCGCAAAAGCGCTCCCAGATCTTGGAACCGAACACCGCGATGTTGAGGTAGCCGTCGCGCGCCTTGTAGACGCCGGTGGGGATGCTGGTCGGATGGTAGTTGCCTGCCTGGCTCGGCACTTCGCCGTCGATCAGCCAGCGCGAGGTCTGGAAGTCCATCATGTAGACCATGGATTCCAGCAGCGAGGTGTGCAGCCATTGCCCCTTGCCGGACGCGCCGCGCTCTAGCAGCGCCACCAGGATGCCCTGCGCGGCGAAGATGCCGGCGCACAGATCGGCGATCGGGATGCCGACTCGCACCGGACCGTCGCCCGGCAAGCCGGTCACGGACATCAGGCCGCCCATGCCCTGCGCGATCTGGTCGAATCCGGGCCGCGAGGCATACGGCCCGGTCTGGCCGAAACCGGAAATGCTGGCATACACCAGGCCAGGATTGTCGCCGACCAGGGTGTCGTAGTCGATGCCGAGGCGGAACTTCACGTCCGGCCGGAAATTCTCCACCACCACGTCGGCGCCGGCAATCAAACGCTTCAGCAGCGCTATGCCTTCCGGCTGCTTCAGGTTCAGTGTCACCGAGCGCTTGTTGCGGTGGGTGTACTGGTAGTCCGAGCCTTCCTGGCCGCCCAGCGTATCGTCGCCGCGCATGTGTTCCGGCATCTGCACCTGGATCACGTCGGCGCCCCAGTCGGCCAGCTGGCGGCAGGCGGTGGGGCCAGCGCGCACCTGAGTCAGGTCAATCACACGGAACCGGGAAAGCGCGCTGGATGCGGGCATATGAGGCATGGCGATGTCTCCAATAATTTTTTTGATCAGCGCGGTCAGTATCACCGCCTGTTCCGCTAAGTGTCAACACTTTGCGCTTTATCGTTGACTATTTTTCCGTTTTTGGAAGCGCTTTCGCGGGTCGGTACTTACCTCGGTGATATACTTTCCCCTTTGCGGCCGCCTCCATCGAAGCGGCCATTGGCGACCAGCCCTCACCAGTTACCGGGAATGACCAGGCACATGACAACGCCGCAAACCAGGCCCGAACAGGGACTCTCGCTGTCGATCGCGGAGCAACTGAAGCATCTAATTTTCACCGGCGAGATCGCGCCCGGTGAGCGCATCAACGAAGCGGCGCTGGCCTTGCGCATGGGCACCAGCCGCGGCCCGATACGCGAGGCGATCCGCATCCTGACCGGCCTGGGCATCGTCACGGCGGTAGTCAACAAGGGCGTGTTCGTGCGCACAATCTCGGTGCGCGAGATGCTGGACATCTATGAGCTGCGGGCACTGGTATTCGGCTTCGCTGCCCAGCGCGCCGCCGAAAACATCACCGACGCCGAGCGCGCCGAGTTCGAGCGCCTGCTGGCGGGGATGGACCAGGCAGCGGAAGCCGATGACGGCGCGCTGTACTACGACATCAACCTGGAGTTTCATGCGCTGATTCTGCGCCTGTCGGGCAATGCCCGGGCGCAGCAGGCCTACTTCGATTATGTGAACGAGCTGCATCTTTTCCGGCGCCGCTATTTCAATGCGCCCGGCAACATGCGCAAGTCCAATGCAGAGCATCGGCTGATCTATGAGGCCATTACCAGCGGCTCGGCCGCCCGTGCCAAGACCATGGCCGAACGCCATGTCTGGTCCGGCCGCCAGCGGCTGCTGGCAACGCTGGACCGGCAGGTCTGACGGCCGGGTGCCAGCTCGTTTCGCAGGTCGCGCCGTTGCTGGCTGCATGCCTGGCCGCACTAGGACAGCAGCCTGGCCGAACCATCGCTGACGGAAATCATCGAACTCTACTGAATCCGCCCGGATAGATGACGCCGGCCGGTGCCATGCCCAGGAAGCCCTTGGCAGCGGCGCGATGTGGCGTATGCTGAATCAACGCCCGCCGCCCTGCCGGCCCGACCATCCACATCGACAGATCTCATGGAAAGCAACGAATACGGCAATGCCGCTGCCGGCCAGACAATGCGGGAAAGCGGTTCCTTCAGGTCCAGGCTGGAACAGGCCGGCGGCAGAGTGCTTGCCGGCGGCGCCCGCCTGGGCGAGTTCGAGATCGTCGGGCTGATAGACGAGAGCGAGGTTGGCATCACCTATCTTGCCTACGACCATGCCATGCGGCGTGATATCACCGTCTGGGAATACATGCCTGCCCGACTGGCCTCGCGCGGCCGCTCCGGCCATGTCGAACCCAGACGGGAGGCGGACCAGCAAGGATACGCCGCTGGCCTGGCTGCGTTCCTCAGCGAGGCAAGAGTACTGTGCCGTTTCGATTCGCCATTCCTAGTGAGGATATTGCGCTTTTGGGAAGCCAACGGCACCGGCTACATGGCCATGCCGTTCTACCAGGGCATGCTGTTGCAGGAAGCCGTGGAAAGCGGCCGCATCCAGCCCAACGAGGACTGGATCAAGTCGCTACTGGCCCAATTGTTCGAGCCGCTGGACATGATGCATGCGGCGCATTGCTACCATCCTGGCATTGCGCCGGGCAACATCCTGCTGTTGGCCAACGGCCGGCCGCTGCTGCTCGATTTCGGGGCGGCGCAGCGGGTGCTGGGCGCCGGCGGACATGGCCCCGCAACCGACCTGCGCAGCGGCTTTGCGGCGATCGAGGAATACGAGGATATTCCTAACCTGAAACAGGGGCCGTGGACCGACGTCTATGCGCTCGCCGCGGTAGCCTACTTCTTGGTGGCCGGCAAGCTGCCGCCGCCGGCGCCGTCACGGGTGGCCAGCGATGCAATGCCAGCGGCGCAGCAGGCTGGCGCGGCCCGTTACAGCGCCGCCTTTCTGGCCGCGCTGGACCAGGCGCTGGCGGTCAGGCCCGAGCAACGTTTCCAGTCCATCGATGCGTTCCGTCGCGCGCTGGGCATCAAGCTTGGCGCCCGGCAGGGTGTGCCGCCCGAGCGGCCCGCGCCGGAGCGGCAAGGGCCCGAGCGACAGGAGCCGTCCGGCTTGCAGGGCGGCGATACGTCGACGATGCGGCAGCCGGACGCCTATGCCGGCGCCGGCACCGGCACCCATAGGCCGCATGGCAGGAGAAAGCGCTACCCGGCGAAGTCACGGCGAACCAAGTGGATCGCCGTGATCGCAGCGCTGCTAGTGCTAATTGGCGCCGGACTCTGGATCATGCAGGGGCCGGACCAGGCCGTCGTGCGCAGCGAGGCGCCGATGTCGGCGCCGGCCGCCACGGCCAGCGCGGGCAAGCCCGAAGAAGCGCCTGCCGCTGCCGATCCATCCTTGCAGACAGCGGCACCTGCGTCATCGCCATCACCCGTACCGGCACCGGCTGCCTCCAGCGCTGCCGCCGCGCCCACGGGCGCAAGCCGCGAGGAAGCGCAATGGCTGCTGGCGTTTAGCCTGAACAATGCGGCCGCCTATGAAGCCTATCTGCGTGACTATCCGAATGGCCGCTTTGCGCCGATTGCCCGCGCAGCGCTCGAGCGTATCCGCGCTGTGGCAGAGGAAGCGCCGCCAGCGCCCTCGCCCGCCGTGACTGCGGTATCGGAGGAGGAAACCCTGTGGAAGGCGGTGCGCAACATCGACATGCCGCTGGTCTATGAATCCTTCCTGGGCAGATACCCGAACGGCCGCCATGCAGCCGACGCGCGTGTCCGGCTGGCACGCCTGAGGCCCGCGCCGACGGAACCGCGTGTGCCGCCGGGCCAGGTCGCGCAGGAGGCCGCCGGCAGGCCCTCTCCCTACATTGGCAACAGCAGCGGCGGCAGTGACAGCCGCACGCCCGGCCTAGCGCCTGGTGCGGGCACCGAGCCACCGGCAACGTCGCTGGCCCGGCCGGCCACTGAAGCCAATGTGCCGGCGCCGCAGTCGCCAGCTTCGGCACAGCCGTCCCAGTCGCCCTCCGACAGGGTGGCGCCGGCAGCACCGCCGGCCTCCGCGGCGCCGCGCAACGAGCCTGCCAATGCGGCCGCGCAGGAAGCCGAGAGCGAGCGCGAAGCAGCGCCCGAGCCGCCGCTGCCCAGGACCCGCACGCTGAGATTGCCGAACCAGATCATGACCGGCGATTTCACTCCTGATCCGGTGACGGGCCTGGTATCGGGCAGGGGACGCATTATCTGGGACAACGGCGACCAGTTCGACGGCACTATGGTGCGCGGCCAGAAGGAAGGCCGCGGGGAATTTCGCTGGGCCAACGGGCAGCGCTACAGCGGCGACTGGTCGCGCGACCAGCCCAATGGCAGGGGCACGATCCAGTATCCCAACGGCGACCGCTATACCGGCGACATGCGTGCCGGCCTGCCCAATGGCAGCGGCACCCTGACCTTCGCCAACGGCAACCGTTACCGCGGCGAAGTCAGGGATGGCCTGCCGAATGGCACCGGCGTGAACCGCTTTGCCAATGGCGACCTCTACAGCGGCGCATGGAGCCGCGGCAAGGCGCAGGGCCAGGGGCGCTATACCTGGGCCAACGGCGACTACTGGGAAGGCGAATTCAGCAACGATGCCAAGACCGACGACGGCAGGCTGGTGTCGGCCGGCACCGGCGCGGCGGCTACCCGGCCGCAGGCCAGCGGCAATGCGCCGTCGCGACCGGCGCAGTGATGCTGCTTGCCGGCAGGGCCGCGACCTGCCGCGTGCAAGGTTCTCAGCCCCTGGCGTTGCGCTCCGGGGCTGCTGCCCTGCCCCTGGCCATGCCGGGCGGATAGTCGATGATGCGGGCCGGGCCGGATGGCGCCGGCTCGGGCTGCCAGGGCCGGTCGCCGTTGCGCGCGCCGCATAAGGAAGTCATGGGCTTGCGACTTGCATGCAGCTCCAGTCGGCCGTCAGCGAGCTGCCGGCGTGACAATATTGAAGGAAGGCGAAAAGCTGTCCAGCATCCCGAACAGCGACGCCAGTGCCTGCTGGTCACCCGTCACCTGCATTTGGCCTGAACGGATTGCGTCGCCTGGCTTGACCTGCCCGGCAAATACCGCGTTGAGCACCGGCTTGCGCAGCGTGATGGTGGCAGTCGGCGCCGGATGCGCGGCATCGGCGCGATAGGTCAGCGCGCTATTGTTGAGCGCCATCGCATAGCGCTGCTCCAGGTCGGGAAACACCCAGTTGATGCGCATGGCCTTGCCGGCTGCCTTGTCGGCATTGAGCCGCACCGCCAGGAAGTCGAAGAACATCGGCACCGTCAGCGCCTTCACCAGGTCTGCCGATGCCGCTCCCGGCGTCGGCGGCACAGTCACGCCTTTGCGCAGTTCCTGCGCGCCGCTCAGGTAGGCATTGCGCCAGGTGCTGTTCTCGCTCTGGTAGCCCAGCTGCTCCAGCGCGGCGGCCTGCAGTTGGCGCGCGGCCTGGTTCTCCGGTTCGGCAAACACCAGTTGGTTGCCGATCTGCGCGACCCAGCGGTAATCCCCCTGGCTGTAGGCCGCACGTGCCCTGGCCAGCACCGCATCGGTGCCGCCCATCCAGGCAATCGTGCGGCGCGCGGTTTCCACCGGGGGCAGCGGGTTGAGGTTGGCCGGATTGCCGTCGTAGAAGCCAAGGTAGCGCTGGTACACCGCTCGCACGTTATGGCTTATGGAGCCGTAGTAGTCGCGCGCATACCACTGGCTGGCCAGCGGTTCGGGCAGCGTGTGCAGTCGCTCGGTGATTTCCATCGGCGTATAGCCCTGGTTCATCAGCCGCAGCGTCTGGTCGTTGAGATAGGCATACATGTCGCGCTGGTCGGCCAGCAGCCGGTTGATGTGCTCCTTGCCCCAGGTCGGCCAGTGGTGCTGGCCCAGCAGCACGTCCGACTGCGGGCCATAACGCGCCAGGGTCTCGTCCAGGTAGTAGGACCACTGCTTTGCATCGCGCACCTTGGCGCCACGCAGCGTCAGCAGATTGTGCTGCGTGCGCACCGCATTCTCGGCGATGCACAGGGTGCGCATCTGCGGGAAGTACAAATTCATTTCCGACGGCGCTTCGGTGCCCGGCGTCAATTGGAACTCGATGTCCACGCCGTCGATGCGGCGCGTCTCCACCGGCTTTTCGATTAGCAGGCTAGGCGCGATCAGCGTGACCGTGCCGCGTGACAGCCCCTTGCCCAGGCCGGCATCAACCTGTCCGGTCGGGCTTTTCGGCAGTAGCGCGCCGTACATGTACTGGGCGCGCCGGCTCATCGCCGTGCCGGCCAGCACATTCTCGCTGATGGCCTCTTCCATGAAGCCCGACGGCGCAATCACCTGCACCCTGCCGGCCTTCACATCGTCCTCGCTGATCACGCCCCTGACGCCGCCAAAATGGTCAATATGGCTGTGGGTATAGACCACCGCGCTGACCGGTCTGGCGGGACGGTGCCGGAAATACAGGTTCAGTGCGGCACGTGCGGTTTCGGCCGACAGCAGCGGGTCAATGACGATGATGCCGTTGTCGCCTTCGACAATGGTCATGTTGGCCAGGTCCAGTCCGCGGATCTGGTAGACCCGATCGGTCACCTTGAACAGGCCCGACACATTGTTCAGGCGCGCCTGTCGCCACAGGCTGGGATTGACGGTGGCCGGCGCCTCGTCGCCGCTTTCGAAGGCATAGGCCTGCGCATCCCAGGCCACGCGGCCATCGGCGGTGCGGATCTGCGGCTGGTCCAGCCCGGCGATATGGCCGCGCTGCGCGTCCTCAAAGTCCTGGCGGTCGGCGAAGGGCAAACGCCTGAGCCAGTCCTGCTGGGACTGTACAGTGGCCGGCTCGGCCGCCAGTGGGCCGATATTGCCGGCATTGCCAGCCTCCGGCCTGGGGCCGGCGCAGGCGCAGAGCGACAACGCCATGGCTAGTGCGGCAAGGCAGGGGGCGCGGCGCGCCGCAGGGATCTTGTTCATGGTCATCGGTAGAAAGGCGGCTTGCTCAGCCGCGTGGAATCTCCAGCACATCATAGGGTTCCAGCCGGCTAATGGCATCGAAGGGATCGGGCTCGCGCCAGGCAAAAAGCTGGCACACCATGCGCTCGGGCGTGATATCGACGATGGAAAACCCATTCTTTTCCATCGGCTTGCCATTGCGCTCCAGCGTCAGCGCATCCGGCGCGCCGGGCCCGAGGCCGCGCGGACCGCTGGGCCAGCCGGCCATGCCGGTGCCGAGCGGACCATTGAGGATGATATGCATCGGATTGGCGCGCAGGTCGATGTCGCCGCTTCGGGTCATGCGGTCCCAGCCAGTCGCATGCAGATCGCCCGACATCATCACCGCGGGCCGCCGCTGCTGGGCCATCGCCGCGACGATGCGCTGGTGCTGGCCGAACCAGCCCGACTGCCACATGTATTTCTGGCGCGCAGTGGACAGACGCATATTGGTGCCGCGGACGCTGCCAAAGCGCTGCGACAGCACGGCCGGCGGCGCCGCCATGATCTCGTCCGACACCACCACATCGGGATACCATTCGCGCCACTTGCCGGCCGACCAGCCGAAGGGCGTGGACGGCATGTGGATCATGTGCCGCGCATCCGAGACACGGGTGCGGTCCAGCAGCCATCTCTCGGCTTCGGGCGGCACCAGCCCGGCATGCCTGTCCTTCAAGGACAGATAGCGACCGCAGTCATACATCAGCATTTCCAGAAGCTTGCCGTAGCGCAGGGTGCCGAAGCACTCCGACACGCCGGCGGCGCGGTCAGCCGCATTGGTGCCCGGCAGGATCTGCGAGCGGCTGCGGTCGGGCAGGAATTCGGGGAAGTACATGTCCTGCACCGTGCGCGCCAGCGTCAGGTCGAAATTGTCGGGCGGGAAGGTAATGAAATTTTCCTCGGCCTCGTCGTTCTCGAAATAATCATGGTCGTCCATCAGGAAGAACACCGGCGTCGAGCGCAGCCGGGTGCCGTACAGATGGGCAATCTGCGGGTCCACCATCTTCTTCAATAGCGGCTCGTTGGCCGTGCCCAGCACGGCCTGGCTGGTGTCGAACATGCCGACCTGGTTGTAGTAGTCGGTGGCGGCCTTGCGAATGGTGGGGCTGGCGCTTTCCAGCCAGGTGCGCTGGTCCTGGTAGACATGGTCGCCGTTGGCGATCACGGCATCGGGCCGGTAGGACAGGCCGCGCTCCAGCAGCGCATGGCGGATGGCCAGCGAGCGGAAGGCTTCCATGCCGCCCGGGCCCTTCGCATCCGGATTGCCGCCGGCGCAGGTGTAGACCAGGAGCCGCACTCGTTCCGGCATGGCGTCCGGCAGCGGGAAGGTCTTCAGCGGCCAGGTGGCGCACAGGGCCCGGCCGTTGACGCCCAGGATCTGCAGCGTGTACACCGTGTCGCTCTTCAAGCCGGCGGCGTCGAAGCGCCAGAACGTGCCTGCGGTGTCTGTACGCTGCCCCACGACGTTCCTGCCGTTGACCGACAGCCGTGGCGCTTCCGTCAGCGGGGTGCGGAATGATGCCTTGATCAGGAAGCGCTCATGGCTGGCGGCGGGCAGCAAGTGGGCAAGCTCGCCGGCATGCCAGTCGTCGCTGGCCAGCAGGTCGGCTGCGGGCAGTGCGATGCCGGCGGCAAGCAGGGCGCCGGTCTGCAGGAACTGGCGGCGGGAAAGGCGGTTCGGCATGGTGTCTCCATCGTGTGATCGTGTGCATGGACCCGACGGCATCTGCGCGCCTTTCATGGCGGGTCCTCATGGCAGTGCAGCGCGGATGGCTTGCGCCGGTCCGCCTGCAGCCGACAACTATCGGCCCGCCAACCTATAAAGTAAAATAACCGCCACGTTTGACTCCATAACTTCCCGGAATGCCATGCTCGGTGATGATTTTCAGTATTTCCTGGCGCTGGCAGCAACCGGCACCATCACCGGCACGGCCGAGCACCTGGGCATTTCCCAACCCGCGCTGAGCAAGGCCATGCAGCGGCTGGAGCGCAAGGTCGGCGCCAGGCTGGTGACCCGCAGCGCGCGCGGCATCGAGCTGACCGAGGCTGGAAAGGCATTTCATGCCCGCCTGCAGGCAGCCAGCCGCGACATGGAAGATGCCGTGCAGGAAGCGCGCAACCTCGGCGGCAACGATGCCGGCCTGCTGCGCATGGGCGTCACGCCCGCCACCACCGACTTCACGCTACAGGCGCTACTGCCGGCGCTTACCGTGGAACGGCCGGCGGCCAGCATCGCCTTCACCACCGCCTTCAGCAACGCCATGATGGAAAAGGTGAGCCGGCGCGATGTCGAACTGGCGGTCTGCCCGGTGCCGGAACGCCTGGATGCCGCGCTGGAATGCGAGACGCTGTATGAAGATCCGTGCAGCCTGATGATGCAGAGCAGCCATCCCCTTGCGCGCAAGGAGACGATCAGCCTGGACGACATCACCCGCTATCCCTGGGCCGCGACCGGTCAGCATGAATTTACCCGGCTGCAGGTGCGCAGCGCCTTCGCAAGGCGCGGCCTGTCGCTGCCGCGCATCGTGGTGGAAGCGGACACGCTCAATGCGCTGATACTCGTGGTGGCGCGCACCGGGCTGATCAGCATGATCAACACCCGCAATGTGCAGGCCGGCGGCCTGCCCGGTAACGTCGTGGTGCGGCCGCTTGCCTTGTCGGGCATGGACCGGCGCATCGGCATCCTGCGCCGCGCCGGCTACCTGTCGCCGATCGCGCAGCGCGCAGTGGAGTTGCTGCGCGCCGAAACGGCGCCAAAAGAAATTGCCGCGCCATCGGATGACGCGGCATGAAGGCTTAAAGGTTTCAAGGCCTGCAGATTTAATCGAGCGTGATCTTCTGCTCGCGGATCAGCTTGTGCCAGCGTACTGTCTCGCTCTTGAGCAAGTCGGCATATTGCTGCGGGCTGTTTGCTACCGGCTCGACGCCGAAGTCGATCAGGCGCTGCTTCACCGCTGGCTGATTCACCGCGCTCACTAGCTGTCGGTTCAGCGTGCCCAGCACATCGGCCGGCAGGCCGGCGGGCGCGACCACCCCGACCAGTGCGGCGGCCTCGATATTCTTGTAGCCCAGTTCGGCGAAGGTCGGCACGTCGGGCAGCTGCGGCAGGCGGGTGGCATTGGCCACCGCCAGCGGCCGGATCTTGCCAGCCTTGATGAAGCCGCCGCCGGCAGCCAGGTCGACCATCATCGCGGGAATCTGGTTGCCAGCGAGGTCAGACAGCGCGGGTGCAGCGCCGCGGTAGGCCACATGCTGCATGTCCACGCCCGCGGCCACCTTCAGCAGCTCCATCGCCAAGTGATGCGGGCTGCCGGCGCCGGCGGAGCCATAGCTGATGCTGCCGGGACGGGCCTTGGCCCTGGCGATGAAGTCCTTCGCGTCCTTGGCTTCCGAACCCGGCCCCACCACCAGGATCATCGGGAAGCGGCCAATCAGGGTGACCGGCGTCAGGTCTTTTTCAGGGTTGTAGCTGAGCTTGGAATACAGGGCCGAGTTGAACACCATGGTGCCGTTGTCGGCATTCAGGATAGTGTAGCCGTCGGCCGGCGCGCGCGCCGTCTCCGATGCGGCGATCGCGGTATTGGCGCCGGCCTTGTTCTCGATGATGACCGGCTGCTTGACCTGTTCGGACAGGGCCTGGCCAACGGTGCGCGCCAGGAAGTCGGAACCGCCGCCCGGCGGATACGGCACCAGCCAGCGGATCGGCTTGGACGGATAGGACTGCGCATGCGCGGCAACGCCGGACATCAGGACGGGCAATGCAATGAGGCAGCTTGCCAACAGTTTTTTCAAGGTGTTCTCCTGTCTGGGATGGTTGACTGACTTGACTAACTTGAAGACGTTTTTAATTTTTGCGTAATGCTACTACGCCTTGCGTAAAATAGCGAAGCCGGCGCCGCGTGGCGCCTTTCCGGCCTCCCCTACCCTTTCCGAAAGACCAGCCAAGTGACCAAGAAGCTGCCGCAGCAATCCGAAGAGCGCCGCCGCCGGGTGCAATCCGCCGAAGTGGGCATGGGCATACTGAAGGCCCTGTGCCGCCTGGGCGGCGCAGCCAGCCTGACAGCCGTGGCTGCCGAAGTGCAGGAAAGCACGGCCAAGGTGCACCGCTACATGGCCAGCCTGATCCAGGAAGGCATGGTGGCGCAGAACCCGGCCACCCAGCATTACTACCTCGGGCAGCAGGCCATTGCAATCGGCCTGGCCGCATTGCGCCAGTGCGACCCGATCCGCCTCGGCGAACCGGCGCTGGTGCGGCTGCGCGAGCAGTTGCAGGTAACTTGCTTTCTGGCCGTGATGGGCAACCAGGGCCCGACCATACTGCGCTTCGAGGAACCCGGCCTGCCCATCACCATCAATGTGCGCGCCGGCTCGGTGATGCCACTGCTCTGGTCAGCCACCGGTCAGGTCTTCCTGAGCTATCTCGACGATGCCGCCGTCAGCAGCCAGGCAGAACATGAACTGGCCGCCGCCGGCAAGGCCCAGCGCGCGCTGTTGACCGGCAGGAATCCAATCGACGCCTTGCGCCGCCGGGTAAGGCGCCAGGGCTGCGCCACCATTTGCGGCACCCTGCTGCCCGGCATCAGCGCCGTGGCCGCGCCCGTGTTTGACTACAACGGGCATCTGTGCGCGGTGCTGACCGCACTGGGTGCCTCGGGTGGCTTTGACATCACGCCCGAAGGCGGCATCGTCGCCGAGGTGATGCGCGAGGCGGCCAGCATCAGCGCCGTGATGGGCTACACCGGCGCCGGGGCGGCCGCCGCAAACGCCTGACTGCAACGCTCGGCGCGATATTACGCAAAGCGTAGTATGATTACGCAGAACGGTCCGGCAGGATGGCAGCATCCGAGACGCCGCCGGACCGGCAGCCCCAGCGCCGGCGTCCAGCCAGGCCGGGTTTAAGCCATGCATCATGCGGAGCGACTCATGCACACCCCTTCCTCTCCCGCCGGCGCGGCCGGCTGCCCGATCGACCACCAGGCGCTATCACCTCCCCGCTCGCCGACCGGCTGCCCGGTCAGCCAGCAGGCAGCGCAGTTCGACCCCTTCGACGATGCCTATCAGCAGGACCCGCCTGAGTACCTGCGCTGGGCGCGCCAGCAGGAGCCGGTGTTCTACAGCCCGAAGCTAGGCTATTGGGTGGTCAGCCGCTATGACGACATCAAGGCGGTGTTTCGCGACAACATCACCTTCAGCCCTTCCATTGCGCTGGAAAAGATCACGCCCACCGGCGACGAAGCTAATGCGGTGCTGGCGTCCTACAACTATGCAATGAACCGCACCCTGGTCAACGAGGACGAGCCGGCCCACATGGCGCGGCGCCGGGTGCTGATGGAGCCGTTCACGCCGGAAGCGCTGAAGCACCATGAGCCGCTGGTGCGGCGCCTGGCGCGGGAATACGTGGACCGCTTCATAGATGACGGCCGCGCCGACCTGGTCGACCAGATGCTGTGGGAAGTGCCGCTGACCATTGCGCTGCATTTTCTCGGCGTGCCGGAGGAAGACATGGACCTGCTGCGCAAGTACTCGATTGCCCATACGGTCAACACCTGGGGCCGGCCCAGGCCGGAGGAACAGGTGGCAGTGGCCCATGCGGTGGGCAACTTCTGGCAGCTGGCCGGCCAGATCCTGGAAAAGATGCGGCGCGACCCGTCCGGTCCCGGCTGGATGAAATACGGCATCCGCATGCAGGCCGACTACCCTGACGTGGTCACCGATTCGTATCTGCATTCGATGATGATGGCCGGCATCGTGGCCGCCCATGAGACCACCGCGAATGCCACCGCGAATGCGGTCAAGCTGCTGCTGCAGCATCCCGGCGCATGGCACGAGCTGTGCCAGGACCCGAGCCTAATTCCCAACGCGGTGGAGGAATGCCTGCGCCACAACGGGTCGGTGGCCGCATGGCGCCGGCTTGCCACGAAGGCAGCGCGCATTGGCGAAGTCGATATCCCAGCAGGCGCGAAGCTGCTGATCGTGATGTCGTCGGCCAACCATGACGAACGCCACTTCACCGACGCCGACATGGTCGACATCCGCCGCGACAATGCAAGCGACCACCTGACCTTCGGCTATGGCGCCCACCAGTGCATGGGCAAGAACCTGGCGCGCATGGAGCTGCAGATCTTCCTGGAGGAACTCACCAAGCGCCTGCCGCACATGCGCCTGGCCGAGCAGCGGTTTTCCTATGTGCCTAACACCTCGTTTCGCGGGCCGGAGCATTTGTGGGTGGAATGGGACCCGCAGGCCAATCCGGAGCGGCAGGATCCGGCGCTGCTGCAGGCGACTTCGCCGGTGCGCATCGGCGAGACGTCGCACCATGTGCTGGGTCGCACCGTCCGCGTGGAAAGCGTAACCATGGTGGCGCAGGACATCGCCAGGCTGCGCCTGGCAGCGCTCGACGGCCGGGCCATGCCGCGCTGGACGCCGGGCTCGCATATCGACATTGAGTGCGGCGCGCCGGAATTGTCGCGCCAGTATTCGCTGTGCGGCGATCCGGCCGATGGCAACGCCCTGGAAATCGCGGTGCTGCGCGACCCGGAAAGCCGTGGCGGCTCGCGCTGGGTGCATGCGAATGTGCGGCCGGGCGACCTGCTCACGATCCGCGGCCCGCGTAACCATTTCCGCTTCGATGAAAGCGCCGGCAAGGTGATTTTCATCGCCGGTGGCATTGGCATTACGCCGATCCTGGTCATGGCCCGTCGCGCCAGGGAGCTGGGCATGGACTATGTGCTGCATTACGCCGGCAGGTCACGCGCCACCATGGCCTTCGTCAATGAACTGGCCGCGCTGCACGGCAAGCGCCTGCATCTGTACTGCAAGGACGAGGGCGCCCGGCTCGACTTGCCGGCGCTGCTGGACGTGCCGCAGCCAAACACCCAGGTCTATGCCTGCGGCCCGGTGCGCATGCTCGAAGCGCTGCAACAAGCTTGCGCCCGCTGGCCCGAGGATGCACTGCGCATCGAGCATTTCCACGCCAGCACGAGCGCGCTCGACCCGGCTAAGGAGCATGCGTTCGAGGTGGAACTGAAGGATTCCGGTCTGACCCTGACCGTGGCGCCCGAACAGACCCTACTGACGGCGCTGCGCGCGGCCAACATCGACGTGCAGAGCGACTGCTGCGAAGGGCTTTGCGGTTCCTGCGAGGTACGGGTGCTGTCGGGGGCGGTAGACCACCGGGATGTGGTGTTGACCCGCGCCGAGCGCGAGGCGAACAACAAGATGATGGCTTGCTGCAGTCGCGCAGTGGGCGGGAGGATTGTGCTGGAGCTGTAGCAAAGCGACTGCCTGCCAGGCGGCCGCTAACAAACGTACCCCGGATGAAACATAGCTTCACTCGGGGTACGCTAGCCACTAGCAGCAGGAATGCTCACAAAATCAAACCTATTTACAGTAAAGATTCCCGTTTAGCCATCATTGGTGTTTGCCAGGGCACAAGTTTTGTCGCAATCAATCCAGCGTGATATTCGCCTTCTTGATCACATCTCCCCAGTAATCCAGCTCCTTCTTCACTAGGCTGCCCAGCGCTTGCGGCGGCATGTACCGCACCTCCACGCCCTGGGTGGCAGCGCGGGCCTTCGTCTCGGGCTGCTCCAGCGCCAGCTTGACGTCCTGGGTCAGCTTGTCGACCGCGGGCTGCGGCGTGCCAGCCGGCGCGAACAGTGCTACCCAGGCTTCCAGCTCGAAGCCCGGCACGCCCGCTTCCGCGGTGGTGGGCACATTCGGCAGGCCAGGATGGCGCGACTTGCCGGCCACGGCCAGGGCCTTGAGCTTGCCCGACTGGATATGTTGGATCACTGAAGGCGGCGTGGTGATGAACATCTGCACCTGGCCGGCGAGCACGTCCTGGATCGCCTGGCCCGAACCCTTGTACGGCACGTGCGTAATCACGGTGCCGGTCTGCTGCTTGAAGAGTTCGGTGCCCAGGTGTGACAGCGAGCCGTTGCCCTGCGACGCATAATTGACCTTGCCCGGGTTCTTCTTCAGGTAATCCACCAATTCCTTCAGACTGTTGACCGGCAGCGAGGGATGCACGGTGATCACGTTGGTTGCCACCGTGATCAGGCCTACCGGTGTGAAGTCCTTCGGCGCCCAGGGCAGGTCTTTCATCAGCCAGGGATTGCCGGTGTGGTAGGCGGAATAGGAAGCTAGCAAAGTGTAGCCGTCCGGCTTGGCGCGCCCCACGGCCTGGTAGGCGATGTTGCCGCTGCCGCCCGGACGGTTGTCTATCACCACGGATTGCTTGATGACTTTCGCCAGCGGATCGCCGACCAGGCGCGCGGAGGTGTCAACCAGCCCGCCGGGCGGGTTGGGCACCACGATGGTAATGCTCCGGGCCGGGAAGTCCTGGGCATAAGCGGCTGCGGCGGTGGCAGCCAACAGGGTAGCGCCGGCAAGTTTGCGTAACATGGTTTGTCTCCTCATTCTTCGGTCACAGGGAAAGTCATGGCATTGCTGCCCTGGTTTGCCGGGCGCACGGCAGCGTCAGGCTGGATCTATCTGGCAGGCCGGATCATATAATTCTTTTGGCACATTCGCTCATGCCGGACCTGCGTCATTGGCGAAAGTCGGCTTAGTGAGCTATGCCTTTGGACGGCAGTGTGGCGGGCGGCACACTCCATGTCATTCTTTCAGCATCGGGCGTGGACATGGACAAACAGATTGCTGACGGTCTCAGGGTACTCGAGCTGGGCCAATGGAGTGTTGGCCCCTGCGCGACCAAGACCCGGACAGGGCGCCGTCGGCCGGCTTGCGGATGGCGTCGAATGCCGGGTATTGCGGCAGTAGGCTTTCGCTGAGGTTGACGCCCGACTCATACAGCGCCACGTCGATCATCTGCCGCTGCCGCCGCGACAGCATGCGTCATTTGCGCAGCGGACCGCCGTCGCCCGGTGCTTTCCCCTTGATGAGCTCGGCGCCAACATGGCCAGGGTCTTCTGCTGGGCTCGCGCGACATAGAATTCCTATCGCTGCTGTTGCGGTTGCTCGCCAAAAAGCAGAAAAAGGGAGCGGCCAGCGTGCTGAACGAAGGAAAGTGAACCCCGGTAGCTCTGGCAATCTCCTGTCGCAAAGGGTTTGCTGAAGTCGTTCGTTCCCTGCCCGTGTCTAGCCAGCGCAAAGAACGGCATTGGGAAACTGTCATCGGACTGATGGTCGATGATTTCAGGCGTGGCAGAAGAGGCAGGTTGCCCTGCCGTTCACCCCAGTCTCGCCACTTCCTCCAGTGGCTTGCGTTCCGCGTGCACCGCATGCCGCTGCGCCAGCAGGCCGGCCAGGATGGCCAGCGCCGCGCCCAGCCCATAGCCAGCCGCCACCGAAGCGCGGTCGCCGCTGTCGATTAGCCAGCCAAACAGCACTGGCGCGATGAAGCCGCCGGTGCCGGTGCCGATCGCATAAAAGATCGATATGGCCAGCGCCCGCATCTCCAACGGGAAGACCTCGCTGGCGGTGAGATAGGCGGAACTGGCGGCGGCGGAAGCGATGAAGAACACGGCGCTCCAGCAAATTGCCAGGCCAGTCGCGCTCAGCCAGTCAGAAAGAAAGGCCCAGCCTATCAGCGCCAGCCCTATGCCGCTCGCGAGGTAGGTCAGCGAGATCATGCGGCGCCGGCCCAGGCTGTCGAACAGCGGGCCAAGCAAGAACGGACCGAGCACGTTGCCCAGTGCGAAGGGAAAGATGTAGAGCGCCACCCGGTTGTCCGGCACTTGGAAGAAGCGGGTCAGTACCAGCGCATAGGTAAAGAAGATGGCGTTGTAGACAAAGGCCTGCGCCACCATCATCGACAGCACCACCAAGCTGCGCATGCGGTAGTCTATCAGCAACAGCGAAAAGACTTCGCGCAACGGCGGCGTGCCACGACCGCTGGCATGCAGGCCGGGCGCGGCTGGCAGCAGCACGCCGTGCTGGCGTTCCACCTGCGCTTCAATATCGTCGATAATGCGCTGCGCTTCCTCCGCCCGGCCATGCATTAAGAGCCAGCGCGGGCTTTCCGGAACATGGCGCCGGACCAACACAATGGCCAGCGCCAGCACTGCGCCAAGCACGAAGCAGGCGCGCCAGCCCAACGCCGGCCCGAGTACGCGCGCGTCAAGCAACACCAGACTCAGTGCGGCACCCATTGCGGCGCCGATCCAGAAGCTGCCGTTGATGAACAGCGCCACCCGGCCGCGCACCCGCGCCGGGATCAGTTCGTCGATCGCGGAATTGATGGCGGCATACTCGCCGCCTATGCCCAGGCCGGTGACGAAGCGGCAGACAGAAAGGAATAGGAAACTGGTGGAAAACGCGGTGGCCAGCGTGGCCAGCATGTAGACCGCGAGCGTGATCATGAACAGCTTCTTGCGGCCCAGCCTGTCGGTCAGCCGGCCGAAGACCAGTGCGCCTAGCACGGCGCCGGCGATATAGATGGAGCCGGTCCAGCCGACCTGCGCCGCGCTGAGCGCCAGCGTGTCAGGCCGTTCCAGCACGCTGCCGATCGAGCCGATCAGGGTGACTTCGAGACCATCGAGCACCCAGGCAATGCCCAGCGCCATCACCACGCGCCAGTGCCAGCCGGACCAGGGTAGCCGGTCCAGCCGGCCCGGAATATCGCTGGCGACGGATGACATCGTGATGCGGTAAAGAAAAAGGCCGCCCGCGGCGGCCCATTGGCAATTAGCCGGTGATGATCATCTGGTTGTCGATCGACTTTACGCCCGGCACTGCCTTGACCAGCGCCTCGGCCTTGCGGCGCAGCGCCAGCGACTTGATGTCTCCCTTGAGCTTGACCACGCCGTCGGTGGTGCTGACGTCGATCTTGAAGGCGTTCAGTTCCGGGTCTGCCTGCAAGGCGCCCTTGGCGCGCGCAGTGATGGCGCTGTCGTCCATCGCCTGGCCGGCGCCCTGTTGCGAAGCCTTGCTGGTGTCAGCTGTGCCCTTCATTCCGGCGCATCCAGTGGCGATCAGGGCGGCGGCGATAACGGCGATGAGGCGGGGGGTCTGCATGTGTTGCTCCTTATTGATATGTATAGGCAGGAAGATGTTGCCGCGCGCTGCGATGCGGCGTCCGGCACGTCCCGGCCAGAGTCTACTGCCTAAGCCGCGCCTCTTCAACCTTCAGAGCCCTGCATATGCGGTATTTCATGCGCGGCGCCCGGATCACGGGCTTTTATGCGGCGGTGAAAGGCAGCGCCCCGAATCTGCTCATCTGCGGCTTTGTTGATTAAATGCACGGCTTTATTTATGGTTTTCATGCACATTGGATGCCAACCCGTGCAGGCCGCATGCAGCCTGTCGCTGCGCCCTCATCGCCAACCATCTCAACGAAAGCACTGCCCTGTGAAAGAAAACTGGATACGCGGAAACCGATTCACGCTGCTGGAAAACGGCGAGGCATTCTTTCCGCGTGTCTTTGAGGTGATTGCGAAGGCGCAACGCGAAGTGCTGATCGAAACCTTCATCCTGTTTGAGGACAAGGTCGGGCGCGAGCTGCATGCAACGCTGCTGGCTGCGGCCCGGCGCGGGGTCCGGGTCGAGCTCACCATCGATGACTGGGGCTCGCCGGATCTGTCGGATGGCTTCATCAGTGCGCTGATCGAGGCTGGCGTGATCTTCCATGTCTTCCAGCCTGCACCCAAGCTGTTTCGCCGCTTCCACGTGTTTCGCCGCATGCACCGCAAGCTGGTGGTGGTGGATGGCGTCCGTGCCTTTGTCGGCGGCATCAATTACTCGGCCGACCACCTGGCCGATTTCGGCCCCGAGGCCAAGCAGGACTATGCGGTGGAAGTCGAAGGCCCGATCGTGGCCCATATCCACAGCTTTGCGCTGGCGGCGGTGGCGGGCGAAACGCCGAAGCGCCGCTGGTTTCATCGCCGTCCGAAATGGCCGCCGCTTGCTTCCCTGGCGCCGGCTGGCGATGCCCGCGCACTGTTTGTTTGGCGTGACAACCAGGAGCACAAGAATGACATCGAGCGCCAGTACCGCCTGGCGTTCCGGCTTGCGCGGGAACGCATCATCGTGGCCAACGCCTATTTCTTCCCCGGCTATCGCTTCCTGCGCGAATTGCGCAAGGCGGCGCGGCGCGGCGTGAAGGTCACGCTGATCCTGCAGGGCAATCCGGACATGGCCATCGTCAAGACCGCCGCTTCCATGCTGTATCACCACCTGCTCGGTTCGGGCGTGGAAATCTACGAGTACTGCAAGCGCCCGCTGCATGGCAAGGTGGCGCTGGTGGACGACACCTGGGCCACGGTCGGCTCCAGCAACCTCGACCCACTCAGCCTGTCACTAAACCTGGAGGCCAATGTAATGATTCACGACCGCGCCTTCAATGCGCAGCTCAGCGCGAGCCTGGAAAAGCTGATGCAGCACAGCTGCACCCGCATTGACATCAACGACTTGACAGATTCGGAGGCATGGCGGCCGATACGCACCTTCTTCCTGTTTCACCTGCTGCGGCGCTATCCTTCCTGGGCCGGCTTCCTGCCCGCCCACACGCCGCGCCTGGCATCGTTGCGCGCACCGGCCAGCCCTGACCATGCCGGCGATTTGAATCAGTCGGCGATGCAATGAACGCAGGCAGCGACGCGGCCAGCCTTGCGCAACGGCAGCAGGCGCGGCCCTGGTGGCACTGGGCGAAGCGCCTGCTCAAGTTCTGCTTCCTTGCCCTGATTGCGTATCTGCTGATCAAGCAGGCTAGATCGGTCGAATGGGACAAAGTGATGGCCGCGATCTACCAGCGCAGTGCACTGGCGCTGCTGGCAGCGGCTGGCCTGGCGGCTGCCAGCCACCTGCTCTACGCCTGCTTTGATTTGCTGGGAAAGCACCTCACGGGGCACAAGCTGCCAGCCAGAACCGTTATGGGCATTACCTTTGTTTGTTATGCATTCAACCTGAACCTGGGCAGCCTGATCGGCGGCGTGGCCATGCGCTACCGGCTGTATTCGCGCTTTGGCCTCGACAGCACGGTCATTACCCGCATCGCCGCCACCAGCATGCTGACCAACTGGAGCGGTTACCTGCTGCTGGCCGGGCTGGCGTTCTGGTGGCGTCCCCTGCCGTTGCCAGCCGAATGGAAGCTCGATAGCAGCGGGCTGCGACTGCTGGGCATGGCCATGGTCGCCATGGCCTTGGCCTATGTACTGCTCTGCGCATTGGCGACACAGCGCGACTGGACCCTGCGTGGCCACGGCATTACGCTGCCGCCGTGGAAGCTGGCGGTGGTGCAGCTGCTGATGTCGTGCACCAATTGGCTGATGATCTCCGGACTGGTCTACCTGCTGCTGCAGCAAAAAATCGACTATCCGACAGTGGTAGCCGTGCTGCTCACCGCTGCCATCGCCGGCGTAGTCACCCATGTGCCGGCAGGCCTTGGCGTATTGGAAGCGGTGTTTATCGCGCTGCTGTCGCAGCAGCTGGGCCGCAATGAACTGTTGGCCGCGCTGATCTTGTATCGCTTTTTGTATTACCTGGCGCCGCTGGTGCTGGCCTGCGTGGTGTATTTCGTGACCGAGGCAAGGACGCAGCGGCGCAGCCCTTAACTATGACTTGATACGACACCAGGGCCGTCCTGACCGGCGCCAACCTGCATGCACGGCAGGTCAGCGTCGCGCCAGCGTGGCCACGGATCAGTAAATCGCCGGCACGCCATCCGCCGCCGGCGCCGGTGCGGTACCGCCGAACTCGGCACGCAGTTCGCGCGCGGCCACTGCCAGCAGCCGCGCTTCCAGGCCGACCGCAACGAAGGTGCAGCCAAGGTCGAGATAGCGCCTTGCCAGCGCATTGTCCGACACCAGGGTGCCGGCTGCCTTGCCGGTGGCGATGATGCGGCGCATTGCATCCTCGATAGCGGCCTGCACTTCCGGATGGCCCGGATTGCCGCGATGGCCAAGCGAGGCCGACAGGTCGGCCGGGCCGATGAAGACGCCATCGATGCCGTCGACCGCGCAAATCGCTTCGATGTTGTCGAGCGCGGTGCGGGTCTCGGCCTGCACCAGCAGGCAGACCTCGTCATTGGCACGCGCCAGGTAGTCGGTGCGCTGTCCCCAGCCTGAGGCGCGGGCGGCGGCAGCGCCAACGCCGCGTATGCCCTGCGGCGGATAGCGCACCGCCGACACCATGTGCGCAGCCTGCTCGGGCGTATCCACCATCGGAATGAGCAGGGTCTGGGCGCCGATGTCGAGCAGCTGCTTGATCAGTGCCACGTCGCCGGTGACAGGCCTTACGATCGGGTGTGATGGATAAGGCGCCACCGCCTGCAGCTGCTGCAGGATGGCGCGCACGTCGTTGGGCGCATGCTCGCTGTCGAGCAGCAGCCAGTCGAAGCCGGCGGTGGCGCACAGTTCGGCGGTGTAGGAATTGGCCAGCGACAGCCAGAGGCCGATCTGCGGGTTTTTGGTGGCCAGCGCGGCCTTGAAGCGGTTGTCGTAGCTCATGATGTCTCCACAGTTTTTTGATGTTGTTCAGCCAGGCAGGCGGCGCGCCAGGCTGCCGTGGCGGATGTATTTGATGTTCATGTACTCGTCCAGGCCATAGCGCGATCCCTCGCGGCCATAGCCCGAATCCTTGATGCCGCCAAACGGCGCAATCTCAGTCGACAGCGCGCCGTCATTGACCGCGACCATGCCGGCCTCGATTGCCTCGGCCACTTCCCAGATGCGGTCGATGTCGCGGGAATAGAAATAGGCGGCCAGGCCGAAGGGTGTGGCATTGGCCATTTCCACCACCTCGGCTTCGGTGGCGAAGGACGTCACCGGCACCACCGGTCCGAAAGTTTCCTCGCAGGACATGCGCATTGCGGCGGTGACGTCAGCGACAACGGTAGGCGTGAAGAAGTGCCCGTTGGGCGCGTCCGGGCAGGCATGGCGCTGGCCGCCTACCACCAGCCGCGCGCCCTGCTCCAGCGCATCCTTCAAATGCTGCTCGACCTTCTCTACCGCGCGGGCATTAATTAGCGGGCCGATCTCGGCCCGGCCGCCGGCGGCCGGGCCGATGGTCAGGCTGCCGACCTTCTCAGCCAGCTTGCCGATGAAGCGCTCGTACACGGCCTGCTGCACATAGACCCGGTTGGGGCAGATGCAGGTCTGGCCGGCATTGCGGAACTTCGCCACCATCAGGCCGGCCACCGCGGCATCGATATCGGCATCGTCGAACACGATGAAAGGCGCATTGCCACCCAGTTCAAGCGACAGCCGCTTGAGGGTGCCGGCACTCTCGCGCGCCAGGTGCTTGCCGACCGCGGTGGAGCCGGTGAAGGAAATCTTGCGCACCCGCGCATCGGCCAGCCAGACGTCGGCCAGCGGACCGGCGCGCTCGCGCGAGGTGGTCAGCACATTGATGAGGCCGGCCGGCGCGCCGGCCTGCTGTAAAAGCTTCGCCATGGCCAGCGCGGTGAGCGGCGTATCTTCGGCCGGCTTGCAGACCACGGCGCAACCGGCCGCGATGGCCGGTGCGATCTTGCGGGCCAGCATGGCCATCGGGAAGTTCCATGGCGTGATCGCCGCCACCACGCCGACCGGCTGCCTGATCACCAGCAGCCTGTGGTTCTGACTCTGCTGCGGAATGATGTCACCGTCGGCGCGCTTGGCTTCCTCGGCGAACCATTCGATGTAGGACGCGCCGTAAGCCACCTCGGTGCGGCTTTCCGCCAGCGGCTTGCCCTGCTCCAGCGACATCAGCCGCGCCAGGTCTTCCTGGTTTGCCATCACCAGTCCGTGCCAGCGCTTAAGCAGCGCGGCGCGCTCCTTGGCAACCCCATGGCGGAACACGGCAAAGGCTTTCTGCGCCGCATCCACCGCGGCCTGCGCGTCCTGCGGCGTGCAGTCGGGTACTTCGGCGATCAGCTCGCCGCTGGCGGGATTAGTGACGGCGAGGCGGCGGCCGTCGGCGGCATGGCGCCACTCGCCGTTGATCAGGCTCTGGCTGCACAGCAGCGCGGGGTTGTCGATGTTCAGGGTCATGGCGTGTCATCACAGGAAAGAAGTTAAACGGCGTCGATGCTAAAGGATAGACGCCGGCGGGGCAATGCCGGGATAACGGTCAGCTGACCACGCCCAGGTGCCAGGGGATGAACTCATGGTCGCCCAGGCCCAGCAGTTCGCTCTTAGTCGGGGCGCCGGAAGCGGCGCGCAGGATCTCGTCGAAGATAATTTGGCCCATCTGCTGCATGGTGGCTTCGCCGTCGATCACCAGGCCGCAGTTGATGTCCATGTCTTCCTTCAGGCGCTCGTACATCGCGGTATTGCTGGCCAGCTTGATGGTCGGCGCCGGCTTGGAGCCGAACATCGAGCCGCGGCCGGTGGTGAAGCAGATCAAATTGGCGCCGCTAGCGATCTGGCCGGTGGCGGCCACCGGATCATAGCCGGGCGAGTCCATGAAGACGAAGCCGGCGCGGTCGATCGGCTCGGCGTATTCATACACGCCCTGCAGCGGCGTGGTGCCGCCCTTCATCGCCGAACCAAGCGACTTCTCGAAGATGTTGGCCAGGCCGCCCTGCTGGTTGCCGTGGCCTACCACGCCATTGAACTGCGCATTCTGGCCGCGGGTGTATTCCTTCCACCATTCCAGCCGGTCGAGCAGCTTCTGGCCCACTTCCGGCGATACCGCGCGCCGCGTCAGCATGTTTTCCACGCCGTGGATTTCCGGCGTCTCGGACAGGATCGCGGTGCCGCCATGGCGCACAAGGATGTCCATCGCCGCGCCCAGCGCCGGATTGGCGCTGATGCCGGAAAAGCCATCCGAGCCGCCGCATTCGAGGCCGACCTTGATATGGCTGGCCGGCACCTTCTGCCGCTGCACCGCGTTGGCGGCCGGCAGCATCTCCCTGACCATCGCGATGCCAGCCTCAATGGTCTGGCGGGTGCCGCCGACTTCCTGCATGACCATGGTGCGCAGCAGGCCGTCTTCCTTCAGGCCCTGCGAACTCACCAGATCAGCCACCTGGTTGCGCTCGCAGCCCAGGCCCACGATCAGCGCACCGGCCAGGTTGGGATGGCGCACATAGCCGGCGATGGTCCGGCGCAGCACGTCGAAATGGTAGCTGGGCGAGGACATGCCGCAGCCGCTGGTCTGCGCGAAGGCCACCACGCCGTCCACGTTGGGATAGGCGGCCAGGCGCTCCGGCGTGAACCATTCGGCGATTTTCTTGATCGCGGTGGCCGAGCAATTCACCGACGAGAAGATGCCGATGAAGTTGCGGGTGCCGACCTGGCCGTCGGGCCGCACGATGCCCATGAAGCTGGCGCGCTGCTCTTGCGGCACATAGTCGACCGGCCGCACATCGAGGCCAAAGCCGGGGTCGCGCTCGTATTCGCGCAGCTCGATGTTATGCGAGTGCACATGCTCGCCGGCCTCGATGTCGCGCGAAGCAAAGCCGATGATGGTGTCGTACTTGCGGATCGCGTTTCCCTTGGCGATCGCATGGGCAGCCACCTTGTGACCCGCTGGCACCTGGGCCCGCAGCCGCACGGTGGCGCCGTCGATGTCGATTGGCTGGCCCAGCGAGAGTTGGGCCTTGGCGATCAGCACGTTGTCGGTATCGTGCAGCCTTATTAGGCTGCGGGTGTAGTGGTTATCGGTGACGGTATTCATCTGGCTCTTCATGGGATGCGGGATAACGGGGCCGATCGCGCGGCGATCGTCAACCGTTCTTGATCTGTTCCTTCAGGTTGAGCTTCTCGATCAGGCGCTTTTCATGCACATACTGCGACAGCACGTACTTGCGGTAGTCGTCGGCGTCCTGGTACATCACGGGCGCGTCGATGCGGTCGCAGGCCTGCTTGAATTCCGGGCTCAGGATCGCCTTCTTCAGCGCCACCCGCAGCTTCTCGGCCACCTGCGGCTCCAGCCCGGCCGGCGCGCCGATGCCATTCGGCGCATCCACCACCAGGTTGTAGCCGGCTTCCTTCAGGGTCGGCGCTTTGGCAAAGCGCGGCGGGCGCTGCTCGCCCCAGGTCGCCAGCAGGCGCAGCTTTCCCTGCTCGACATACGGCGCCCAAGAGCTGGAATCGGCCAGCGCATCGACCTGGCCGCCCATTAAGTCGGTCAGGGCCGGCGCGCCGCCCTTGTACGGGATATGGTTCATCTTCGCGCCGGCGGCCAGCAGGAATTCTTCCATGCCGACATGGGTAGCGCCGGCTACGCCGGCACTGGCGAAGGTCAGCTTGCCGGGATTAGCCTTGGCGGCAGCCACCAGGTCAGCCAGCGTCTTGTAAGGCGAGTCGGCGCGCACCACGATGCCGAAGGTCTGGCCGGAAGCGCGAGCAAGATAAGTGAAGTCCTTCAGCGGATCGAAGGTCACCGTGCCGAGCTGCGCAAAGCGGGTCACCGAGATCGGGATCTGGCCGATGGTGTAGCCGTCCGGCTTGGCCACCGCCAACGCGCGGGCGCCGATCATGCCGGAGGCGCCCGCGCGGTTTTCAAACACCACTGGCTGGCCCAGGTGATCCGACAGCACCTTGGCCAGTGCGCGCATGGTGACATCGGCGGTGCCGCCCGCCGGCCACGGGCACAGGAAGGTGATCGGCCGGTTCGGGTAGTCCGACTGCGCTAGCGCCGAGCCCAGCGGCAGCGCCGCGCCGGCCAGGCCGGAAGCCACGCCCAGCAGCAATTGACGGCGTTTGATGTTCATGCGGGAAATATCCATCGTTGTCTCCTCTTGCGCCCGGGGCGCTGGCTATGGTCTGGTCGGCAATCTGGGTGCCGGCCTCGTGTCGGCTCGGTATGTTACCGGTAACATCGAAGCCGCATCGTAATCCATATTCTTTTGAATTGCTACAATCGGAGCCAAAATAATTCTGGAATTTCCTTTGACTAACAATCCGACTGGCAAAGCGCCGGCAGCCGAATCCATGCCGGCAAAGCGGGCGCGTCGCGGCTCGGGCGGCATAACCCTGCGCGAGCTGGCGCAGATGGTGGGCGTGACCAAGGTCACGATTTCCCGCGCGCTCAACACGCCCGAGCGGGTGTCGCCCGAAACGCTGCAGAAGATCCAAGAAGCGGTCCGCCAGACCGGTTACGTGCCCAACCTCGTGGCCGGCTCACTGGCGTCGAACCGCAGCCGGCTAGTGATGGCGCTGGTGCCGTCGCTGGCCGGCTCGGTATTCCAGGAAACCACCGAGGCCATGACCACCGCGCTGGCCGAGGCCGGCTACCAGCTCCTGATCGGTCAAAGCGGCTATGACAAGGCGCGTGAGGATGCGCTGATCGATGCCGTCATCGGTCGTCGTCCGGCCGGCATTGTGCTGACCGGCGTGATGCATTCGCCGGTATCGCGCGAGCGGCTGCGCGGCGCCGGCGTGCCGGTGGTCGAGACCTGGGACCTGACCGACACGCCGATCGACATGCTAGTCGGCTTTTCGCATGATGCGGTGGGCCAGGAGGCGGCGCGCTACCTGCATGGCCGCGGTGCCCGCCATGCAGCGGTGATCACGCCCGGCGACGCCCGCGCGCTGGTGCGCAGCGCCGCCTTCGGCAAGGCAATGCAGGCGCTGTGCGGCCGGCCGGTGCCGGTCTATGCCATGCCCTCGCCTACCCACCTTGGCAATGGCCGCGAGGCGCTGGCGCTGTTGCTGCAGGAGCATCCGGAGACGGACGCGGTGTTCTGCGGCGCCGACAGCTTGGCGCTAGGCGCACTGATCGAGGCGCGCGCCAAGAGCCTGGCGGTGCCTGGCCAGCTAAAGGTGCTGGGCTATGGCGACCAGAACTTCGCCCGCCACACCGACCCGTCGCTGTCGACCATGCGCATCGACGGCACCCAAATCGGCAAGCTGGCGGCGCGCATGCTGGTGGACCGCATCGAGGGGCGCGCGGTGGTGCATGAGAGCGTGGATGTGGGTTTCGAGCTGGTGGAGCGGGACAGCGCCTGAACTTGCGCAGGAAGGCCTAGCGGGTGCATCACCTCGCTGCATGCCTCCTGTGTGCCGCATGCATGAACCCGGTTGCCGGCACGGTCATTCCAGATCCTTGCCATGGCGTTTTCGCCACAGCACTTCGCCGACGAACAGCAGCAAGACAATGCCAACGCCGACCGCGCCGAACCACATCGCCAGGCTGTCGTGGCCGGTGACAATGGCCAGCGCCTGCGCCGACATCGCGGTGCCGATCGCAAACGCGCCTATCCTCTGCGGGCCCTGCATTGCTTTTAGAAACGAGATGACGGCCAGGAAAATGGACGAAATCAGCCAGAGCATGTTTTCAGGCGCCATGGATCTTTTGCTGTTGGTGATGTTCCGCTGAACATACCATGCCCGCCCGTCAATGGCTTGTCTTCCATGCCCTGGATAGATGGCGCATCGCCGTGCCGCAGGTGCCTGCGGCACGGCGGCCGCAACCATGTAATCAGAGGCGTGGTGCGTTCAGGGCCGAGGCCAGCACCCGTGCCACGTGGATCGCCTGCCTGTCGGTGCCGTCTTCGATCTGGTGCCGGCAGCTGGTGCCATCGGCCACCAGCAGCGTATTGGCACCGGCCTTGCGCACCGCCGGGAACAGCGACAGCTCACCCATGGCCTGTGAGGCGTCGTAGTGTTCGGCCTCGTAGCCGAAGCTGCCGGCCATGCCGCAGCAGGAGGACTCGATCATGGACACCTGCAGTTGCGGTATCCAGCCCAGCACGGTCTGCACCGGCCGCACTGCGTCGAATGCTTTCTGGTGGCAATGGCCATGCACCAGCGCGCTGGCGGTGGCCAGGGGCTTCAGGTCCAGCGCAAGCCGGCCCGCCGCTTTCTCGCGCACCAGGAATTCCTCGAACAGGAAGGATGAGGCCGCCAGCCTTTCCGCTTCCTCGCCATAGCCATAACTCAAGAACTCATCGCGCAGCGAGAGCAGGCAGGATGGTTCCAGCCCTACCACGGCAACACCACGCTCGACGTAAGGCAGCAGCGCATCGAGGCTGCGGCGCGCTTCGGCCTTAGCCTCGTCGACCATGCCGGCCGCCAGGTAGGTGCGGCCGCAGCACAGCGGCCGTTCGCCGGCGTGGCTGTTGAAGTGGACCGTGTAGCCGGCCGCTTCCAGCACGTCGCGCGCGGCGGCGGCGTTTTCCGGCTCCATGTAGTTGTTGAAGGTGTCAACGAACAGCAGCACTTCCCTGCCGCCGGCTTGTGCCGGGTGCGGGGCCGCGCCAGACAGGAATGACTTTTTAAAGCGCGGGAAGGCCCGCTGCGGGGCTAGGCCCAGCCTGCCCTTAACCCAGCCCGACAGCACCGGAACGCCATCGGCGGCGGCGAGCAGGCGGCCGAAGCGACTGGCCAGCGGCGCATAGCGCGGCATGGTTGCCACCAGCCTGTCGCGCAGCGACGTGCCGTGCTTTGCCGTCCAGGCGGCGCGTGCCTCGATCTTGACCTTGGCCATGTCGACCCCGGTCGGGCAGTCGCGCTTGCAGCCCTTGCAGGAGACGCATAGGTCCAGCACTTCCTTGACTTCCGGACTGGCCAGGCCTTCAGTGCCCAGCTGGCCGGAGATGGCCAGCCGCAGGGTGTTAGCGCGGCCGCGGGTGACGTGCTTTTCATCCCGCGTCACGCGATAGCTCGGGCACATGGTGCCGGCGTCGAACTTGCGGCAATGGCCGTTGTTGTTGCACATCTCCACCAGCTTGGCCAGGCCACCGGTGCGGTCGCCCCCGGTGCCGGGCGCGCTTTCCTCGCCGGTCAGCGGGTCGCGCCTGACATTCCATGCCGACCAGTCTAGCCGGGTTTCCAGCGCCTGTTCCTGGTAACCCGGCGTGAAGCGGAAGTTGGCGGCATCGTCCATCTTCGGCGGACGCACGATCTTGTCCGGATTAAAGCGGTTGTCAGGGTCGAACAGGTCCTTGATCTCGGAAAAGGCCTGGTTGATGCGCGGACCGTACTGCCATGCCACCCATTCGCCACGGCACAGGCCGTCGCCATGCTCGCCGGAATAGGCGCCCTTGTACCTGCGTACCAGTTCGGAGGCCTTTTCGGCGATCTCGCGCATGTCCTTGGCGCCATGGCGCCTCATGTCCAGGATGGGCCGCACATGTAGGGTGCCGACGCTGGCGTGGGCATACCAGGTGCCCTCGGTGCCATAGCTGTGGAACACCTCAGTGAGCTGGCTGGTGTATTCAGCCAAGTGCTCCAGCGGCACCGCGCAGTCCTCGATGAAGGACACCGGCTTGCCGTCGCCTTTCATGCTCATCATGATGTTCAGGCCGGCCTTGCGCACTTCCCACAGCGCCTTCTGCTGATTCGCGTCTGGCATCTGCACCACCGAGCCCGGCAATGCCAGGTCGCCCATCAGCTCGTCGAGCTGCGCTAGCTTGATGCCCAGCGCGGCCAGATCGTCGCCAGCGAACTCCACCAGCAAGATGGCTTGCGGCTGGCCCACCAGCGCGCGCCTTATTACCGGCTCGAAGGCGGGATTGGTCAGCGACAGGTCGATCATGGTGCGGTCCACCAGTTCGACCGCGGTCGGGCCCAGCTTGACGATGTGCTGGGTCATGTCCATGGCCTGGTAGAAGGTCGGGAAGTTGACCACGCCCAGCACCTTGTGGGTGGGCAGTGGCGCTAGCTTCAGCGTGATCTGCCGGCTGTAGGCCAGCGTGCCTTCCGAGCCCACCAGGATATGGGCCAGGTTGGCGCTGCCGTCGTCGGTGTAGGCGCGCGGATTCTGGCAGTCGAACAGGTCGATGTTGTAGCCGGCCACGCGGCGCAGCACCTTGGGCACGCGCTCGATGATTTCATTGCGCTCGCGCACGGCAATCTGCTCGATGCCGGCCATGATGCCGCCGATGCGGCCATCGCGTGCCATGCCCTCCTGCGGACCGAACCAGCCCTGAGTGCCATCGGCCAGCACGGCATCCACCGCCAGCACGTTGTGCACCATGTTGCCGTATTCGATCGAACGCGAGCCGCAGGAATTATTGCCGGTCATGCCGCCGATGGTGCATTGCGCGGCGGTCGACACGTCGACCGGGAACCACAGGCCATGCGGCTTGAGCCATGCATTCAGATGGTCCAGCACCATGCCCGGCTCTACCGTCACGGTGCGCGCCGCGCGATCGAACGCCACTACTTGGTTGAGCCATTTGCTGTTGTCAATCACCAGCGCCTCGCCCACGGTCTGGCCGCACTGGCTGGTGCCGGCGCCGCGTGCTAGCACCGCCGCCCCGTGGTGACGCGCCACATCTAGGCAGCGCAGCAGGTCCTGCTGGTCGCGCGGCACCGCCACGCCCAGCGGCATGATCTGGTAGATCGAGGCATCGGTGGCATAGCGGCCGCGGTCGGCGCGGCCGAACAGCACGTCGCCGCGCAGTTCCTGGCGCAGCTGCCGTTCCAGCGGGCTGGCCGCTGCGCCGGCGCCGGGCGGCATGAAGTGGAGTGGCTTGGTATGCATGTCTGCGTGTCCTGGTGTGTGCGTCGGGCCGTATGCCAGCCCTGTTTCAGGCTGTGGGTCAGGCCGCCTGTTTGCGTGCCTGCGCCTTGCCGGCCATCAGCTGCTCCATTGCGGCATTCACACCGCTGCCGGCCAGCGGCACGCCGGCGAGCTTGAGGCCCATCTCGCAGCCGGACAGCGTTGCCATCAGCGACAGGTCATTGGCTTCGCCCAGATGGCCGATGCGAAACATGCGGCCCTTTAGCTTGCCCAGGCCGGTGCCCAGCGACATGTCGAAGTTGTCGTAGATGATGCGGCGCACCTGGTCGGCATCGACGCCTTCCGGCATCACCACGCCGGTCAGGATGGGCGAATAGACATTTGGGTCGGCGCACTGGACTTCCAGGCCCCATGCGTGCACTGCGGCCCGGGCGGCGGCGGCCAGGCGCTGGTGGCGGGCAAACACATTGTCCAGGCCTTCGCCGAGGATCATCTCCAGCGCTTCATGCAGGCCGTACAGCAGGTTGGTGTTCGGGGTATAGGGCCAGTAGCCGGTCTTATTCATCTCGATGATGTCGGTCCAGTCCCAGAAGGCCCGCGGCAGTTTCGCGTTCCTGCTGGCGGCGATCGCTTTCTTCGACACCGCATTGAAGCTGATGCCGGGCGGCAGCATCAGGCCCTTCTGCGAGCCTGACACCGTGACGTCCACGCCCCATTCATCGTGACGGTAATCCGCCGCGGCCAGGCCGGAAATTGTATCGACCAGCAGCAGCGCCGGATGGCCGGCCGCATCGATGGCGCGGCGCACCGCGGCGATGTCGGAAGTGACGCCGGTCGAGGTTTCATTGTGCACGACGCACACCGCCTTGATCTGATACCCCGGGTCGGCCTTCAGGCGCGCCTCGATCTGATCGGCCTGCACGCCGCGACGCCAGCCCTCGATGCCCGGCAAGCCGAGAAACTCGGGCTTCAGGCCCAGCGCCTCCGCCATCTTCTTCCACAGCGTGGCGAAGTGGCCGGTCTCGTACATCAGCACATGGTCGCCAGGGCTTAGCACATTCGTCAGCGCGGCCTCCCATGCGCCAGTGCCGGAAGCCGGATAAATGATGACCGGCTGCTCTGTCTTGAAGATCTTCTTGATGCCTTCCAGCACCTTCAGACCCAGCGCGCCAAACTCTGGACCGCGATGGTCGATGGTGGGATAGCTCATCGCACGCAAGATGCGGTCGGGAACCGGACTCGGACCGGGAATCTGCAGGAAATGGCGGCCGGCGGGATGAAAGTCGAGGGTTAGCATGGGAGTCCTTTGTCTCTTCTTTTGAATTTTGAATACAAAATACTTTAACAGCGAGATGACCTGACGTAAACTGGTTTCTGCGATACGGCCTAACTACAAACATGATGAAGTGCACCGATTACCGCTGATTCATTAGTTTCCAATAAGCAGGCCAAGTCCGCCGGGATCCGCAGTTGACTTGCGGGTACTTCGGTTAAAATACCGCCACTCGGAGGTTTAGTATGCAAAATACAGATAACAATGCACTGGAAACGGGACGCGTGCTGGTCACCAAGGTGGAGCGTCAGCGGCTGCATGACACGGTGGTCAGCCACCTGCGCAACCTGATTATCGAGGGCGCGCTGGCCCCCGGCATGAAGCTCAACGAACGCGAACTTTGCGAAACCCTGGGCATCTCCCGCACGCCGCTGCGCGAAGCGATGAAGGTGCTGGCGGCCGAAGGGCTGATCGACACCTTTCCGAACCGCGGCGCCTTCGTTTCCCGCATGTCGCAGAACGAGATATGGGAAACCTTCGAGGTCATGAGCGGCCTGGAAGCGATGTCCGGCGAACTGGCCGCCGCGCGCATCACGCCGGTCGAGATTGCCGAGATCAAGGCGCTGCACTATGCAATGCTGGCCTGCCGCGCACAGAACGACCTGCCCGGCTATTACAGCCGCAACCAGACCATCCATAACAAGATTAATGAAGCCGCGCGCAATTCGGTGCTGCGCCAGATGTATCTGACGATGAACCGTCGGCTGCTGGCCTTGCGCTTCAAGTCTAACTTCCAGCCGGGCAAATGGGACAATGCGATCCAGGAACATGAGGAGATGATCAAGGCGCTGGAAGCGCGCGACGGCGCCAGGCTAGGCCATCTGCTGCGTCAGCATCTGATGGAGAAGCGGGATGCGGTGATCAAGGGCCTGGCCATGCCGGAAGCAGCGCTCGTCGAGCGGGAAGCAAGGGCATCGCCCGAGGCGGCTTGACACCGGACCTTTGAACAGAATTCGGAAAGGCTGACGGCTTCGGGGCAATGGTTTTCCGGGGGTAGCTTTCCGATAGGTTAGATAAGGATGGCCGGCAAGGTATTACGCTTTCCGGATAGTGGGTGTAGGGCGGGACGTGAAAGGTTCACCTTTCTTGCGTTGCGAGATGGTGGAGTGCGTCTTCGGGGATTCCATGTTACCAAAGCACCGGTGGCAGTTTCCATTGGATTACGCAAAGAGACGTTGCGGTTGCCATTGCATTACACGTAGCGACCGTTGTCGTTGCCGTTGTTTTTGAAGTGGCCGTTGCCGTCAGTTGCCGGTGAGCGCGCCCCGCTGCGCGGGGTACCGCTGACACGGGAACCCCACGCAGCGGGACGCCATCACCGGGTCCTTTTTTTTGATGACTTTTTTGGCGAAGGAAAGAAAGTAACCCGGCCGCCGGGGCGGACTCCCGGCTTGTCTCCACAGCAGTGCAACCGCATTGCATCACCCGGCAGCGCAGCACCGTCTAACCCGAGACCCAAACCGCCAGCACGATGAACAACAAACAAGAATGCCCGACCGAATCGCTTCAGCCGGGCATCCTATCCAACCAGCTACCTCCCTAATACTTCGCCGAAGTAAACCGCCGGGAAGTCGACATCACCCGCAACTGGTTATCCACCCCAGTTACCCCCTGCACCGCCGCCACGACCCGCTCTGCCTCGCTGCGCTCGGCATCGCTGATCACGATGCCATGCAGGCTGACCAACCCGCCGCGCGACTCGATCGTCACCTTGGTGTCGCGGGTGGCCTCGTTGTCCTTGAAGGCGGCGCGGATGCGCGCCGTCAGGGTCATGTCGGCCAACATCGCGCGCGATGCCTCGGTTTCCTGGAATTCCGGGCGCCGCGTCAGCTGCGTGATCAGTTCCACGCAGCTGGCCACTGACACCCGGTCGGTGTTAAGCACGAGATCGTACAGCAGCGGATCGCCCCAGGTAACGCCAAATTGCTGGTGCATGCGCGCGGCATGAGCCTCGTCGCTGCGGCGGATCTCATCCTCGGCAAAGCCGCGGTCGTCGGTGCCAAGGTTTTCCATCAGCCAGTCCACGCGATTCCCGAACGAGCGCGTGATGCGCACGCCCACCACATGCGGCACCGGCCGCAGCATGCAGGTGGCGCCCCAACCGCGCAGCACGATATTGCCCCTGTTGGCCAGCTCGAACACCTCCTCGGCCGAATACACGGCGATCTTCTGCCGATCGGTGGTGAGGCGTTCGACAATGCCGGCCTTGCCTTCGCGAAGGCGGCGGATCACGCTCTTGGGCATGTTCATCTTTTCCGAAAGGCGCTCCACCACTTCATGCCGCATGGTATCGAGCTTCAGGGAGTCGGCCAGCTGCATGCCGACATCCTTGGCAAGCGATCCCATTTCCTGCGTGATTGCGATGACAGGCATGACATCCTCCTGATCAGTCGACCGGCTGCTGCGCAGCCAGCGTGTTGACGGGCACTGGACGAATCTTCCTGATGACCAGGGAGATCAGCGGCCAGAACAGCAGGATCATCGCCAGCAGCGTGATGCCGCCCACCAGGAAGTTGGACCACATGATGGACAGCTCGCCCTGCGACACCAGCATCGCCTGCCTGAACGCATCCTCGGCCTTGTCGCCCAGCACCAGCGCAAGCACCAGCGGCGCCAGCGGATAGTCGAGCTTCTTGAACACATAGCCAATGATCCCGAACAGCAGCATGAACCAGATGTCGAGCATGGCGTTATGCACCGTGTAGGCGCCGATGGCGCAGATCACGATGATCACGGGTGCAATGATCGAGAACGGGATGCGCAGGATGGACGCAAACAGCGGCACGGTAGTCAGCACCACGATCAGGCCAACCAGGTTACCAAGGTACATGCTGGCGATCAGGCCCCAGACGAAGTCCTTCTGCTCGACGAACAGCAGCGGACCAGGCTGCAGGCCCCAGATCAGCAGGCCGCCCAGCAGCACGGCAGCGGTAGGCGAGCCGGGGATGCCCAGCGCCAGCATCGGCAGCAGCGCGCTGGTGCCGGCTGCATGCGCCGCGGTTTCCGGTGCCACCACGCCTTCGAGCTCGCCGGTGCCGAACTTGGCGCCGTTCTTGGATGTCTTCTTGGCAATGCCGTAGCTCATGAACGATGCCGGCGTGGCACCGCCCGGGGTGATGCCCATCCAGATGCCGATCAGCGAGCTGCGGATGTAGGTCATGAAGAACTTGGGCAGCTGCTTCCAGGTTTCAAGCACCACCTTGGGGCTGATCTTGGCCGACTTGCCGGAAAAGGCCAAGCCTTCTTCCATCGACAGCAGGATCTCACCGATGCCAAACAGGCCGATCACGGCGATCAGGAAGTCGAAGCCGCGCATCAGTTCGGACCAGCCAAAGGTCAGGCGCAACTGCCCGGTCACGGTATCCATGCCAACCGACGCCAGCGCAAAGCCAAGCGCCATCGATGCGAGGATCTTGAACGGCGACCCCTTGCCCATGCCAACGAAGCTGCAGAAGGTCAGCAGGTAGACAGCGAAGAATTCCGGCGGGCCGAATTTCAACGCGAACTTGGCCACCAGTGGCGCCATGAACGTGATCATCACCACGGCCACGAAGGCGCCCACGAAGGATGAGGTGAAGGCGGCCGCCAGTGCTTCGCCGGCCCGCCCCTTCTGCGCCATCGGGTAGCCGTCGAAGGTGGTTGCCACCGACCAGGGCTCGCCCGGAATATTGAACAGCACCGAGGTGATTGCCCCGCCGAACAGTGCGCCCCAATAGATACAGGACAGCATGATAATGGCAGAGGTAGGGGACATGCTGAAGGTCAAGGGCAGCAGGATCGCCACGCCATTGGCGCCTCCCAGCCCGGGCAACACGCCGATCAGCACACCCAGAATGATCCCGACAAACATCAGGACCGTATTCATCGGTGTCAGAACGACTGCGAAGCCATGGAACAGCGCGCTGATTTCTTCCATAACAAAACTCCTTTAATTCCGTTTTCACAGGCGCGCCCAGCAGGCCGCGCCGTGCCTGTTGGGGATCAGTAGCCGAGGAAACTCAGCGGATCGTACATCCCCTTGAACAGGGGTACCTTGAACCACACCTCGAACAGGCAGAAGAACAGGATCGCCACGGCCAGCGCCACGATCACGCTGCGCACCCAGGAGTACTTGCCCAGGATGACCATGAACAGCGCGATATAGATGGCGGACGCGACATAGATGCCGATCACCTGGATTGCCAGCACATAGACCGCAGCCGGTACCAGTACCGACATCACGCGCTTGAACTGCTCGCCATCGACGAAGATCTCGGTATTGCGGTTCTTGCCCAGCAGGGCCTGGTACAGCACGCCCAGGCCGGAGATGGCGGTGATCAGCCCGATATAGAAAGGGAAATAGCCAGCGCCTGGACCATCCGAAGTCCAGCCCGAGCCCAGCTTGCGGCTGCCGAAAATAACGACCAGGCCGGCGATCAGCACCAGCCCGGCGACGACTGCTTCAACGACATAAGTGGGAACGCCAGTGCGAGCGCCCTCGTCGGCTTCCTTGATTTGCTCCATTTGTATGCCCCGATAGAGTGATTGGACGGCGAAACCGGATGGGACCGGATGCGGGAAGGCGTTACCGCCATTGCCGCATCCCCAAGTCCCGTTACTGCACCAGGAAGCCTGCTTCCTTCATCAGGTCGCGATGCATGGTTTCGGTCTTTTCCAGCCACTGGGTGAACTCGGTGCCGGTCATCACCGTCTGGTTAAAGGCGCCCTTCTCCATGTAGTCCTTCCAGTCAGGCGTCTCACGGACCTTCTTCAGCAGGTCGAGATAGAACTCGGTTTGCTCCTTGGTCACGCCTGGCGGCATAAAGATGCCGCGCAACATGGTGTAGCTGGTGGGAATGCCGCCCTCCTTGCAGGTCGGGATATCCGCCCAGGACTGGGTCTCGGTCACCTTGGCCTTGTAGTCCATGCGCTTCTCGTCGAACACGCAGAGCGGGCGCAGCTTGCCGGCGCGCCATTGCGCCACGGCCTCGATCGGGTTGTTGACAGTGGAATCGACGTGGCCGCCCACCAGCTGCACAGCCACTTCGCCGCCGCCCTTGAACGGTACGTAGATGAACTTGGTGCCCACGGCCTTGCCCAGGCCGACGGTCAGAATCTGGTCTTCCTGCTTGGAGCCGGTGCCGCCCATCTTGGTCTTGTTGGGTCCGGCTGCCTTTACGCCTGCAGCAAAATCCTGCGCCGTCTTGTAGGGTGAATCGGCGTTGACCCACAGCACGAACTGGTCAAGCGCCATCATGGATACCGGCGTCATGTCGCGCCAGCTGAAGGGAACGCCGGTTGCCATCGGCGTGGTAAACAGGTTGGACAGCGTGATGACAATCTTGTGCGGGTCGCCCTTGGCGCCCTTGATTTCGAGGAAGCCTTCGGCCCCGGCGCCGCCAGACTTGTTAACCACGATCATCGGTTGCTTCATCAGCTTGTTCTTGACGATCACGCCCTGGATTAGGCGCGCCATCTGGTCGGCGCCGCCGCCGGTGCCGGCCGGCACCACGAATTCCACCGGTTTGGTGGGCTCCCATGCCAGTGCGGGCGCGCTCGCGAAGGCGGCAGCCACTGCCAGCGCGCACCCGGCAAATTTCAGTGAACCGCTGATGACCCTTGAATGCAATGTCTTACCCATTTCAGTCTCCGTCGTAGTTGTATTGTTGGACCAGCATGCTGCTGGCATTGCCGTTTGCCGCATTGGAATCTAACCGGCCTTGTTCGGATATTTTTCCGATTCATGGATGGGTACAAAAATACTGGACAACTTTGGAAAAAATTAAATTGACCGATGTCAATTTTCCAAATTTTCCCGGTGCAGATGGGATTACCAAAGCAGGGCCGGTATCGGCTTTCCGGGATAGGTCTCTGATACAGAAACCGCGTTTACTGTTTGGCTGCTGGGGCAGCAAAAACAACTCGTCAGGTAAAGGGGGTGTGCGGACCGAGCCGCCGCATCGCCAGCGGATATGACGGCAGGGACATGAGGGACCGAGCTATTCTGGTTTCTACTGTGTAACCGGGCTGATTCATGAACTTGGTCTCCTCGTTCAATGCGCGGCGGCCATGACAGCATGCTACTGTCTGCAAACCGCCCTTCCCGCTTGGCCGGCTTCCACAGCATCGAGTAGCAAGGATGCGATCCGTATTGTGGACTGCCGGTGATGTGCCTGATGGCTACTGGTAACCTGGCACTGATTCTCAAAGAACGCTCGCGCTTTCTCCTTGATCGCGGTTAAGTTTCCAAAATTCCGCAAATTTAACTGGGCGCCTGGCTTTCCCCACTTGCGCAACCGGTTGGCGGTAATTTATTTTCGCCCTTTGCTAACAGGCTTTTTTCTATGTCCCTGTACCTGCTTGCGGATTCTTCCTTGCCGGACCGCAGGCAAAAACTCATGTTGTCAAACTTGACCCTGGTCAATGAGAAAAAAGCCCGGCCGTCGCTATGATGGCCGCAACCTGACCCCGGGGCATCCTGCGGCGCGGGTCGGCAGACAAGCTGCCTGGCCATATCCCTTTATGGCGAGCGACACGCATAAAACATACAGAGGAGAACGCATGTCTTCAGTACTGAAAAAGACCGAGACCGACGAGACCACCCTGCTGAAAGAGCAGAGCCAGGAGGCAGGCCAGGCGCAGGGCGCGGACGTTGCCGAGCAGACCGACGGCTTCCACGTGCTTCTCGATGCATTGAAAGCCAATGACGTCGAGACCATTTACGGCCTGGTCGGCATCCCCATCACTGACCTGGCCCGCCTGGCGCAGGCCGAGGGCTTTCGCTTCATCGGCTTCCGCCATGAAGCCAATGCCGTCAATGCCGCCGCCATCGCCGGCTACCTGACCAAAAAGCCCGGCATCGCCATGACCGTTTCCGCACCCGGCTTCCTCAACGGCCTGGTCGCGCTGGCCAATGCCACCGTGAACTGCTTCCCCATGATCATGATCTCCGGCTCCTCCGAGCGCGAGATCGTTGACCTGGCCCAGGGCGACTATGAAGAGCTCGACCAGCTCAATGCCGCCAAGCCTTATGTGAAGGCCTCCTACCGCATCAACCATATCGAGGACATCGGCATCGGCGTGGCGCGCGCCATCCGCGCTGCCGTCTCCGGCCGTCCCGGCGGCGTCTATCTCGACGTGCCGGCCAAGCTGCTCGGCCAAGCCATGGATGCCGCCGCCGCCCAGCGCTCCATCGTCAAGGTGGTCGACCCGGCACCGGCCCAGCTGCCCGCACCCGACGCCATCGCCCGCGCGCTGGACGTGCTGAAGAAGGCCAAGCGCCCGGTCATCATGCTCGGCAAGGGCGCCGCCTATGCCCAGGCCGATGCCGACATCCGCGCCTTTGTCGAGCGCACCGGCATCCCGTATCTGGCCATGTCCATGGCCAAGGGCCTGCTGCCCGACAACCATCCGCAGGCTGCCATCGCCGCCCGCTCTTACGCCCTGAAGGAAGCCGACTGCGTCATGCTCATCGGCGCGCGCCTGAACTGGCTGCTCTCGCATGGCAAGGGCCCGACCTGGGGCGGCAAGGACCACAAGGACTGGGCACAGAAGAGCTTCGTGCAGATCGATATCTCGGCACAGGAGATGGACTCCAACGTGCCCATCGATGCACCCCTGGCCGGCGACATCGGCTCCACCGTCTCGGCACTGCTGGCCGCGATCGACCAGACCGGCTTCGACAAGCCCGATGCTGCCTGGACCGGCGCCATTGCCGAAAAGCGCGATGCCAACGTCGCCAAGATGGCCAAGACCCTGTCGGCCAAGTCCGCGCCGATGAACTTCATGACCGCGCTGTCGGCCATGCGCGATGTGCTCAAGGACAAGCCCGATGTCTACCTCGTCAATGAAGGCGCCAACACGCTGGATCTTGCGCGCAGCGTGATCGACATGATGGAGCCGCGCAAGCGCCTGGACTCCGGCACCTGGGGCGTCATGGGCATCGGCATGGGCTATGCCATCGGCGCGGCGGTGACCAGCGGCAAGCCGGTGGTGGCGCTCGAAGGCGACTCGGCGTTTGGCTTCTCGGGCATGGAAGTCGAGACCATCTGCCGCTACAACCTGCCGGTGACGGTGGTGATCTTCAACAACAACGGCGTCTACAAGGGTTGCGATGTCAACCCCACCGGCGGCGCCGACCCGGCCCCCACCGTGTTCGTCAAGGGCGCGCGCTACGACATGCTGATGCAGGCCTTTGGCGGCGAGGGTTCGACCGTGAACACGCCCGAGGAACTGTCGGCGGCGCTGGCGCAGGGCATCAGTTCGGGCAAGCCCACGCTGATCAATGTGGTCATCGACGAGAACGCCGGCACCGAGAGCGGACGCATCACCCATCTGAACCCGCAGAGCGCAGCCAAGAAGAAGTAAGCACGCAACGCATCCGAGCACACCAGAGAACAACCGAGACACTCAAGGAGATAGACACATGGACAAACCGCTGCAAGGACTCAAGATCATCGACTTCACCCACGTCCAGGCCGGCCCGGCCTGCACCCAGATGCTGGCCTGGTTTGGCGCGGACGTGATCAAGGTCGAGCGCCCCGGCGCCGGCGACGTTACCCGCAGCCAGCTGCGCGACATTCCCGATGCCGACGCGCTGTACTTCACGATGCTCAACTCCAACAAGCGCTCGCTGACGCTGGACACGAAGAAGCAAGAAGGCAAGGACGTGCTGGAGAAGCTGATCAAGGAGTCCGACGTGATGGTGGAGAACTTCGGTCCCGGCGCGCTGGACCGCATGGGCTTTACCTGGGAGCGCATCCAGGAACTGAACCCGAAGATGATCCTGGCTTCGGTCAAGGGCTTCTCCGAAGGCCATCACTATGAAGACCTGAAGGTCTACGAGAACGTGGCGCAGTGCGCCGGCGGCGCAGCCTCGACCACCGGCTGGTGGAAGGGCGAGAATTCCGAGCCGACGATTTCGTCGGCGGCGCTGGGCGACTCCAACACCGGCATGCACCTGGCCATCGGCATCCTGACGGCCTACATCGGCCGCCAGAAGACGGGCCGTGGCCAGAAAGTGGCGGTATCGATGCAGGACGCGGTGCTGAACCTGTGCCGGGTCAAGATGCGCGACCAGCAGCGGCTGGAGCGGGTGGGCTACCTGGAAGAGTATCCACAGTATCCGCACGAGATGGAAGCCTTTGCCGACAAGGTCACGCCGCGCGGCGGCAATGCCGGCGGCGGCGGCCAGCCGGGCTGGATCCTGAAGTGCAAGGGCTGGGAGACCGACCCGAACGCGTACATCTACTTCACGGTGCAGGGCCATGCCTGGGAGCCGATCTGCGACGCGCTGGGCAAGCCGGAATGGAAGACCGACCCGGCCTATACGACGCCGAAGGCTCGCCAGCCGCACATCAACGAGATCTTTGCCACGATCGAGGACTTCATCAAGGACAAGACCAAGTTCGAGGCGGTGAACGTGTTCCGCAAGTTCGACATTCCGTGCGCGCCGGTGCTGTCGATGAAGGAACTGCTGGTGGACGAGTCGCTGCGCAAGTCGGGCTCGATCGTGGAAGTGGAGCATCCGGTGCGCGGCTCGTACTTCACCATTGGCAGCCCGATCAAGTTCTCGGACCTGAAGCCGGAAGTGACGGCGTCACCGCTGCTGGGCCAGCACACCGACGAAGTGCTGGAAGAGCTGGGCTACAGCGCGCAGCAGATCGCTGCGATGCATGAGGCCAAGGCGGTGTAAGCAGCACCCTGCCCTATCTCCAGAATCGCGTCCGGCTTCCGACCAGGGGCCGGACGTTTTTTTATGCCGGACCATGCCTGGACTGCATGGCCTCCTCTCCTGCTCGATGCCGGCCAGTTGCAGGGAAAATGCCTTCTTCACCGTCTGCCCTGCAAGCCGCCCTTCCCGCCGCCGTCATAAAAGACCAACGCTGGGCCTTGTCGCGGCGCATGCCGCATCCTTCCCTGAACGGTGAGATACGCGGCGATACCGGGGCGCCGCTGCCCGAACCGGCAATACGCCTGCCATGCGGCGCACCTGACCGCCCTGTCGACCGTATCCGCCAATGCAGTCCTGCACGCCCTTTCAATCGTCCCCGTCCACACGTGCGTACCAGTCATCCGGCCATTTCTTCCCTTGCCAGGGCGCTTGGCGATTCGCCCAGCGCCCTGGCGATCCTGGCCAATGACTGGTCGACCAGTTCGCTGGGCCCGATCGATGCGTGGCCCAGCCATCTGCGGCTGGCCGCATCGCTGATGACCGCTCGCCTACGGCAATGGCGCAAAGTTACATCGTGTAGTAGCCCAGTCGATTATGTCCCGCGGCGGATCACCTCATCCGGCAGGACTTGATTGACGACCAAGGGTGATCGAACAGATGCTGGAACGCGGCCATCCGCTTCCATCTCTCTGGTCGATCTCACCTTGCGCCGAGCTGCTCTTCTTTCCTTCTCATAGCGGGGATCATGTCCCGGTGCGCGTCCGACTGGTAAGCAGCCTCGGGATAATCGTGCCTGCTGCCCGAGACGCCCAGTATTTCCAGACGAAGCAGGTGCAGATCCTTCAGGACTTCCTGCATAGTGGTAAGCAGGATGGACTGGTTTGTGGTTTCGTATTTCTGCGAGGCCATCGCCGCCATCCGTTCCTTCAAGCTGCTTATCCTTTGGTTCAGCTCATCAATTTGGCGGTCCAGCGTGATCAGGTCGGTTTGCTCGCCTAATTTCTCAGTCATGTCTCTCTTCCCCGGATGTCGTAATTAATTACCCAAATATTGCCGTATAACCACTAAAGCGGCGCACTCCCGCTATTGATGTTCCTCAAGAAAGCGGCGCGCGCCACGAGAAAGAAGGATGCAGGTCGAGGCAGCCGACTGCACTTGCGGCGGTGGCTGCCTTAGTGCCGCACTGGAAGGAGGATAGGCAAGGATGCGTGGACTTCGGCTTTCGTCGGGCCTGACGACACGAATAGGGCGTGTCCCTATCCGTGCTCAGTGACTTCACCGATGGCCACCGCCTTGATTTCCGTACCTTGCTCGGCATCGTAGAAGCGCACCAGCTTGCCGTGGCCTCGCTACTGCGGGCCCTAGGCGCCGATCATGAAAAGCACCGGCAAAAAGGCCTGCCCGGCAGCGGTCAACAGGCATTCCTCAAACGGCGGATGTGCCGAGGACCGCCATTTTTCCAGCACTCCCTCCTCCGTCAGCATGGACAGACGCCGGGTCGGGATGGTCGGTGCAATGCCCAGGCTCTTGCTGAACTGGTCTAAGCGCGTGAGGCCCGTATGGGCATCGCGCAGGATCAGGCGGCGCCAGGCCGCACCCGACAGGGAAGTTCATGGCCGGCCGGTTACCCGCTGCACCATCGAATAAAGCACTGACATCTGCAAGCCGCTCTTGAGCGCATAGTTCGGATCGACCTGGTTGGAATATCCCCACCAGTCGAAGCATGCATTCGGATTGGTCGGATCCGGTGCAGAGGAGGCGACGGTGTCCGGATACACCACTACCAGCCTGTTCGTATCCGCCCATTCATTAATGCCGGCCTGGGTGACCCAGCGGTTTCCGATGCGCGCCGCCTCCTGCTTGCAGCCATGCAGCGCGAGCACCAGCCCGCACGGCTTTCCCTGCTCGCACGCCCTCGGCACGAACACGCTGCCGGTAGGGCTCATCGACACCCTGGGCGACGCGCCAAATTCGGTTTGATCAAATGTATACAGCGTTCCCGACAGCTTGCCGTTGTTACGGGCATTCAGCGTCCCGATAAACATCGTCAGCCAGGTTTTCACGGAGTCATAGGCCATGCCATTGATCTGGCAATTGACCATGAAAGGGCTTCCAAGCGTGCCGCAGGCGAGTTCGCCGTCAGGCGATTCCCAGCCGTGCGCGGCCGGGAATTGATTGTCGAATTGGACCCTGGCGCCGTATCGCGTGTATTGCGCGTCGAGGTCGGCCATTTCAAGCGGATTGACGACTGTGTCCTGCGTGCCGGACCAGAGATAGACAGGCTGTCCCATCAAGTTGGAAGACGGGTCGATTGTCCCGAGGGACGACTGCAGGTCAAGGTAGGCGACAGACGCCGCGAGCGTGCTGTTGTAAGCCGCCTCATTCGTCGGTAGCGTCTGCCCGCCGCAATTGGCCAGGGCTGTTGCGGCACCGCCGGTGCCGGCGCACCAGTACACGCCGCCAGCATAGATCGCCGCCCCCTTGAAGGTCGCCGAGTGGGCCACATGCATCTGCACCGCGGCGAAGCCGCCGGATGAAATACCCGCGACAAAAACCTTCGCCGGATCGATCTGATAGCGCTGGAGTTTGGCGATAGAGGACTTGGCCGAGGTGGCGGCCAACCTCACTGGCTGCGCAGATATCGCCGAGGCACTTGTCACCGTGCCGGAAGCATTGTCCCCGCCCCCGCACCCGGCAAGACCCATCGCCAGCAACGCTGGCAACAACCACCGTGAGGTCAATCTGATCGCTGTCATTTTCGTTTCCTCGATAAATCGGGACGAAACGATCCTAGCACCACCTTCCCGCGCCCTAATTGTCCGGGCGCATGGGTCTTTTGCATGGCGTGCGACAAAAAAGCGGCCACTTGTGCGCACCGCCACAAGCTTATTGGCGAAGAAGGAAACCCTTGAAACGTGACTGCCGCGCAGGGTGATGCTCGACACCGCATGCCACGCCGTGCGCGCTGGACAGCCAGGTGCTCGGCACGCAGCGCGGGCCAGGCAGGGGCGCATTGCCCACCGCCGCAGGCAAACGTCACTTCAGCTTCTCATCCTCGCTCTTGGCTTCGGCCATGGCTTCAGGCTCAAGCTTCTCCGCCATGCCGTTCATGCGAATGAAGTAGCCCCAGGCCGCAAGCAGCATGCCGACTGCCATCAGCAGCACCGCCGCATGACAAGCTGTGTGGGATCCTAGTGCAGGGCCTTGAAGGTCGCGACCAGGCTTTCGATGGCAAGCGCAACGATGACTACAACGAAGAAGTGCGACAGAAAGCGCCTCACCCGAGTTGGCGCGCTGATGTCGGCATCGCGTATCACCTCTTCTTCCAGGATCGTTTCCGCAATCTGTAGCGCCACCACGGCCGCGGCGACCAGGCCTACCGCTTCGATGATGCCCAGCGCCACAGCGCTGTCGAAACCGGCTGCCACGGTATTCCAGCCCATGCGGGCGCCAATAGCGATCAGGAGCAGGGCCGCGCATGCGAACAGCAGCGCCATCGCGCAGTGCACGAATCGGAAGAGGTTCTGGATGAGCTTCATGGGCTAACGATGGCATAGGGGATGCGATACCACTTTGCCGCAACCGGCCTTCAAGGAGGGAATATGACCATTCGGTCGTCTTGCCTTACTGACCCGCCGCGTAACGCCTTTCGCCTGCAAGCGCTGCTGCGCTGTCTTGGTTTGCTCGCCGCATCGACTAGCCTGTATGGCGGCGCCGCAAGCCTGTGTTAAAGCGATTGTCTGAAACCTGGCCGCCGCCATAACCTTGCACAAGCGGCTGGCCTGATGGCTGGTGCAGTTGATTATCAATAGGCCGCAGGAGTGCTACCTGCTATGCAGCATGCCTTCGCTTGCCTAGTTGACTGATTGGAGCGCAGCCAGAGTCGAATTGCTCGGCGCACATCGTAGGGCTATTTATGCACAATGGCGGCTGCATAGCCCGGATAAGCGGGTCCAGGTACATCGCCATGGTGCTGCTCGTGTGAATGGAGGCGCTCCGGCCAGCCACGGCAAACGAAAAAAACGGCGGGCGCTAACGCGTACCGCCGCAAGGGGCATCGTCGGGATGCCCTGCCTGTTCCAGTATCTTCAGCGTGCTGCCAGGTTCGCGCTGGCGATGCCGGCGGCCGGCTGCGCCTCCCAGCCGCCGCCCAATGCCCGGATCAGGGCCACCGTGGTCACCGCGCGGTCGCTGCGCAACTGCACGGCGCTGCGTTCCACGGCCGCCAGGTTGCGCTGGGCGTCGAGCAAGTCCAGATAGCTCGAACGGCCGGCGTCGTACAGCTTCTGGGCCAGACCGGCCGAACGGCGCGCCGAGGCCAGCGCCTGGTCGATTTCATCGCCCTGCTGCGCCAGGATGCGCAGTCCGGCCAGGTTGTCCTCGACCTCGGCAAAGGCCGTCAGCACCGCCTGGCGGTAACTGCCGACCGCCTCTTCCAGCGCGGCCTCGCTGCGCGCGATGTTGTTGCGGTTGCGGCCACCGTCGATCAGCGGCATCGACAGCGTCGCACCCAGCAGCCAGGAGCGGCTGCTCCATTTGAATACGTCGGCAATGGTGCCAGCCACGCCGCCGGCATCGGCGCCTATAGTCAACGCCGGAAACATGGCCGAGCGCGCCACGCCGATGCGCGCATTGGCCGCTTCCATCGTGCGCTGGGCAATGGCGATATCGGGCCGGCGCTCCAGCAGCGCGGACGGCAGGCCAGCCGGGACCAGCGGCAGGGCCGCGGTGTCGAGCGGATCGTCCGGCTGGCTCACGCTCGATGCCGGCAGCCCGAGCAGCACTGCCAGTGCATGCTCGGCATTGGCGCGCTGGCGCTGCAGGCCGATCGCATCGGCGCGCACCGTTGCAAGCTCGGTGCGGGCGCGTGCCAGGTCGAACTCGCCGATATCGCCCTGCTCGAACCGGCGGCTGTTGATGCGCACATTTTCCTCGCGCAGCCCCACGGTACGCGCCAGGGTGGCCAGTTCGGCGTCGAGCCCGCGCAACCGGAAATAGGTCTGCGCCACGTCGGCCTGCAGGGACAGCAGCACCGAGCGGTAGGTTGCCTCCGCCGCGCTGGCATCGCTGCGCGCCGCCGCCACATTGCTGGACACGCGGCCGAACAAGTCGACCTCATAGCTGGCGCTCAGGCTGGCCCGGTAGCTGGTGACAGGCGCCACCGCCGTGCCTTCGGGCTGGCGGGCTTCAGGCGGCGACAGGCGGGCGCGCTGAGCGCCCACGCCAGCGCCGACCTGAGGAATGCGGGCGCTTTCCGTGATGCCTGCAATGGCGCGCGCCTGCCTCACCCGCGCCGCTGCCACCGACAGGTTCTGGTTCATCGCCGTTGCCTGCGCGATCAGGCTGTCGAGCCGGGCATCGTTGAATGCCCGCCACCATTCCCCACGCGGCTGGCTCTCGGCCGGCTGCGCCGTCTTCCAGGTGGTGCCATCGGCAGCGCTGCGCACCTGCTCCGGCGCGGCAGCCAGCGCCTGCGGCTCCCTGAAAGCATCTGGCATGGCCACGCCGGGTTGGTCGAATGCGGGAGCGGCGCAGGCACTGAGCAGCAATGCGCCCAGCATGCCTGCCAGCCTTGGCGCCAGGGGCAGCAGCGGCCTGGCCTGTCCCGTGGCGGCAAGCGGTACTTTCGGTCTGACGGCGAGTGCCAGGTCCAGCGCCTCATCGACGTGGCGCCCGGACGGCAGCGCCGTAGTCCTGTTCATGGTCGCGCTCGTGGCCGCAACCTTGGTATCCATGTTGTTCATTTGACGGTTCCTTCCAGTTCGGCGTGGTGGGGCGCTACCGGCCCGGCCCCGGCAACGGGCCTGGCCATGCGCAATGCGACGGTGCGTAGCAGGACGTAGAACACCGGCGTCAAAAACAGGCCGAAGAAGGTCACGCCCAGCATGCCGGCAAACACCGCCACGCCCATTGCATGGCGCATCTCGGCGCCGGCTCCGCTGGAAAACACCAGTGGCAGCACACCCATGATGAAAGCGATCGATGTCATCAGGATCGGCCGCAGGCGCAGGCGGCAGGCTTCCAGCGCCGCCTCGACCACACTGCGGCCATGGTCCTCAAGCTCGCGGGCGAACTCCACGATCAGGATCGCATTCTTCGACGCCAGCCCCACCAGCACGAACAGTGCGATCTGGGTGAAGATGTTGTTGTCGCCGCCGGTCAGCTTGACCCCGATCAGCGCGCAGAGTATCGACATCGGCACGATCAGGATCACCGCCAGCGGCAGTGTCCAGCTCTCGTACTGCGCGGCCAGCACCAGGAACACCAGCAGCACGCACAGCGGGAAGACGATCACCATGGTATTGCCGGCCAGGATGTCCTGGTAGGTAAGGTCAGTCCATTCATAGGCGATGCCCTTGGGCAGCGTCTCCTTCAAGATCTTCTCCATCTCAGCCTGCGCCTGTCCCGAGGACACGCCGGGGGCCGGGCCGCCATTCAGGTCAGCCGACACATAGTTGTTGTAGCGCTGCACGCGGTCCGGGCCATAGGTGTCCCTCACCTGCATCAGCGAGGACAGCGGCAGCATCTCGCCCTTGTTGTTGCGCACCTTCAGCTGCGTCATCTGCGCCGGTTGGGAGCGGAACTGGGCATCGGCCTGCACCCGCACCTGATAGGTCCGGCCGAACTGGTTGAAGTCGTTCACATACAGCGAGCCCAGGTTGATCTGCAGGGTCTGGTAGATCACCTGCAGCGGCACGCCCAGCTGCTTGGCTTTCACACGGTCCACATCGGCGAACAGTTGCGGCACATTGATCTGGTAGCCGGAAAACACGCCGGCCAGCTTGGGGTTCTGCCAGGCCTTCATCTGCACTGCCTGCACCGCCTTGTACAGCGCGTCGTAGCCGACGTTGCCGCGGTCCTCGATCATCAGCTTGAAGCCGCCGGTGGTGCCAAGGCCATTCACCGGGGGCGGCGGCAGCACCATCACGAAGGCATCCTGCACCACGCCCATGCGCTTGTTGACCTCGGCGGCGATGGCTTCGGCCATCAGCGACTTGTCACGGCGCTGTTCGAAAGGCTTCAGGCCAATGAACACGATGCCGGCATTGGGCGCATTGGTAAAGCCGTTGATCGACAGGCCCGGGAAGGAGATCGAATTCTCCACGCCCGGTATGTCCTTGGCAATATCGGACATCTTGCGGATCACGGCATCGCTGCGGTCCAGCGAAGCCGCATCCGGCAGCTGGGCAAAGCCGATCAGGTATTGCTTATCCTGCTGCGGCACGAAGCCTGGCGGCACCGCCTTGAACATGAACAGGCCAGCCACGCCCAGCAGTGCATACACCACCAGCGAGGCACCCTTGTGGCGCAGCACGCCCTTCACCCCGCCCTCATAGCGGTGCGCCGAACGACCGAAGAAACGGTTGAAGCCGGCAAAGAAGCGACCGAACAGCCGGTCCATGCCGCGCGTCAGCGCATCCTTCGGTGCGGCATGGCTGCGCAGCAGCACGGCCGACAACGCCGGCGCCAGGGTCAGCGACACAAAGGCCGAGATCACGGTCGAGATGGCAATGGTCAGCGCGAACTGGCGGTAGAACTGGCCGGTCAGGCCGGAGACGAAGGCGATCGGCACGAACACGGCGCACAGCACCAGGGCAATGGCAATAATCGGGCCCGAGACTTCCTTCATCGCCTGGATGGTGGCGTCGCGCGGCGACAGACCGCTGTCGATATTGCGTTCGACGTTCTCCACCACCACGATGGCATCATCGACCACGATGCCGATCGCCAGCACCAGGCCAAACAGCGACAGCGTGTTGATCGAGAATCCAAAGCCCAGCATCACGGCAAAGGTGCCGACGATGGAGACCGGCACCGCCAGCAGCGGGATCACGGAGGCGCGCCAGGTCTGCAGGAACACGATCACCACCAGCGCAACCAGCAGCACCGCTTCCAGCAGGGTGTGGATCACGGAGTTGATCGACTCGCGCACGAACTGGGTGGGGTCGTACACGATGCTGTATTCGACGCCCTCCGGGAAGTCTTTGGCCAGCCGTTCCATCGTTGCCCGCACGTCGGTCGAGAGCTGCAGCGCGTTGGCGTTGGGCGCCTCGAAGATCGGGATGGCCACCGCCGAGCGGTTGTTCAGCAGCGAGCGCAGCGCATAGGAGTTGGAGCCCATTTCCAGGCGCGCCACATCCTTCAGTAACGTGGTGGCGCCGTCCGCATTGGTCTTGACGACGATGCCGCCGAACTGCTCCACGGTCTGTAACCGGCCCTGGGTATTGACGGTTAGCTGGAACTCGGCGCCCTTGCTCGGGCCCTGGCCGATCACGCCGGCCGCAACCTGCACGTTCTGCTCGCGGATGGCATCGACCACGTCACCGGCGGTGAGGTTGCGCGCCGCCACCTTCTGCGGGTCCAGCCAGATGCGCATGGCGTAGTCGCCCGAGCCGAACAGCTGCACCTCGCCCATGCCATGAAGGCGCGCCAGCTGGTCCTTCACATTGAGCACCGCATAGTTGCGCAGATAGAGGTCGTCATAGCGGCCATCGGGCGAGTTCAGGTGCACCACCATGGTCAGGTTGGGCGAACTCTTCACGGTGGTCACGCCGATCTGGCGCACTTCTTCCGGCAGGCGCGGCAGCGCGCGCTGGACGCGGTTCTGCACCGCGGTCTCGGCCTGCTCGACATTGGTGCCGATGGCGAAGGTCACGGTCAGCTGCAGCGAACCGTCGGAAGTGTTCTGCGAGGACATGTAGAGCATGTTCTCCACCCCGTTGATCTGCTCCTCGAGCGGCGCGGCGACCGTCTCGGCAATAACCTTCGGATTGGCGCCGGGGTATTGGGCGCGCACCACCACCGAGGGCGGCACCACGTCCGGGTATTCGGAAATCGGCAGCTTGAAGATGGCGATCAGGCCCCCAACGAACACGATGACCGAAAGCACCGCCGCGAAGATCGGCTTGTCGACAAAAAAGCGTGAGAAGTTCATGGTTTACTCCTTGGTATTGGCGGCCTTGCCGGTGTCGCCGGCCATGGCAACGTCTTTCCGTTGCCCGGCATCCATCGGCACGATCTGCGGCGCCAGCGGCGCGCCCGGACGCACCCGCTGCAGGCCATTGACGACGATCCTGTCGCCGGCACTCAGGCCTTCCTTCACTACCCGCAGGCCATCGATGGCGGGCCCGAGCTTCACGGGCCTGTACTCGGCCTTGTTGTCCTTGTCGACCACGAAGACGAACTTGCGATTCTGGTCGGTGCCCACGGCGCGCTCGTCGATCAGGATGGCATTCGAGGTCGCGCTGCCGCCGCCCAGCTGCACGCGCGCGAACAGGCCCGGCACCAATGCGCGGTCGCGGTTCTCGAAGGTGGCACGCATGCGCACCGATCCGGTTTGCGTATCGAGCTGGTTGTCGACGAACTCCAGCCTGCCCTCATGCGGAAAGCCCTCCTCATTGGCCAAGCCGATCTTTACGGCGACCGGCTGGCCCTTGTGGCTTTGTGGGCCGACGCGCAGGTAGGTCGCTTCGTCGCCGCTGAAGCTGGCGTAGATGCGGTCCAGCGACACCACCGAGGTCAGCACGGCGGATGCATCGACTAGGTTGCCCAGGGTGATTTCCGCTTTCGACACCCGGCCATCGATCGGCGAGGCAATCCGGGTGTAGGCCAGGTTCAGCTTCGCTGCCTCGTACTGGGCCTGCGCGGCATGCGCATTGGCGTCGAGTTCCTTCTGGCCGGAAGCACGCTCGTCGTATTCGCGCTGGGCGATGGCCCTGTCGCTCAGCAGGCGCTCGGCGCGGGCCAGTTCCAGGCGGGCCAGGTCGGCCTTGGCACGGGCGGACCGCGCAGCCGCTTCGGCACGGTCAGCTTCAGCCTGGTAAGGACGCGAGTCGATTACGAACAGCACGTCGCCCTTTTTCACCTCGCTGCCCGGCTTAAAGTTCACCGCGGTGATGAAGCCCGACACCCGCGGACGGATCTCGACCCGCTCGGTGGCCTCCAGCCGGCCGGAAAACTCCTGCGTCTCGGCGATCTGCCGTTCCAGCACGGCGCTGGCCGACACCGGCGCGGCGGCTGCCTCCTGCGTTTCGGCGGCCTTGCCGGTGGCGTCCGAGCAGCTGATAAGCGTCGACGCCAGTGCGGCTGCGGCCAGCGCCAGTACGACAGGCCTTGCTCTTCGCTTTAGGGTGAAAGAAATGTCCATGCAGATTCTCCGTGTTCTGACAAATTGATTCGGCTCGTTGCTGACGCAGTGCCGTTCAGGCGCAGGCAATGCATCGCGGTGTATTCGGGTAAAGCGGGTCCGCCGTGCCAATGGGCACGTCCTTCCAAGTCATTCCTGCTTACTGGCGTATGGCCGCCTCAGCGGCCCGACGATGCCGGTGGGCCTTCCAGGCCAGCGATGAAATTGGCAATCTCGTACAGCACGTGGCCGGTACAGGCGCATTCATTGCGGGCGTTGGGCTCCTCCAACTGGGCTGGCGGCAGGCGCCGCACCGTGGTCCGCACGCCGGCGGCGATCAGTTTCGCGCCATAGGCCTCGGCCTCGTCACGCAGCGGATCGTCATCGGTCGACAGGATCAGCGCCGGCGGCAAGTTCTTCAATCGGCTCGACTGCAGCGGCGAGGCATACGGATGGCTGCGGTCAGCCGCATGCGGCAGGTAGCCGCGGTAGGCAGCGACGCATTCATCGACGACCTTGGCCTTGTCGGGGCAGCTAGGCATTTCACGCATCGAGCAGGTCGACAGGCCAGGGTCGAGCATCGGCATGATCAGGATCTGGCCAGCCAGCCGTGGCGCGCCGCGGTCGCGCGACATCATCGCGGCCACGGCGGCGATATTGCCGCCGGCCTCGATGCCGGCTACCAGCATGCGCTTGCCGGTCCAGCCGAGCTTGGACTTGTTTTTGCCCGCCCAGGCCAGCACCGCATGGGCATCCTCGACCGCCGCCGGGAAGGGCTTGTTCGGCGCCAGGGTATAGGTGGAAGACAGCACTACCGGATAGCCGCTGGCAACGGCCAGCCGGCGGAGGAAGCCGTCGGCCTCGTCCAGGTCCCCGTCGACGAAGCCGCCGCCGTGAAAGAACACGATCAGCAGGTCGCGCCTGCCATCGACCACCGCGCGGTACAGACGGCCCGCGAGGGAACCTTCGAAACCGGCCACTTCCAGCTCACGCGACTCGAGTTCATGCTCGCCGTCGCCAGCCAGTGCGGCCTGCCTGTCATTGACGTCAACCGGGTTCATCGCCGCCCCTCGCCAGCGACGCGCACCCGTGCCGCGCCCGGCGCGAGCGCATGGCTTGCAAGAATTCTGTCGCGATATGTCATGGCCAACTCCTGTTCCCATCCGGCTATCGAATCAACCCGCCGTGCCGACAATATAGACTTCGACTAGAATTTAATAAATCGCGTAATTGCGAATCCATTATTCAGCAACATGAACAATCAAGATCATGAACAACAAATTTCAGGCCATGGAGGTGTTCGTACAGGTGGTCGACACTGGCAGCTTCACGCGGGCGGCGGACATACTGCAGCTGCCCAAGGCCACTGTTTCCACGCTGGTACAGGCGTTGGAAGCCTCGCTCTCAGCCAAGCTGCTGCACCGCACTACCCGCCTTGTCACCGTCACCACCGATGGCGCTGCCTACTACGAGCGTTGCGTGCGCATCCTGTCCGACGTGCGCGATGCCGATGAATCGCTGTCGCGCTCGCGCGTGTCGCCGAGCGGGCGGCTGCGGGTGGACATGGCAACCGGCCTGGCGAGCGAAGTGCTGATTCCGGCCCTTCCGGCCTTCTTCGAGCGCTACCCCGACATCATGATGGAACTGGGCAGCACCGACCGCCCGGTCGACCTGGTCGAGGAAGGCGTGGACTGCGCCATACGCGGCGGCGAGCTTGGCGACGTCAACCTGATTGCGCGCCGCGTCGGCGTGATCAATTTCCTGACCGCCGCCTCGCCGGCCTACCTCGAACGTTATGGCGTGCCGCAGCATCCGCGCGACCTCGAACGCCATCGCTGCGTGAACTACTTTTCGGCCAAGACGGGCAAAACCTTCGATTGGGATTTCCGGCGCGGCGAGGAACGCATCGACATTGCCATGCGCGGCGTGATTGCGCTGAATGACTCGCATACCTATGTGCAGGCTGGGCTGGCAGGCCTGGGCGTGATCCAGATGACCGACTACCTGCTGTTGCAGCATGTCGCCGCGGGACGCATGGTACAGCTGCTGCCTGACTGGACCAGCGAGCCGCTGCCGGTGCATATCGTCTATCCGCAGAATCGCCACCTGTCGGCCAAGGTGCGGGTCTTCGTGGAGTGGGTGTCGGACCTGTTCGCAAACCATCCACAGATGCGCATCCGCGCTGCGGACCAGCCCGCGCCGCCCGTGCCGGGCGCGGTGATGAACGCTGCGGCGGCTGCAGTATCGTCAGCCGGGGCCCTGCTGTAGCATCGATTAAATCCAGCAACGATGATGGCATGGTGGGCTGGCTCAGAGCCGCAACGCCGGCATCGCTTTCCGGGGCTGATCAAAAAAACGGCGCCCGCAGGCGCCGTTTTTTTATCCGTCGGATGCCTCAGGCAGCGCGCAGCCGGTAGCGTTCCCGCAGGCCGCCTATCACTGACCAGGCCAGTCCTGCTACGGCCAGGGTCATGATGGTGCCTACCAGGCCGTTGTTCCAGAAGATGCCCAGTCCGCCCTTAGAAGCCAGCATGCTCTGGCGGAACGCATCCTCGGCGCGGTCGCCCAGCACCAAGGCCAGCACCAGCGGCGCCAGCGGATAGTCAAGCTTCTTGAAAACATAGCCGATGATGCCGAAGATCAGCATCAGCCAGATGTCGAACTGGGCGTTGTGCACCGTGAAGGCGCCGATGGCGCAGATCACCAGGATCGCCGGCGCGATGATGGAGAACGGGATGCGCAGGATGGCGGCAAACAGCGGTACCGAGGCCAGCACGATGATCAGCCCGGCCAAGTTGCCGAGGTACATGCTGGCAATCAGTCCCCAGACGAAGTCCTTCTGCTCTACGAACAGCAGCGGCCCAGGCTGCAGGCCCCAGATCATCAGCCCGCCCAGCAGCACCGCCGCGGTGGCCGAGCCGGGAATGCCCAGCGCCAGCATCGGCAGCAGCGCGCTGGTGCCGGCCGCATGAGCCGCGGTCTCGGGCGCGAGCACGCCTTCGACGTTGCCCTTGCCGAAGCTGTCCGGATTGCGCGAGAACTTCTTGGCCACGCCGTAGCCCATGAAGGAGGCGGCGGTAGCGCCGCCGGGCGTGATGCCCAGCCAGCAGCCGATGGCCGAGGAACGCATCAGCGTCATGAAGAAGCGCGGCATGCCGGCCCAGGTCTTCAGCACCACCTTCAGGTCGATCGCTGCATGCTTGCCCTTGAAGGCCAGGCCCTCTTCCATCGTCATCAAGATCTCGCTGATGCCGAACAGGCCAATCACGGCCACCAGGAAATCGAAGCCGCGCAGCAGCACCGGCAGGCCGAAGGTCATGCGCAGCTGGCCGGAAATCGTGTCCATGCCGACCGCGGCCAGCACGAAGCCGATGCACATCGAAATCACGATCTTGGCCTTGGGCTCCTTGCCCATGCCGACGAAGCTGCAGAAGGTCAGGAAGTACACCGCAAAGAATTCGGGCGGGCCGAAGCGCAGCGCAAACTTTGCTACCAGCGGCGCCAAGAAGGTGATCATCAGCACGCCCACCAGCGCGCCGATGAAGGAGCCGGTGAAGGCGCTGGTCAGCGCCTCGCCGGCCTGCCCGCGCTGGGCCATCGGATAGCCGTCGAAGGTGGTTGCCACCGACCAGGCTTCACCAGGAATATTGAACAGCACCGAGGTGATCGCGCCGCCGAACAGCGCGCCCCAGTAGATGCAGGAAAGCAGGATGATGGCCGAGGTCGGGTTCATCGTGAAGGTCAGCGGCAGCAGGATCGCCACGCCGTTGGGGCCGCCCAGTCCGGGCAGCACGCCGACCACGATGCCGAGCAGGATGCCGATGGCCATCAGGCCGATGTTCTGCCACGACAGCACCGTGGCAAAGCCATTCATCAGCAGGGATAAGTCTTCCATCGCAACTCCTGTCAGTAGCCAAACGGCGCTTCCAGCGCACCCTTGGGCAGGGGCACCTGGAACATAATTTCAAAGATCCAAAACAGCGTGCCGCTAATGCCCAGGCCCACCAGCACCGACTTGAGCCAGCCGAACTTGCCAATGAAGCGCATGAAGGCGGCGATGAAGATGGCCGAGGCCACATAGATGCCGGTCATCTGCAGCACGGTCACATAGGCAATCAGCGGCAGCAGCACGGTGGCCACCAGGCGCAGCTGCGCCTTTTCGACGAAGGGTTCGCTATCCTTTTTCTTCCATGCCTGGAAGATCACGAACAGGCTGCCAAGGAAGATGATGATGCCCATGCGCATCGGGAAATAGCCGGCTTCGGGGCCGTCGCTGGCCCAGCCAGCGCCGAGCTGGTAGTTGCTGACGATGACGACCGCCGCCATCACGGCGATCAGGATGCCGACGGTGATCTCGGCCGTTCGGCGGGTAATGGCGGTATCGTTCCCTTCCGCCGGGGCGTGGGTGTCGTGTGGTGCGCTCATGATGTAGGGAATAGCAATCCGTGGTAACAAAAACGCAGGGCCGCATGCGCAGCGCGCATGCCGCCAGAGAGACTTACTTGGCCATGAAGCCGGCGTAGCTCATGATCTCCTTGTGCGCCTTCTCGTCCTTTTCCAGGAAGTCCTTCAGCGCCGGACCCACCGCCACGGTGGGCTTCAATGCATTCTTCTCGACATAGGCCTTCCATTCCGGCGTAGCCACCACTTTCTGGAACAGGTCTTCGTAGAACTTCACAGCCTCGGCCGGCACCTTGCCCGGCAGCAGGAAGACCCGCACCATCTCGTATTCCACGTCCAGGCCCTGCTCCTTGCAGGTCGGTATGTCAGACCAGCTCTGGGTCTCGGTGACCTTTTCCTTGTAGCTGCTGCGCGTCTGCGACAGCAGGCACAGCGCGCGATGCTGCCCGGCGCGCCACTGGCCGACCGATTCCGACGGATTGTTGATGTTGGAATCGATGTGCTTGCCCGAGAGCTGGGTTGCCGCCTCGCCGCCGCCCTTGTACGGAATGTAGGTGAACTTTACGCCGGCCTTCTTCTCGATCATCGCGGTGATCATGTGGTCTTCGCGCTTGGAACTGGTGCCGCCCATCTTGAAGGTTTCCGGGCTCTTCTTCACCGCGGCCAGGTAGTCGCCGACCGTCTTGTAGGGTGAATCGCTATTGACCCAGAGGACGAACTGGTCCTGCGCCACCATCGCGATCGGCGTCAGGTCGCGCCAGTTGAACGGCAGGCCGGTCGCCAGCGGCACCGTGTACAGGCCTGACGAGGAAGCCACGATCTTGTGGGCGTCGCCGGTCGAGGCCTTCATGTCCAGCAGGCCTTCCGCGCCGCTGGCGCCAGCCTTGTTCTGGACCACGATGGCCTGCTTCATCAGCTTGTGCTTAGTGATGATGCCCTGGATCGAGCGCGCCATCTGGTCGGTGGCGCCGCCGGCGCTGAAGGGCACGACGATTTCCACCGGCTTGGTGGGCTCCCATGCTTGCGCCGCACCGGCGCCGCCCAGGCACAGCGCGGCCAGCGACAGCGCAAGGGCCGACCTGACGGGGCGTGATGAAATGGAACGATAATTGGAACGATCAGGCACTGTTGTCTCCTCATCGGCTTTGCGCCGTATGTTTATTGATATCGAATTTCAGGCATCAGGCACTGCTGAAATCAGCCGTGGCAAAATTACATTTTGAATACAATATACGAAATGCCAGCTCAGTCAAGCAATTTCTGATTGCCAAAGTGCATTCAAATTAGTCCTGGCATCAGACCGCCGGCACTCTCGGCCGCTGGCTGCGCCGCCAGCCAAAATGCTGTGACAGCAGCAGCACGCCGCCCGCGCCCATCAGAATGATGGCCGCAGTGCCGCTGCGCTCGACCAGCGCGCCGGCCACTGCCACCCCGACCGATTGCCCGAGGTAGAAACAGGAAGCAAACGACGCCACCGCCGCGCCGCGGCGCTCGGGCGCCATCTGGGTGGCGTTGATCTGCAAGGTGTTATGCAGCATGTAGAAGCCCAGGCCGGACGCCAGGCAACCCGGCAGCGCCCACCACAGGTTGGGCGCGATGCCGATCAGCAGCAGCGAGCCCGCCAGCAGGAGGCCGCCCCAGCGCGCGAGGCCAGACTCGCCCAGCGCCGCCACCACGCGGCTGGCGCTGCCGGCGAACACCAGGCCACCCATGCCGAACAACATCACCACAGTGCCGGCCGAGGACAGCGACATGCCCAGCACCCGGTGCAGGTGGGAAGCGATGAAGGCAAAGGCGCCGTACAGAAAAGCGCCTTCGAGAAACACGGTCAGCAGCACGACCCGCGCCCAGGGCTTGCGCAGCACCTCGGTGAATTCGGCCATGGTCCGGCGCAGCATCGGTCCGTCGGCGCTGCGGGTCTGCCGCGCCGATGCCGGCAGTCGCCGGTTGGTCGACAGAAGCAACGCGCCGATGACCACGAACAGCAGCGCAATGCCGATAAAGGGCACGCGCCAGCTCAGGTGGTCCGCCGCGAAGCCGCCGACCAGCACGCCCGACGACAGGCCGAGGATCTGGCCGGTAAGGAAGCGCGCCAGCACCGGCTGCCGCTGCTCGTAGGGCACGACGTCGCCGATCCAGGCCATCGACAGCGGAATGATCGCGCCGGCGGTGGCGCCGGCCAGGAGACGCGCCGCCAGCAGGGTCTGGTAACCCGGCGCCAGCGCGCAGGCGGCGGCCGTTGCCGCGCAGGCCATGCAGGCCCAGGCCACCACCAGGTATTTGCCATGGCGGTCTCCTAAGGGACCAAAGAACAGCTGCGACACGCCATAGGCGATCGAGAAGGTGGTCACCACATAGGACGCGCCGCCCAGCGACACGCCGAGCTCCGCCGCCAGGCGCGGCAATTGCGCATCCGTCACCCGCAGCGACAGCGCGCTGCCGAAGGAAGCCAGCGCCAGGTACAGCACCGCCGCCAGCGGAAAGGCCGGCACGCCTTCCGGCCGCGCCGTCATGCGCGCCGCCCGCGGCTCACGCAGTTGCCCCGGCGGGCGCCTTGCCTACCAGCACCGCGTTGTCGCTGACCAGCTGCGCCACTTCGTCCGCGGAATAGCCCAGCTCTTCGAGCACGGCGCGGGTATGCTCGCCCAGCATCGGCGCTGGACGCTTGCCATCGCTCTTGCCGCCCGAGAAGCGGATCGGCAGGCCGATGCCCTTGACCGGGCCGGCCGCGGGATGTTCCGTCTCGACGATCATGTCGCGCGCCAGCGCCTGCGGATGCGCCAGCGCGTCGGGTATTTCTAGCACCGGGCCGGCCGGCAGGCCGGCTTCATCGAACAGCACCATCCATTCATCGGTGGTGCGGGTCTGCAGCCGCCCGGTCAGCAATTCGACCAGCGCCTCACGGTTGGCCATGCGGTCCGAGTTGGTGCGGAAACGCGGGTCCGCCGCCAGGCCGGGCATGTCCAGCACTTCCACCAGGCGCTCGTAATTGGCCTGGTTGGCCGCGCCGATATTGATCCAGCCATCCTTCGAGCGGAACGCCTGGTAGGGCGTGCTGGTGGAATTGGCCGAACCCATCTTGGGCAGGATAGTGCCGTTGCCGAAGTAGTTCGCGGCCGGCCAGTACATCTGTTGCAGGCCGGCTTCGAACAGCGAGGTGTCGACAACCTGGCCCAGGCCGGTGCGCAGCTTTTCCGCATAGGCGGCGGCAATGCCCAGCGCGGCCAGGATCCCAGCATTGATGTCGGCCACCGGGGATCCGGCCTTGATCGGCGGACGGCCTTCCTCGCCGGTCATGCTCATCAGGCCGCTCATGCCCTGCGCGATCAGGTCGAAGCCGCCCTTGTCGGCGAACGGGCCAGTGCGGCCAAAGCCAGAGATGCAGCAGTAGATCAGGCCGGGGTTGATGCGCTTGAGTTCCTCGTAACCCAGGCCGAACTTCTCCATCGTGCCGCCGCGGTAGTTCTCGGTGACGACGTCGGCGTCGGCCAGCAGGCGCGCCAGCACGTCGCGCCCGCCCTTGGTCTTCAAGTTCAGGCCAATGCCGCGCTTGTTGCGGTTGACGATCATGAAGGAGGCCGATTCGCCGCAGTCCAGCACCGGCGCGAAGCGGCGCGAGTCATCGCCGTCCGGGGTCTTTTCCACCTTGATCACATCGGCGCCCATGTCGGCCAGCATCATGCCGCATACCGGGCCAGACATGATATGGGCCAGTTCGATTACCCGCATGCCGCTAAGTGGTCCTGCCATCTTGATTCCCCTCTTTCCGTTATCGATCGCGGCCCGAGGCCGCTGGTGTCCGCTTGTGTCCGCTTGTTCAGGCGCCGGTCCAGACCGGCTTGCTCTTGTTCATGAAGGCTTCGACGCCGGCCCTGAAGTCGCTGCTGCCGTAGCACATGCGCACCAGGTCGTCGCCATCGGGCAGGCCGGCGGCCACGATGCGCCGGATCGCTTCCTTGGAGGCACGCATCGTGACCGGCGCATTCTTTAGCAATCGGCCGCACAGCGCCACCGCCTTCGCTTCCAGCTCGGCCGGCTCGGCGATCTCGGTCAGGAAGCCACAGTCCAGCGCTTCCTGCGCGCCCACGGTGTCGGCCAAAAGCAGCATGCGACGCGCGCGCGGCGCGCCGAACGATGCTACCACCCGCGCATAGTTGGCCATCGATAGGCAGTTGCCCAGCGTACGGGCGATCGGCACGCCGAACGAGGCATTGGGCGTGGCCACGCGGAAGTCGCAGGCGGCCGAGATGGCTAGGCCGCCGCCGATGGCCCAGCCCTCGACGACGGCCACGGTGGGCATGGGCAGGCGCTCGATGGCTTCGATCATCGCGTCGATCTTCTTTTCATAATCGATGCCGTCCTCGCCGCCCTTGAAGGCCAGGAACTGCTCGATGTCGGTGCCGGCGACGAAGGCTTCGCCGCCCGCGCCGCGCACCGTGGCAACCCGCACCGAGGAATCGGCGCTGATCTGGCGGCAATGCGCCGCCAGCTGTTCATACATGTTCCAGGTCATGGCGTTACGCGCCGCGGGCCGGTCGATCAGGATGGCGGCCACGCCGTTGTTGATGCTCAGGTGGACTTGTCCGGTGCTCATGGTTGCGTTTTCCTTTTCAATGTCGATGGCGCTCAGGCCACGTCCCGCTGCGCCGGCGGCGTGCGGTTGATGTAGTCGGTGGTGATCTGCACCGTGGTATCCAGCACATGGGCGCGCAGCAGCTCTCCCAGGCGCTTGCCGTCGCGCTGTTCCAGCGCGGCGACGATCTGCTCATGCTCGTCCAGCGCCTTCTTCCACTGCTGTTCGGTCTTGCCGGCGATGAAGCGGATGCAGTGGATGCGGGTCAGCAGCTGGTGGTACATGCCGATTAGCGTGGCGTTGCAGGTCATTTCCAGAATCGCCTCGTGGATCAGCCGGTTGTTCTGCAGATAGGCAGACTCCTGCCCTGCCTCGTAATGCGCCACCATCTGGTTATGCAACTCGCGCAGCCGGACCACCTGGGCCTCGGTGGCGTTCCTGCATGCCTGTTCGCCCGCCACCGCTTCGAGCGCGGCCATGATGGGAAACAGTTCCTCGATCTCCTGCGGCGTGGTCTCGGCGACGATAGCGCCGCGGTTGATCACGAGCCGCAGCACGCCTTCCGCCGCCAGTACCTTGACCGCTTCCCGCATCGGGGTGCGCGACACGCCGAAGCGCTCGCACAGCTTCTGCTCGGGCAGCTTGTCGCCGGGCCGCAGGTCGCCGCGCATGATCAGGTCGCGTAGATGGCTCACCAGGGTGTCGTGCAGGCTGCTGCGCACGATGCGCTGCGATGCCAGTTGATTGTCCATCGCGTTCTCCTCGTTCTCTCTTTACGCAGACTGTTCGACCAGGGGCGCCGGCGCGGCCTTGCGCCGCCGCAGCAGCCCGAACAGCGGCAGGCTCAGCAGGCCCAAGCCCACCAGCATCATGGTGGCCACCAGCGAATTGGACCAGAACACCGCCATCGAGCCATCGGAAGCAATCATCGCCTGGCGGAAGGCATCCTCGGCCTTGTCGCCCAGCACCATGGCTAGCACCAGCGGCGCCAGCGGATAGTCGAGCTTCTTGAACACATAGCCGATCACGCCGAAGGCCAGCGCCATGTAAATGTCGAATTCCTTGTTGGCTACCGTCAGCGCGCCGGTCAGACACACCACCACGATGATGGGCCCGATGATGTTGAAGGGGATGCGCAGCATCGCGGCAAAGAACGGCACCGTTGCCAGCACCAGCACCACGGCGATCACATTGCCCATGTACATGCTGGCGATCAGGCCCCAGACGAAGTCAGGCCGCTCGACGAACAGCATCGGCCCCGGCGACAGGCCCCAGATCATCAGGCCGCCCATCATCACCGCCGCCGTGGCCGAACCGGGAATGCCCAGCGCCAGCATCGGCAGCAGCGCGCAGGAGCCGGCGGAATGGTCGGCGGTCTCCGGCGACACGATACCCTGCGGCGCACCCTTGCCGAAGCTGTCGCGGTTGCCGGACATGCGGCGCGCAATGCCATAGCTCATGAAGGACGCCGCGGTCGGGCCGCCGGGTGTAATGCCCATCCAGCAGCCGATCAGGCTGCTGCGCAGCAGGTCCCTCCAGTAGCGCGGCAGCTCCACCAGCGTGGCGACGATGTCGCGCAGCCGCAGTTTGGCGCGCACGCCCTGGAAGCGGGCGCCTTCCTCGATGGTCAGCAGCAGTTCGCCGAAGCCGAACAGGCCGATCACCGCGATCAGGAAGCTGATGCCGCCGATCAGGTTGTCGAACTCGAAGGTCAGGCGCGAGGCGCCGGACACGGTATCCATACCGACCGCCGCCAGCGCAAAGCCCAGGCCCATCGACACCAGGGTCTTGAACGGCGCGCCGCTGGACATGCCGATGAAGCCGGCAAAGGCGATGAAGTACACCGCAAAGAATTCCGCCGGCCCGAACTTCATTGCAAAGCCGGCCATCCAGCCCGACAGCAGCGTGATCACCAGCACGCCGGCCAGCGCGCCGAAACCGGCCGAGGCGAAGGCCAGCGTCAGCGCCCGTCCGGCCTGGCCGCTCTGCGCCATCGGATAACCATCGAAAGTAGTGGCCACCGACGACGGCTCGCCGGGAATATTGAACAGGATGGAGGTGGTGGAGCCGCCGAACAGCGCGCCCCAGTACATGCTGGTGAGCAGGATGATAGCCGACACCGGGTCCATGGTGAAGGTCAGCGGCAGCAGCAGCGACACGCCGTTCGGCGCACCCAGGCCGGGCAGCACGCCCACCACCAGGCCCAGCAGCACGCCGGCCACCATGATGAACACATGCTGGTAGGTCAGCGCCACGCTGAAGCCATCCATCAGCGATTGAAAATTACCCATGATTTCCTTTCCCTTGCCCGGTTGCGCACATCAATAGATGCCGAACAGGTTCAGCAGCGGCCCCTTGGGCAGCGGCAGCTTGAATGCGTATTCGAAGCAGACATAGAAGAACAGTGCCGCACCCAAGCCCAGCAGGGCCGCGCGTGCCGGTCGCAGTCTGGCTTTCCAGAGCGTGACGGCCGGCAGGTACAGCGCAATGCCCACGTACAAGCCGAGCAGGCTCACCAGCACGGCGAACGCGACGATGGCGACGAAGAAGGCGGCCACGTCGCGTACCCGGTCGAACTCGATGAAATGGCTGGTGAGACGGCGCCGTGCCAGCACGGCCTGCGCCAGGTTAACGGCGCTGCCGATCAGCACCATGCAGCCGATATAGAAGGGAAAGAAGCCGGCTTCCGGCCCCTGCTCATTCCAGGAAATGCCGTGCCTGGCAGAGCCAATGCAGATGATCAGGCCCAGCAGGGCCGTGAACAGCGCGGTCGCCACTTCCATGGCAAAACGCGTATTGAACATAAAAACCTCGTGCGGTTGGGCAGACGTCGATGCTGCGTGTCTGTGTCGGACAGTGCCAGTGCGCGCCACCACGAACGGCCATGGCGCGCACCGCAATTTGATTAACGCGGCTTAATGCGGCTTAATGCGATGACCAGCCATTGCGGCTGAAGATCTCTTCGTAGCCGGTCTTGTCATTGGCGATGAAGGAACGCAGCTCGGCGTCCACCATCACGGTCGGGATTGTCACCGAACGCTCGATATAGGATTTCCACTCTGGCGTCTGGGTTACCTTCCGGAACAAATCCTTGTAGAACTCGACCACGCCGGGCTCCATGTTGGCGGCCAACCAGATGGTGCGTGGCTGCTCGAACGGGCGCACGTTCAGGCCGGCTTCCTTGCAGGTCGGAATGTCGGCCCAGGACTTGCCTTCGCCCACCACGGCCTTGCCCGGCATGCGCTTGGCGCTGAACACGCACAGCGGACGCTGCGCGCCGGCGCGCCATTGCTCTATGCTCTCGGCCGGGTTGTTGACATTGAAATCCAGGTGCTTGCCGGCCAGCTGGCCAGCCACTTCGCTGCCGCTCTTGTAAGGCACATAGCGCACGTTGATACCGGTGGCGCCCTTGATCAGCGAGACCAGGGTTTCATCGGCTTCCTTGGCCTTGGCGCCGCCGGCCTTGAAGCCGTTCGGACTTGCCTTGCCCTTCTCGATGAAGCCGGCCACATCGGTGATGCCGGACTCGGGATTGACCCACAGCAGGAAAGGATCGAACAGCATCGAGATGACCGGCGTCAGGTCGGATGGTGCATAGGAAAGCTTCGAGCCGATCGGCAGCAGGTAGACGTCCTGGGTGCCGAAGTAGACCTTGTACGGGTCCTTTGAGTTGGTCTTGGCATACACGAAGGCTTCGGCGCCGCTGCCGCCGCCCTTGTTGCTCACGATGACCGGCTGGGATAGCAGCTTGTTCTTGTTGATGGCGGACTGGACGGTGCGGGCAAACACATCGGTGCCGCCGCCGGCGCCGGCAGAAGCAATGAACTCGATCGGGCGGGTAGGCTGCCAGTCCGCCGCGCTGGCGGTGACGGGAATGGACGAGGCGCAGACGACGGCTGCGGCCATCAGCGAAAAGGGTTTCATGCAGTCTCCATAGCTGTGTTGATGCAGGCCGCTTCATCGGCGAGCGGCGTCTGGGCATGATCTTGCCGAACATTCTGCATAATGTCTATTACATTTTGTATTCAAAATTATGAATTATGTGTACGCAAGAAATGCCGACTTCGGGTTACCTGCCAGAAGCGTGGAACAATCCAGCGAAAGAAACACGCCGATACGCTGATTCATTGCTAAGATCGAACGGTTCATGCATTAACTTGCCTTCTTTAAACAGGATGCTCTCCGGCGTCTGCGCCTTTTCTCGATCGCCATGAATCAACAACGCTGGTATTTCGGCTGGAACATCGTCGCCGCCGCCACCCTGCTCACGCTGCTGACTGTCGGCATGCGGCTGGGCATCGGGCCGTTCTTCCTGCCAATGTCGCAGGACCTGGGATTCAGCCGCAGCCTGCTAGCGGGCATCATTGCCATCGGCATGCTGTGCTATGGCTTGGCCATGCCGGTGGCCGGCTACTTGGTGGGCCGCATCGGCACCCGCGCCGTGCTGCTGACTGGCACAGCGATCGTGATTGGATCATCCCTCTGGACGGTCATGGCGCGCGGACCGGTTGGCTTCGGGTTGTCCTTTGGCGTGCTGCTGTCGATTGGCCTGGGTTTCACCAGCCCGGTGGCGCTCACGCCCGTGATCAGCCGCTGGTTCACGCGGCAGCGCGGCATGGCGCTGTTCTTCCTGTCCACCGGCTCCATGGCCGGCATGGCGCTGATGACGCCGCTGCTGACCTTCTTCATCGACCGGGCCGGCTGGCAGGCCACCCTGCTCGGCTTTGCTGCCGCCTTCACGCTGGTGACGGTACCAGCCGCCCTGTTCGTCATCCGCGAAGAAGCGCCGCCCGGCACCGACCTGTTGCCCGAGCAGATCCGCCAGCGCGAGATGGCGGGTGCAACCGGCCCTGAAACCCTGCGCTTTCGCGAGGCGATATGGACCTCGCCCTTCTGGAAAATCGTGCTCGGCCTGTTCGCCTGCGGTTTCAGCATGAACCTGCTGGGCACCCATGGCGTGCCGATGCTAATGGACCATGGCTACGATGCGATGACCAGTTCAATGGGTGTGGGCATCATCGGCCTGGTTGCCATCTTCGGCACGCTGGTGCTGGGCAGGCTGTCGGACCGGTTGCCGCGCCGGAACATTCTTGGCACCATCTACCTGATCCGTGGACTGGGCTTCTTTGCGCTGCTGGTGGTCGGCACCCATTGGGAGCTGTATATTGCCGCGGCCATCGGCGGCCTGGTCTGGGCCGGCAGCATCGCGAGTTCCTCTGCCATCCTGGCCGACGTCTTTGGCGTGCGCCTGGTTGGTCTGATGTATGGCATGGCCTATCTCGGGCATCAGGTAGGGGCGATGCTCAGCACCTGGCTGGGCGGCTGGGGCTTCGAGCGCTTCGGCAGCCACTGGCCTGCCTTCGGCAGCGCCGGCGTGCTGCTTCTGATCGCGGCCGGGGTGTCGATCAGCCTGCCGGCCAAGGGATGGAGCTTGACGCGGCCAGCGCCGGCTGCGCAGGCCTAGTAGTCTACGAGGCCCCAGGACACATTGCTTTAGCCTGCCGGGCGGACGCGCCATGGCAGGCCTGATGCGCGTGCCATGCCATGCCATCACTTCGCCGGCGCGAACGCAGGCCTGCCTTTCAGTTTTTTTCCGGTACAAAGGGCCGGCGGCGCGACGCGACGCGGCTTCGCGTTAGCGAACGGTGAGTTCCCGGGTTTCGCTTGCGCTCCGCCCAGGCTACGCTTGCTAAAGACTGCAAGCGCATGCAAGGGCCGTAAAAAATACGAAGCGGCATCACTAGATGAGCGCAACAGTCCACGACGATAAAGGATCGATGCGACCTTGTTTCAGCCATTGCTTATTCACGTTCTGCCTGACCGTCTTTCGTTTGCGAATGGCAAATTACTTATTGCGAAATAAATTCCACTTAATTTGAACCAACACGACAATTTTCCAGATAAATCTTGCATAAAAAATTAATCAAATATGCATATTATCGAGTCGCCCGATTTCAGGCGGAAACATAAGGGTATTTCATATGAACGTTCCTTTTAAAAAACTTAAATTCCGCAATTTTCCTCAAAACAGTTGTCTTGAAAAGACATTTTCCAAAAAACAGCGTTTCACTTTTTTACGCTGCCTTTCAAGTCGGCTACGCAAATATCGAAATGAAAAGGCGTTTTCCTGAAGTATGACATTCATCAATTTATCGATGGACGTGACTTCTATATTCAATTGTGGTCACCAAAAGTTAACCATTATTTAATAGAGGTAACGCCATGAACGAATATGCGCATCGATGGACGTTGGGTCAAAAGATAGGACGGCTTGCTTGCGCCGTGCCAATTGCACTATGTGGGGCCATGCTCCCGATGACCCAGTCGGCGGCCGCACCGCCATTGCAGCAATTTGGCCCATTCGAGATTACTGTGCCGGCCGGGTCGGGTTGCCCCAACTTTGATTTGCGCATTGCTGTCAATGAAGGCGTGGACCGGGTTTCCAAGGAATTTCACGACCAGAACGGCAATACTGTGCGCGTGCTCAGCGCTGGCAGAGGCGCAATAGAAACATTGACGAATGTTTTCACAGACACATCGGTTACCTTTAAGACAGGTGGATCCGTGAGTCGCACAACGCCTAATCCGGATGGAACTTACACACAGACGCTAACGGGACATAATATTGTCATTTTCTTCCCGACCGACGAGCCTCCCGGACCGAGAAGTACCCTGTATCTGGGAAGGGTCGTCTTTACGATAAGCGATCCCGTCAGCAATACCATTCTGGGCATTCGACAAACGAGCGGAAAGCAGGTCGATATTTGTGCGATCCTTGGCGCCTGAGCTTTGCAATTTCATCGCATGACGGGCAACAGCATTCGGACCGGCTGTTATTACATATTGAAAATAAAGGCTGCTGCACCGGGTTTGCATGCGCTCGCGTTTGATAAACGATAGTAATCCGCCTTGGCATAGCCAGCCAATGGAACGCTGTTGTCATTTCTATTACGGGCGGCCGTTAATGGATCGGCCGCAATGGTTCAGCTGCCATGATCCAGCATGGCGTAGCGGCTCGACTTTTCAGAAGTATTGGATAAATTCCCAGCTTTTACGCTTCTCGCAATGCCAATTCCCCAGCTGCAAGGAATGGATGTTGTAGCCACTGAACCGCACCATGGTCTTGCCGGTTTCCATGGCGGTATTCCGATGGAAACCGGCACCAGCTGGCTAACCGCTTTTTCTATGGGAAAGTCGGTATATGCGCTTCCTCGCCGCGGAAATGCATTTCCGCATGGCGCTGCGCCAGCAGGGTTTCAAGCTCGTCGACCCGGCCGGATGGCACGTCCACCATCAGCAGGATGCTGCCCTTCTGCAGTTCATCATCGAAGGCAGCCAGGCGCGAATTGGGCAGGGAGGCGCCCTGCATGCTGGACGCCCAGGCGCCGAACAGCATGCCGGCCAGCGCTGCGGCGACCATGAAAGCCGCCTTTATGCCGGCGCCATCGATGTCGAAGTAATACAGCAGGCTACCGCCGGCCAACAGGCCCAGGACGGCACCCATGGCCATGCCCATTTCGGCGCCGCGCACGACGTCGGTTCTTTGCATCAGGCTCGCGCCGGGCAGATCCGGCGGCAACGGCTGGCCGCCGGTCAGGAAACGGATATGCCGGCACTCGATGCGCGCCAGCAGCAGGTCGTTCATCGTGGCTCGGGCGGCAGAGAGGTCGGGCAGCAGGTAGTACAGGCGATGTCTCATGATGGTCTCCTTCGCATTGTGGCCTGCGCCTGGCCCAGGGCGGGCTGCCGTAGGCCAGGCGCAGGCTGCGTAAGACCAGTATAGAAAGCGCGCCGGAAAAGTCCCGGATTCTTTCGGCGCTTTTGCCACCTGCGTGCCTGTGCGGCGGCTACATGCCGACCGGATAACCATCCTTGCGGTGGTCCGAGGCCGCCACATAGCCGCCTTCGGTACGCATGGCTACCTGGGCGCAGCCGAACTCGGTATCGAAGCGCGGCGCAACCTTCACCGTGTGGCCACGCTGGCGCAGCCCCTCGATCGCCTCGGGCGGAAAATTCCATTCCACCGCGATGGTGGTGTTGTCGTCCATCACCCGCCAGCGCGGCGCATCGCTGGCGGCCTGCGGATTCAGGCCGTGGTCGGCGATGCGCGCGGTCATCTGCACATGGCCCTGCGCCTGCATGGAGCCGCCCATCACGCCGAAGCTGGCCAGCGGCGCCCCGTTGCGCATCAAAAAGCCCGGAATGATGGTGTGGAAAGGCCGCTTGCCAGGTGCCACCTGGTTCGGATGCCCTTCCTTCAGGGTAAAGCCCCAGCCGCGGTTGTGCAGGGCGATGCCGGTGTCGGGAACCACCACGCCCGAGCCGAAGCCCTTAAAGTTGGACTGGATCAGCGAAATCATCATACCGTTCTCGTCGGCCGCCGTGAGATAAACGGTGCCGCCGGAATGCGGATTGCCAGCGCGGGCCGGCGCGGCGCGCTGCGGGTCGATCAGCTGCGCCCGGCGCTTCAGGTAGTCGCGGTCCAGCAGGTCGGTGGCGGTCACGGTTTTCATGGCATCGGGGTCGGCCACGTATTCGGCCATATCCGCAAAGGCCAGCTTCATGGCTTCCAGCTGCAGGTGGACGGTTGCGGCGGTGTCCAGACCGGTGGCCTGCATGTCGAAATGCGCCAGCATGCCCAGCGCCATCAGCGCGCCGATGCCCTGCCCGTTGGGGCCGATTTCCAGCAGTTCGAGGTCGCGGTATTGCATGCCGATCGGGTCGACCCAGTCGACGCGGTGGGCTGCCAGGTCGGCTTCAGTGAGCGCACCGCCGGTATTTCTGGCATGCGCCGCGATCGCCGCCGCTAGTTCGCCATGATAGAAGTCGTCACCTTTGCTGGCGGCGATGCGCTCCAGCGTGCGCGCCTGGCCGGGGCAAATGAAGCGCTCGCCCGGCAGCGGCGCCCTGCCCTGCGGCGCGAAGGCTTCACGGTAGCCGGGCTGCGGTAGCATGTCGGCTACCTGGGCCTGCCATTGCCGGTGCACCGTGGGCGAAACCAAGTAGCCGTTGCGGGCATAGCGCAGGGCCGGCTCGAACAGGTCCGCGAACGGCAGCTTGCCGAACTTGTCCGACAGCGCACGCCAGGCCGACACCGTGCCCGGCACCGTGACAGAATCCCAGCCACGCATCGGCATTCCATCGCGGCCGGCGAAATAGTCGGGCGTCCATTTGGCCGGCGCCCGGCCAGAGGCATTTAGCCCGTGGATGCGGCTGCCGTCCCAAAGAATGGCAAAGGCGTCGCCGCCGATGCCATTCATGCAGGGCTCGACCACGGTCAGCGCAATGGCGGTGGCAAGCGCCGCGTCGACCGCATTGCCGCCGCGCGCGAAGATCTGCAGGCCGGCGGAAGCGGCCAGCGGTTGCGAGGTGCTGACCACATTGGACGCCAGCAGCGGCATGCGCTGCGAGGTATAGGGATAATCGAGCAGCGATGCCGACAGGTTGTTCTGCATGTCTTCCTCCATCTTATGGTTAGGCTGGTGCGGCGGACTCCAGCGGATTCCGGTGAATGCCGGCCGCCTGCGCCATGGGCCGGCCAGCATAGCGGCCGGCGCCAAAGTCGGCAATCGGCTATCTGCCGTCAGCAACCGCGCCTGGCCTGAGCGAGGCGCTCGTTTAGTCGAGCTTGACCTTCGCAGTTTCCACCACCTTGCCCCAGGTGCCGAATTCCTGCTCCATCATTCTGCCGAATTCCTGGGCGGGGGTGAACTTCAACTCGACGCCCTGCGCCTCCATCGCTTCCCGCATGCCAGGCGCGGACACCGCGCTCTGGATCGCGGCCGACAGCGCCTTGATGGCCGGCGCCGGCGTGCCCTTCGGCACCACGAAGCCGAACAGGTTATTGGCCTCGAAGCCCGGTACGCCGGCCTCCTGCACCGTGGGCACGTCCGGCAGCGACGACACCCGCTTGCCCGAGGCCACTGCCAGCACCTTGAGCTTGCCGGCCTTCACATGCGGCATCGAGGCCGGGATGCTGTCGAACATCATCGCCGAGCTGCCGGCAATCAGGTCCGGCAGGGCCTGCGAGCTGCCCTTGTACGGCACATGGAGCACATCGACGCCGGTCTTGATCTTGAACAGCTCCGACTCCAGGTGCGACAGCGTGCCCGGCCCCTGGGAAGCAAAGTTGTACTTGCCCGGCGCGGCCTTGAGGTAGCTGACCAACTCGCCCACGTTCTGGGCCGGGGTCGACAGCGGCACCACCAGCATATGCGGCACCGTGCCCACGCCCGCCACCGGCACGAAGTCGCGCAGCAGATGGGCCGGCTGGGCGGAATAGGCAGCCGCGGCGATGGCAGCATTGGTCACCGCGCCGAGGTAGATGGTGTAGCCGTCCGCCGGCGCGCGGGCCGCGGCGATCAGGCCGATATTGCCGCCGGCGCCAGGACGGTTTTCAACGATGACGCTCTGTCCAAGCGCCTCCGACATCTTCTGGCCGATGGCCCGCGCCAGCACGTCGGTGGCGCCGGCCGGCGGGAAGGAAAGCAGCAGGTGCACCGGCTTGTCGGGATAGACGGCATGCGCCGGCGCAGCCAGCATCAGGCCGGCGGCGACGGCCAAGAGGCCTGCCCTGGCTACGGCGCGGGAGAAGCGGTGAAACGGCTTTCGGACAGCGGGAGAGGCGCTTGCGTTCAGATTCATCGTTATGCCTTCAGCGGTTGGTCGTTTGAATAGGAAAGTAAGGTAATGCGACGATACGACGGCGGGCGGCACCGTCGCAGACATTTTCCTCCATGCAGCTTTCATGCCCGCAGCATCATGCCATACGCTTGGTTTGTCAGCGGGCAGCAAACATTGCCCCACTCGTTCTATGGCCGAACACGCACCACAAGTGAACCACTGCGCAGGTTTCAGGGCAACAAGCTTTTTTCCGGTCTTTGCCTGTCATCATGTTGTACGATATTCGTACATCGTATACGATCTACGAAATTCACAACAGAATTAACCGCTATGTCCCTGACCATGCCCTGGACCGAAGACAGCCCCGCCAGCAGCCTGCTGTCCCAGGTACGCGACGTACCGCTGGCGCACCTGGTGCGGGACGAGATCCTGGCGTCCATCCTGCGCGGCGAGTTCAGCCCGGGCGAGCGGATCACCGAGCCTACTATCGCGTCGCGCCTGGGCGTGTCGCGGGTACCGGTGCGCGAGGCGCTGCGCGACCTGGAGCACATGGGGCTGGTGGAATCGAAAAAACATGCCGGCGTGCTGGTGCGCCAGCTGTCCAACCGCGAAACCCGCGACCTGTACCAGTTGCGTTCGGTGCTGGACGCCTTTGCCGGCCGCGAGGCCGCCGCCAATGCCGACCCGACGCTGCTGGCCCTGCTGGAACAGCGGCTGACCGCGATGGATGCAGCAGTGCAGGCGCGCGACGTGATGGCGTATTACGAGGCCAACCTGCGTTTTCACTGGGACATCATCCATGCCAGCCGCAACCAGGAGATCTGCGGCATCTATCGCGGCGTGGTGCAGAAACTGCACATGGCGCGGCTGCGCAACCTGTCCACCGACGTCGGCATCCTGAATTCAATTAAAGAGCATCACGCCATCGTCGATGCCATCAAGAACAAGCGGGCCGACATCTGTGAAGCGCTGATGGCAAGCCACGTGAAAGCCGCCGGAGAGCGGCTCCAGAAAATACTATTCGAAGGAGACCATCATGAAGAGAAGATTAGCCTGTAAGACACTTGCGCTGACGCTGGGCATCGCCGCGCTGGCTGCGCCGCACCCGGCGCTGGCGCAGGATGCCTGGCCCAGCAAGCCGGTGAAGATCGTCGCGCCCGTGGCGCCGGGCGGAGGCGTAGACCTGGTGGCGAGAACCATCGCCGACCGCCTGAACAAGGCCTTTGGCCAGAGCTTCATCGTGGAAAACCAGAGCGGCGGCGGCGGCGTGATCGCGTCGCAGAACGTGACCCGGGCCGCGCCCGATGGCTACACCCTGATGCTGGGCTATGTCGGCACCCACGGCACCAATCCGGCGGTGCGCAAGGTGCCTTACGACGCCATCAACGGCTTCACGCCGATCGCCATGGTGGGCGGTACGCCGAATGTGCTGGTGGTCACGCCCAACCTGCCGGTGAAGTCGGTGCCCGAACTGGTGGCCTACCTGAAGGCCAACCCGGGCAAGGCCAGCTACGGCAGCGCCGGTCCCGGCACCCTGACCCACCTGGCGATGGAGCAGTTCAAGGAAAACACCAAGACCTTCATGGTGCATGCGCCTTACCGCGGCATTGGCCCGGCCATCATGGATGTGCTGGGCGGCCAGACGCAGGCAATGTTTCCCGGCCTGGCGGCGGCGCTGCCGCACATTAAGGGCGGCAAGTTGAAGCCGCTGGCCGTGACCGGCACCAGCCGCCACCGCCTGTTGCCGGAGGTGCCCACCATGGAAGAGCTGGGCTACAAGGGCTTTGATGGCGTGCAGTGGTATGGCATCGTCGGCCCGGCCGGCATGCCGCAGCCTATCGTGGCGAAGCTCAACACCGAGATCAACAAGCAGCTGGCCATGCCCGACCTGAAGGAAAAGCTCTCCGGCGAAGCGCTGGAGACGATGCCGATGACGCCCGAGCAGTTTGGCGACTACATCAAGAAGGACATCGCCAAATGGTCGGAGCTGGTCAAGGTCCGCAAGCTCGATATCGAATAACCGTTTCAACCTGTTAAACAAAGAAGGCAACACATGGCACGCAATACTACCGTCAAGGCCGACCACAACGCGCCTGCAATCACCGAAATGCTGGCGAAGTTCGTCGTCGATCATCCGTCCAGGGGCTGGGACGACAAGGTCGAGCGCGAAGCGCATCGCACCTTTGCGAACTGGGTAGGCTGCGCGATAGGCCCGTCCGGGCACGAAACCGTGCAGGCTGCGCTGGCCGCGGTCAATGAGCTGGCGCCAGCGCCGCAAGCCTCGCTGCTGGGCCGCACCGAGAAAGTCGACATGGCCAATGCTGCCTTGCTCAATGGCATCAGCTCGCATACCTTCGACTTCGACGACACCCACCTGAAGACCATCATCCACCCGGCCGGCCCGGTGGCTTCCGCGGTGCTGGCGCTGGGCGAGCATATCGGCGCGACCGGTCGCGCCATGCTGGATGCGCTGGTGCTGGGCATTGAGGTGTCATGCCGCGTCGGCAATGCTGTCTACCCAAACCACTATGACCGCGGCTGGCATATTACCGGTTCGACCGGCATGCTGGGCAGCGCCGCCGCCTGTTCGCGCCTGCTGGGCCTGGATGCGGAACGCACCCAGATGGCGCTGGGCATCGCGGCCTCGCAGCCGATCGGCCTGCGCGAGCAGTTCGGCACCATGACCAAGCCCTTCCATCCGGGTGGCGCGGCCAAGGCCGGCCTGATGGCGGCACTGATGGCAAAGCATGGCTATACCGCGTCGAAGCGGGCGCTGGAAGCGCCGCGCGGCCTGATGCAGGTGTTCTCGGACAAGACCGACTGGAGCGAGATCACCGAGCGCCTGGGCCAGACCTGGGAAATCGCGCTCAACACCTACAAGCCGTTTGCCTGCGGCATTGTGATCCATCCCAGCATCGACGGCTGCGTGCAGCTGCGCAACCAATACGACCTGAAGCCGGAACAAATCGCCAAGGTCACGCTGAAGGTGCATTCGCTGGTGCTGGAACTGACCGGCAAGAAGACGCCGGCCGATGGCCTGCAGGCCAAATTCAGCGTCTACCATTCCTGCGCCGCCGGCCTGATCTTCGGCCGCGCCGGCGAGCATGAATATGCCGACGAGATCGTCAACCGTCACGATGTGGTGGCGCTGCGCTCGAAGGTCGAAGCCATCGTCGACGACAGCATCGACGAAGCCTCGGCTGATCTCACCATCGAAACCACCGACGGCCGCGCCCTGCATGTGTTCGTCGAGCATGCGATCGGCAGCGTCGAGCGGCCCATGAGCGATGAACAGCTGAAAGCCAAATTCGTTGACCAGAGCGCGCCCGTGATCGGCCAGCAGAAGGCCGAGCAGGCATTCGCGTTGGCGATGCGGCTGGCCGACTGCGCCGATGCAAAGGAACTGCTGCAGGCAGCACGCCCTGACTGATTGCTCCCGCAGGGAATGAATGGGCGGGCGACCACGGAGCGACTCTGCTAGCATGGCCGCCCATTCAACCATTTCAGGGAAGCTCCATGAAACTCTTCTACTCGCCAGGCGCCTGTTCGATGGCGCCACATATCGTGGCACGCGAGGCTGGCATTCCGGTCGACCTGGTCAAGGTCGACATCCCCAACAAGAAGACCGAAGACGGCGGCGATTTCTGGCAGATCAATCCCAAGGGTTATGTGCCGGCGCTGCAGCTCGACGACGGCCGCGTGCTGACCGAAGTCGGCGTGATCTGCCAGTACCTGGCCGACCAGGCGCCCGCATCGAAGCTGGTGCCGCCGTTCGGCGCCTTCGAGCGCTATGAGCAGATGGCTGCGCTCAATTTCGCATCCACCGAAGTCCACAAGCAGATCGGCGCGCTGTTCAATCCCAGGCTGACGCCGGAGATGAAGGAAGTCCAGCTCGCCACCATCGCGCGTCGCCTCGACAGCCTGGAGAAGATGTTGGCTGGCAAGGACTTCATCGCCGGCAATAGCTTCAGCGCCGCCGACGCCTACCTGTTCACGGTGCTGAACTGGACCAACGTCCACAAGATCGACATGTCGAAGTGGCCGAATATCCAGGCCTATATGCGCCGCGTCGGTACCCGTCCGAAGGTGCAGGAAACCCTGAAGGCGGAAGGCCTGGTGAAGTAATTTCTCCACAGGCCTGTCGGTTCTTCGCTGGCGACAGTGTCAATCCCCGTCGCCGGCTGACATCGGCTCGCCGGTCGCATAAAAATGGCCGCCGGCGACATGATGCAGGCTGCGCCATTTAGGATCGGCCTGCTCGAAATGCCAGCGGCCATTGACGAAGGCATGGGTATCGGCCCAGGCGCCGACGACTTCGCCGATGAACAGGTCATAGGCCTGCTGGTTGTGCGGCTCGGGGATCAGCCTGCAGGCCAGCCAGGCCGAGCAGCCGGCCACGAATGGCAAGTCATATCCATCCATGGCGAACAGTTCTGCGCCGGCATGCCGCAGCTTGCCAGGGTCGTTGAACAGGCTGCAGCTTCCCAGCTGCTGGGTCAGCTGCAATTGAGCCACGGTCGGCACCTGGATCACGAAAGCGCCGCTGCGCTCGATCAGTTCGCGGGTCCGGGTGGCCTTGTCCAGCACCACGGTCAGCTTGGGCGGCGTGAAGTCGAGCGCGCAGGCCCATGCCGCGGCCATTACATTGGCCACGCCTTCATGCCGCGCCGACACCAGCACGGTGGGGCCGTGGTTGATCAGCCGGTAGGCCTTGGGCAGGTCGACTGGCGCTATCGATGAGGTCGTTGCATTCATTGCGGTCATTGCTTTCCTTCTGTTGTTCGTCAGGTGCCGTCGGGCTGCATGTCGGATTGCGCTGCGCATGGCGTTCCCCGCTGTGTATGGTGGCCATGCCCGCCGAGCATCCGAAGCTGCGCTTCGATCTCGTCGCAGGCACGCGCCACGCCATCTTCCTGGCGCGCCAGCGCAGCCAGGCTCTCGGCATTGGCGCGCACGCCTGTGTCGGCCAGCGCTGCATGCAACGCCCTTCCCAGCACACCCGCGCCAAAGCGCCTGGCGGGAATCACGCGGGCCGCGCCCAGCCGCGCCAGCCGCCGCGCATTATCCGCCTGATCGTGCGCCTGCGGCATGATGACCTGCGGCACGCCCGCCCGCATCGCACGAAAGATGGTGCCGATGCCGCCCGCATGCACCATCACCGCCGCATGTGGCAGCACCCCATCGAACGGCGCGTAATCGACCCGCATCGCCCAGTCCGGCAAGGGTGACGGCAGGCGCGCCGATGCCGACAGGCCGCTGGTTACCAGCAGCGCCCGCATGCCCTCCCTTGCCGCCGCGGCCAGCGCATGACGGTAGAAGTCGCCCGGCACGCCTGGCGCTGAGGATAGCGTAAATACCGCCAGCGGCCTGTCGCGCCGTTCCAGGAAAGCCTGCAACGCCGACGGCAGGGCCTGCTGCCCACCGACGTAGACTGCCGTGCCGGTCTGCACGGCAGAGGCCGGCCAGTCCGGCTGCCGCCCGCCCAGAAGCGGCGAAAACATGGCCAGCACCCGGCGCGGCGAATGCTGGCCTTCGTACATCGGATGCGGTTCGGCATCGAGCCTTAGTTCCTGCCTGAACGCCGCTACCGGCGCGACCCATTGCCGGGTGTGCTTGCGCACGTAGTAAAACACTCTGGCATGGAGCTCGGGATAGCGGGCGCACAGGTCCGGGAGCAAGGGCACTGGCAAATAGCCGGGGCGATCGTGCAGCGAGAACAGCGTCATTGGCTGAAACACGGCTGAGATCCAGGGCAGGCCGGTGCTGGCGGCCACCAGCGGCGCGGCCATTGCCATCAGCGACTGGCTGACCAGCAGGTCGGCATCTCGGGTGGCGAACAACAGGTCGGCATGGCTCTGCCGTATCGCCGGGGAGAGATAGTCACGATAGACAAACTCAGCGCCAGTTTTGGGATGCATGTAGCGCGCGAAGAAGGCGGCCGCATCGGGCGCGCCCGGCGGATCGGGCCGCATATGCCGGAATGCCAGGCCGGCCAATTCCACCCTGTCGCGGTGCTCCATGCTGGTGGCGATGCTCACCTTGTAGCCGCGCCGCTGCAGTTCTACCCCGATGGCAAGAAAGGGATACAGATCTCCTAGCGAGCCGGCGGTGGCGAACACGACGTGGTGCTGTTTCATGCATGCAGTCAGGGACAGTCAAGCCGGATATCTTGCCGCGCATGCCATGTCTTGTCGCGCCGGCGCAGGGTGTGCCTTGTCCAGGCTCATGCACGCCTGCCGTTACGCGATGCATCGCTGCCGGAAGTCAGGCTGGCGGGCATTGGCTCCTTTGCCGCCGTCAGATTTCCCTGTCGATGAAGCGGCAAGCCTCGGTCTTAGCCGCGTCGGCTGCCAACGCCGGCGTTTCCCAGCAGGTCTGCCGGCTCGCCCTGGCCTTGGTGCCGTTGACAATGAACGACCATGCCCATCGGCCGCCCCTTTTCTCGGTAAGGATTTCCACTCTGCAGCCCTTGTATTCAAAGCGTAGGGCACGGTTTCTGAGAACATTGATTGGCGTATGCATTTTGATTCTCGCCTCCGATCGTCAATGCAGCATTACCTTGCTGTCCGGATTCCGTTGCGGAACCAGCCGGCCATGGGCGGTCATCCCGCGCTGTCTCCGAAGAGCAAAGGAAATATCGTAGACGCGGGGATGCTGCCTGTCTGTATCCTGGAGTACATAGGCAAGCGGCTTGCTGACGATGCTCAGTGCCTGTGCTTTCCAGCGCGAAAAAACTCTGGCGGGCGTGCTTGGCTGAAGACCAGAGGCAGTCTGCGCTTGCGGGCTGAGGCGGGAATTTGGGTCCCTGTGCGACGCAAGAGACGTGAGCGCCAGGCAACTGCGCAGCTTCAGTGTCTTAACCCGAAAAAAGGGGAATAGCCGAGCTGGTCCTGCCCCCATCGCTGAACGGCACCACTGCCTTTTTTTCGGCAGCGCCGGAACCGGTCAATCTATCTGGCGCAGGCTTGAACGGATGATGGACAAACTGCTGCTTGTGACCGGCATTGCACGGCGTGGATGACTTGGCAGCGCATTACCACATTGAAATGGACACTCGTTCACGGTGCAGAGGGCTGTCTGCACCTTACCTGGCAGCATGGCATGAAGACAGGATCTGCAAGCCCAAGGAGCTAGAGCGGATTCAGAGGAATAGCCGAGGCCAATCAGCAGAAATGCAAGCGGCGCCACGAATGTGCAGCGCTGCCAAATCAGACGCGGCCCGCGCCACGATCATGTTACCCCATGTTCGCCATCGCAGGCCGTGGATCGATGAAGTGGGCTTCCTACTTCGCCGCGTCCGCCTCGCACTTCTTCATGAACGACGTCTTCGCCGCGCCTGCCAGCGGCTTGCCATTCTTGCCGACAGCCTTGGCTTCGCAGGACGCTGCCCCCGATCCACCACCCTCGCATTTCTTGACGAAGGACGCCTTGGCGGCGCCGGTCAATGGCTTACCGCTGGAAGACACCGCGCGCGCTTCGCAACTCGTTGCGCCCGGGGTGACCACTGCCGCTGGCGCGCCGGACTTGGCGGGCGCTGCTGGAGCCGCTGTCTGCGCATGGGCGCTCACGGAAAACAGGGCGGCGGCAAACAGTGCGAAGGACGTTTTCATCATGATTATTCTCCTGAGTTTTTTTGTGATGAGCCCATGGCTCAGAGTGATTAACGGATAAGTTGTTTAATAGTTGACAGTTTTCTGGCAATGAATGGATTCATTGCATCGGCTTTACGCTGCATCAAATGCGAGTCGATGACGTTGAAAGCATGCATGCAGCGTTATCTGCCCAAATTCGCTCGCGGGAAGGCGCGCATAGGCAAGTAGAGCAGCGATGCCGGAAACGTCGGATAAGCGCGTTAAAGCAGCGAATCGATCGGCAGCAACGACAGCAGCCAGACGGTGAAGCGCTGCCACAGCGTCGCGCCGGGCTCGGTGTCACGGAAGATAGTTTGGCCATCGCGCTGTTCGGTCCAGAACAGGCGGCCGTCCTTGCCCAGCTGCACTTGGTAGGCGCTGGCCGGAATACGCTGCACGAAGGCAGCGTCGAGCTGGCCCGCCAGCGTCGGGCTGTCGATCACGAAGCCCATCTCGGTGTTCAAGCGTGCCGAGCGCGGGTCGAAATTGAAGGAACCGACGAACAGCCGGCTGCGGTCGACCGAGAAAGTCTTGGCATGCAGGCTGGTGGCCGATGAACTGCCGCGCAGCGCCGCTTCGCGCTCGCCAGCTGGCCGCGGCGCCAGGCGCTTGAGTTCATACAGCTTCACGCCCGCCTCGAGCAGTGGCTCGCGGTGCTTGGCATAGCCGGCATGCACGGCCGCCACATCGGTGGCTTCGAGCGCATTGGTAAGGATATCGACCTCGACACCGCGGTCGGCCAGCTCGCTGAAGAACTCGACGCTTTCCGACGGCACGAAATAGGGCGACACCAGGCTGACACGCGATACCGGATCGCCAATCAGCGCCTTGAGCTTTTGCGGCACCAGCCCTGCCGGCTCGGCCCGCCCCAGCGCCTTGGCCGGGTCGTCGCTGACCATGCGCGTGACCGCCCATTCCAGCGGCAGCCTGGCCGCAGCCAGTTCCTGCACGAAGGAGGAAGCGCGCAGCGCCTGCATGTAGGCCGAGGTGGCCTCTTCAGTGCGCAGCTGAGCGGCCTCTGTCTCAAGCTTGGCCAGCGCATCGGGCGCAGCCGAGCCCAGCAGCAGCGGCGCCGGATAGGCCGAAGCGCTGCGCCAGTAAAGGTCGAAGTCGTCGGACACGGCCTGCACCACCGCGCCGATCGCCATTACGTCCAGATCGGAGAACAGCACGCCGCTGGTGGCGCCGAAGTATTCGTCGCCGACATTGCGGCCACCGATGATGGTAACCTGGTTGTCGGCGGTAAAGGACTTGTTGTGCATGCGCCGGTTGGCGCGGTGAAAGTCGGTGAGGTAGTTCAGCCAGCGCCAGTTGCGCGCCGTCAGCGGGTTGAACAGCCGCACCTCGATGCCGGGATGGGCGTCAAGCGCCGCAAGCGTGGCGTCCAGGCCGCTGGTGTTGTTGTCGTCCAGCAGCAGCCGCACCCGCACGCCGCGCTCTGCGGCTGCGCGCAAGGCGTCGAACAACAGGGTGCCTGTCATGTCCTTATGCCAGATGTAGTACTGTACATCCAGGCTGCGTTCGGCCGTCTGCGCCAGGTGCACCCGCGCGGCGAAGGCGTCGCGCGCATCGAGCAGCGGATGGATGCCGGACTGGCCCGGATGGACAGCCGCCAGCGGCGTGATTACCCGGCCAAGCCGGGTGCCGGCGGTATCGGTATAGGCATGCGACTGGCTGCGCGGCTCAAGCGGCGGCAGCGTGCCGCAGGCCGTCAGCAGGCACAGCAGCACCGCCAGCAATGCGCGGCGCAGACATTGGCAAGGTGAAGGCGGAAAACGAGCCATGCGGACGGCAAGGGAAATGAGGTATGCGCATCATACCCATGCCCTTGCCTTCTCCGCGCCGGCTCAGGGCTTGGACGTCTGCAAGGCCGGCTTGCTCGGGTCGCCCAGCGACTGCGGCGCCGTGGTGGCGTTGCCGACATTCTTCATGCAGCTGTTGAGGAAGGCCTTGCGCTGCTCGCCCTTGAGGCCCTTGTCCGTGGCCTGCTGGTTGCATTCCCGTGAGGTATCGCGGGGCGCTTCCAGCGGCGCCGCATTCGCCTTGGACGGCTGCGCGCTGCGGTCGGCGGAAAGCGCCGGGCTGGCCAGCATGGCGGCGGCAAGCATGATCATCAGTTTGTTCATGGCTGTCCTCCGGTTCAGTGCATGCCGTGCATCTGCGAGCAGCTTTCAGCGCAACGCCGGCACGCCTTGGCGCACAGCTGCATTTCGCCGTCGGGATCCTCATGCTCTTCGCACAGCGCGGCGCAGGCGGCGCAGATCTCAGCGCATTCCCCGGCCAGATGGGCATGGTGCGGCGAGCGCCTGGCCATGAAGTCGGCATGGGTCAGGCAGATCTGCGCGCAGTCCAGCAGCGCTACCAGGTGCTTGGCTTCGCTATGCGGATGGCTGCCATGCATTACATGGGCAGCGGTTTCGGTGCAGAGCCGGTGGCAGGCAAGGCAGTTTTCCAGGCATTGCTTCATTTCAGCGGACATCGCCGATGTTTGTTCCATGGCTATCTCCCAGTTCGTGGACGGTGACGGGCATTACGCCCCGGAACAGCCCAGCCTAACGACGCTGCCTGGACTGTCAAGCCAATCGCACACCTGACCAAGACCCGGACAAGCCGGGCTGCCGGCAGGCAAGCTGCTGCAACGGGCTCATGCCAGCGCCGGCAGCTTGCGCAGGGAGAGCGACAGCAGCAGCGTTAGACCCAGGCAAGCGCCGAGCGCGGCCACTACGCCCGGCCAGCCGCCGGCTTCCCAGACCCAGCCTGCCGCCGAGCCGATCACGCTGGCGCCGAGGTAATAGCAGGACAGATAGAGCGCCGAGGCCAGCGCCCGGTTTTCCAGCGCGCGGCGGCCGACCCAGCTGCTCGCGACCGAATGACCGCCGAAGAAGCCGAAAGTCAGCATCGCCACGCCGAGCACAATCAGGAAAATCGCATGCGAGAGCGTCAGCAACAGCCCGGCCAGCATGGTCAGCACCACGATCCAGAGCACGCGACGCCGGCCCAGCCGGTCTGACAGGCGGCCGATCCAGACCGAGCTGAACATGCCCATTAGGTAGAGCGAGAACACCAGGCTGACCGCCGACTGGCTCATGCCGAGTTCCGGTCCGAGCAGGCGAAAGCCAAGGTAGTTGAACACGCTGACGAACACGCCCACCAGTAGGAAGCCGATCAGGAACAGCCGTGGCAGGCCGCGGTCCTGGAAATGGCCAATGGTGCCGCTGGCCAGCGTGGCCAGCCGCACCGCACGTGGCTGGAAGTGTCGCGACGGCGGCAGACTGCGCCGGAATTCCAATGCCACCAGCAACGCCAGCACGCCGATCGCCGCCAGCGCGCCACGCCAGCCCAGGTAGTCCGCCAGCAGCGCGGTTGCCACCCTGCCCGTCATGCCGCCCAGCGCATTGCCGGCGATATAGAGGCCCATCGCATAGCCCAGCGATGCAGGGTCGAATTCCTCGCTGAGATAGGCCATGGCAACCGCCGGGATGCCGGCCACGGCAATGCCCAGCAGCACCCGCAGCAGCAGCAACTGGCTAAAATCGCCGACCAGGGCACAAGCGATCGCGCAAAGCGCGGACAGCATCAACGCCGAACTCATCGTGACGGCGCGGCCATACCGGTCCGACACCATGCTGGCCAGCAGCAGCGACAGTGCGAGCGCAGCGGTGGAGGCTGATAGCGACCAGCTGCTATGCGCCGCCGACACGCCGAATTCACGGGCAAACACGGGCAGCAGCGGCTGCACGCAGTACACCAGCGCGAAAGTGGCGAAACCACCGAGGAACAACGCGCGGTTGGCATTGCGAAAGGCTTTGGTGCCGCGCTGCAGTTTGGGTGGTAAGTCGGCGGATGCAGACGGGGCCGGCACCGGGATGGCGGCGGGTACAGACGGCATGGGAATGGTGGCAGCGGGTGCAGAAGGAATCGAGATGGTGGTGGCGGGTGAAGTCGGACTCAGCACGGGCATGGCGAAAACGGGTGATGAGAGCTTGGGCAGCCGGCTGCCGGCACTTGCCGAAGGGATAGCCAGCGCCACGATGGCGGCCGCGGGCGAAGAAGGATGTGGTACTGGCATGGCTGATGTTGCGGGACTGCCTGATGAATGCGGCACAGCATGTTTCCTTGGTAAGTGACGACGGACATGCGTCGAATGCTTCATCTTAGGATTGCGCTGTTATACCGTCCAATATATCTTTCTGGCTGTATTGATACTTTGAAAGTCTTACAGAACATGGAACTGCGCCACCTTCGTTACTTCGTCGCCGTCGCCGAGGAGCTGCATTTCACCCGCGCCGCCGAGCGGCTGCACATGGGGCAGCCGCCGCTGAGCCAGCAGATCCGGCTGCTGGAGGAGGAAGTGGGCGCCCGCCTGCTGGAACGCACCCGGCGCTGGGTACGCCTGACCCAAGCCGGCCGCCTGTTCCTGGCCGATGCCCGCCGCATCCTGGCCCTAGCCGACCAGGCCAGCGCCACGGCCCGCCGTGCCGAGCGCGGCGAAGTAGGCGAACTGCGCATTGGCTTCACCGCGTCCACGCCGCTTACCGACGTGTTCAACCGGGTGGTGAATGCGTACCGCAAGCAGTATCCGCAAGTGACGCTGACGATGATCGACCTGACCACGATGCGCCAGCTGCAAGCAATCACCGACCGCGTCATCGACCTTGGCTTCCTGCGCCCACCTGCCGGCGAGACGCCGCCCAACATCCACATCGTCAGCCTACGCCAGGAACCGCTGGTGCTGGTGGCGCCGGTGGGGCATCCACTGCTGAAGCAGCGGAAGATCCGGGTGGGGGATTTGGCGAGTCATCCCTTTGTAACCTTCCTGCCGGATGCAGGGACTGGCATTCAGCGCCAGGTGCTGCAGCTGTGCAGGGAGGCGGGGTTCGTGCCGGAGGTGGCGCTGCAGGCGGGGGAAGGGTCGACGATTATCGGGCTGGTGGCGGCGGGGTGCGGGATTTCGATATTGCCGGAGTCGTTTTCGGCGATTCGGGTTAAAGGGGTGCGGTATCGGACGTTGGCGGATGCGGGGGCGGTGACGGAGTTGATGCTGGCTTGCCGGGAGAGGGATAGTGGGGAGTTGGTGAGGGGGTTTTTTGAGATGGCTATGGGGGCTGGTGGGGAGGTGAAAGCTGGGGTAGGAGTGCGGAGTTGTAGGTAAATGCCGCTAATGAAACACTTCAAGGCCATTGAACTTCAATTCTTCCTGCGATTTCCAACGCTTTGTCCACCTCACTGCCGGCATAACGCGCACGCAGCCCATCGTAAGACAATCTGACCTATATCCGACTCAGCGCCCGCGGCGGTAATGCATGGCGACCGTCCCGTTGCGCAGCGGCCTCACCGAGATCGGATCAAGCCGTCGCGTGCTGAGCAGCCCGCTCTCGTACAGGGTCGGGCCGTGGCCGGCGATCCTGGGATGAACGAGGAATAAGTACTCGTCGATG